>NZ_CP013420.1:2700000-3000000 GCF_001718695.1 Burkholderia ubonensis | reverse complement strand
CTGCTGCTGATCTACTTCATCCTGTACACGGTGCCGTACGCGACCGCGTGCTTCATCGCGTTCCCGTTCCTGCGCCCCGACGCGCGCTACTGGATGGCGGCCGGCTGGTGCAAGTCCACGCTGTGGGTCGTGCGCTGGCTGAACGGCATCCGCTACCGCATCGAGGGGGCGGAGAACCTGCCGGACGGCCCGGCGGTGCTGCTGTCGAAGCACCAGTCCGCGTGGGAAACGCTCGCGTTTCCGGCGCTGATGCCGAAGCCGCTCTGCTACGTGTTCAAGCGCGAGCTGCTGTACGTGCCGTTCTTCGGCTGGGCGCTCGGCATGCTGCACATGGTTCACATCAACCGCAAGGAAGGCAAGAACGCGTTCGACTCGGTGATCCGCCAGGGCCGGAAGCGGCTCGCGGAGGGCGCGTGGGTGATCATGTTCCCGGAAGGGACCCGCACGCCGGTCGGCAAGCAGGGCAAGTACAAGACGGGCGGCCCGCGTTTCGCGATCGAGACCGGCGCGCCGGTCGTGCCGATCGCGCACAACGCCGGCCGCGTGTGGCCGCGCAATTCCTTCACGAAATACCCGGGCACCGTCACGGTGTCGATCGGCAAGCCGATCGACGTGACCGGTCTCACGCCCGACGTATTGAACTCGCGCGTCGAAGCGTGGATCGAAGCGGAAATGCGCCGCATCGACCCGGACGCCTACCGCGCGCCGGGCAGCGCCGAAAAGCGCGATGCCGCGCAAGTCTGATTCACCCGGGCCGGATCCGTTGTTGCGTACTACAAGACGAAGCGAATTGATGAAGAAGCGTCCGCGGCCACGACCCGCCGTCGTGGCTCTCGATCATCGCCAGCTGGATCTGCCGCTCTTCGACGGGCCGGCCGCCGCGCCGGCCGCGCCCGCTGCGCAGCAGACGCCGCCCGAAGCGGCGCCCGCGGCGGCGCCCGATCCCGGTCCCGCACCCGACCGTTCGCGCGTGCGCACGTTCGCGCTCGACAGCCGCACGCTCGAATACCGGCTGAAGCGCTCCGCGCGCCGCACGATCGGCTTCACGATCGACGGCAGCGGGCTGACGATCACCGCGCCGCGCTGGGTCACGCTCGCGGACATCGAGGCGGCGATCGCCGAAAAGCAGCGCTGGATCTTCGCGAAGCTCGCGGAATGGAAGACGCGCACCGAACAGCGCGCGCTGCCGCAGATCGACTGGCGCGACGGCGCGCAGCTCCCGTATCTGGGCAAATCGGTGACGGTCGCGCTCGCGTCCGATGCCGGCGCGGTCGCGTTCGACGGCGATGCGCTGCGGTTGCCGCTGCCCGCGCACGCCGACGCGCAGCAGATCAAGGACCGCGTGCAGGGCTGGCTGCAGGGCGAGGCGAAGCGGATCTTCGGCGAACGGCTCGCGTTCTACGCGGACAAGCTCGGCGTCACGTATTCGATGTACGCGCTGTCGTCGGCCGCGACGCGCTGGGGTAGCTGCTCGAGCGACGGCAAGATTCGCCTGAACTGGCGGCTGATCCACTTTCCGATGTCGATCATCGACTACGTCGTCGCGCACGAGCTGTCGCATCTGCGCGAGATGAACCACAGCCCGCGCTTCTGGCAGACCGTCGAGTCGATCTTCCCGGAATTCCGCGAAGCGCGGCACACGCTCAAGCATCATCCGCCGGAGCTGCTGCCGTCGCTGTAAAAAACGAACGGGCGGTGCAGAAATCCCCGCACCGCCCGTTTTGCATCGCGACGCGCATGGCGCGCCGCGAGCCGCTCATCCGGCGCTCAGTGCGCCTTCTTCTGGATGAACTCGATCTTGTAGCCGTCCGGATCCTCGACGAACGCGATCACGGTCGTGCCGTGCTTCATCGGGCCCGCTTCGCGCGTGACCTTGCCGCCTTGCGCCTTGATCTGCTCGCAGGCCTTGTACGCATCGTCGACTTCCAGCGCCAAATGGCCGAAACCCGTGCCGAGGTCGTAGGACGGGGTATCCCAGTTGTGGGTCAGTTCGATCACCGTGCCCGTGCTTTCATCTTCGTAGCCGACGAACGCGAGCGTGAACTTGCCTTCCGGATAATCCTGGCGGCGCAGCAGCTTCATGCCGAGCAATTCGGTATAGAACTTGATCGAGCGGTCGAGATCGCCGACTCGCAGCATCGTGTGCAGTAAACGCATCTGTGTACTCCTGTGGGGACTTTCCGGAACCGGAAATTCTACCGGAGACGGGTGAATCCCGCCGGGGGTGGAGGCGCGGGGTTGGGGGTGGTTTGCGGGCGGTGCTGTCACGGTTCCGGGGCGATCGGGCGGGATTTTGGGCGGCGTTCGGACGTGCTTGAGACCATCACCCGACCGCCTGCGCCCACGCGCGGACCGGCACCGCTCCGCCGGAGGCTCGCCGGCAAGTCCATCGATCGGGTAACATCGTCGCACGTCGCACCAAACGTGGGCATCCGCCCGCCGCCGGCCCGCGCCGCCTCTTCCCATTCAGCCACATTGCCCGCCGTGCGAAATCGCCAACTCGTTCGCCAACAACGCGCCGTCTGCCCGTCTCGTTCGCTGCCCGTCCTGCGTCACGCCGGCGAGGTCCGCCGATGAGCGCGCTCGCCGCATCGCCGACGCGCGGCGCGCTGGACGCACGCGCAGTCGGGCTGATGCTGCTGCTGTGCGCGATCTGGGGTTTCCAGCAGGTCGCGATCAAGAGCACCAACGCCGCGATCCCGCCGATGCTCCAGGCCGGCCTGCGCTCGCTGATCGCCGCGCTGCTGCTGTGGGGCTGGGCGCGCACACGCGGCACGCCGCTGTTCCGCGCGGACCGCACGTTCGGCCCCGGACTCGCGGCCGGCGCACTGTTCGCCGGCGAATTCATCTGCGTGTTCTTCGGCCTGACGCTGACGAGCGCGTCGCACATGGCGATCTTCCTGTACACGGCGCCGTGCTTCACCGCGCTCGGCCTGCACCTGTTCACGCCGGGCGAGCGCCTGCAGCGCACCCAGTGGCTCGGCGTCGGCCTGGCGTTCGCCGGCATCGCGCTCGCGTTCGCCGACGGCTTCCTGAAGCCGCTCGCACCCGGCGCGTCGGTGCTCGCGGAGCTTGCCGGCGACGCGCTCGGGATTCTCGGCGGCGCGATGTGGGCGGCGACGACGGTCGTCGTGCGCTCGACGTCGCTCGCGCATATGCGAGCGCGAGCAAGACGCTGTTCTACCAGCTCACGGTGTCGGCCGCGATGCTGCTCGCGCTCGCTGCGCTGCTCGGCCAGGCATCGTTCGCGCACGTGACGCCCGTCGCGGTCGCGAGCCTCGCGTACCAGTCGGTGATCGTCGCGTTCGTCAGCTATCTGTCGTGGTTCTGGCTGCTGACGCGCTACATCGCGTCGCGGCTGTCGGTGTTCACGTTCCTGTCGCCGCTGTTCGGCGTTGCGTTCGGGGTGCTGTTGCTCGGCGAATCGGTCGGCTGGCGCTTCATGTCGGCCGCCGCACTGGTGCTGG
The DNA here is from genome assembly GCF_001718695.1 of Burkholderia ubonensis. Lineage (NCBI taxonomy): Bacteria > Pseudomonadati > Pseudomonadota > Betaproteobacteria > Burkholderiales > Burkholderiaceae > Burkholderia > Burkholderia ubonensis. The sequence continues at coordinate 2,996,533 of NZ_CP013420.1, read as the reverse complement.
CCGGCATCGGGCTCGTCAACGCGCCCGCGCGCAATTGAAAAAGGCTGCCCTCGGGGCAGCCTCGAAGATCGGCGTGCGTTTCCGGCGTCAGCGCCGCGTGCGTCACCCGGCCTTGCGCGCCGCCGCAAGCGCCTGCGCGACGCCGACATACTCGGCCACGCTCACATCTTCCGCGCGGCGCGCGAGATCGAAGCCGAGCGCGTCGAAATCGACCGTCTCGCGATAGTCGCCGAGCGTGTTGCGCAGCATCTTGCGGCGCTGCGAGAACGCCGCCGTCACGACCTCGCCGAGCAGCACCGGATCGACGTCCGGCAACTCGTGCGGCTCGTACGGAATCATCCGCACGATCGCCGAATCGACCTTCGGCGGCGGCTGGAACGACTCCGGCGGCACGTCCATCATCTTGTCCATCACGTAGCGGTACTGCAGCATCACGGACAGGCGCGAGAACGCCTTCGTGCCCGGCTCGGCGACCATCCGCTCGACGACCTCGTTCTGCAGCATGAAATGCTGGTCGACGACCACGTCGGCGAACGTCATCAGGTGGAACAGCAGCGGGCTGGAAATGTTGTACGGCAGGTTGCCGACGATGCGCAGCGACGGCTTGTCGCCCGCCGCCGCGAGCGAACGGAAGTCGAACGCGAGCGCGTCGCCCGCGTGCAGTTCGAGCAGCGGGCCGAAGCGCTGCTGCAGCCGGGCGATCAGGTCGCGGTCGAGCTCGACCGCATGCAGCGGCGACTCGGGCGTCGCGAGGCGCGCGATCAGCGGCTCGGTCAGTGCGCCGAGGCCCGGGCCGATCTCGACCATCCGCTGGCCGCGCGCCGGACCGATCGTCGCGACGATCGAGTCGATCACGCCGTGATCGACGAGGAAGTTCTGCCCGAAGCGCTTGCGCGCGAAATGGCCCTGGTGCTGTCTGCTGTTCGACATCGACTATAAAAAACGAAAAAACGCGAGGAATGGAGTCAGGCTGCGTCAGGCCGGGCTGCGCGGCGGTGACGCGCCATCGTGACGGCGGTATCGAGCGCGGCGATCATGCTGCCCGGATCGGCGCGGCCGGTGCCGGCGAGGTCGAGCGCGGTGCCGTGATCGACCGACGTGCGGACGATCGGCAGGCCGAGCGTGACGTTGATCCCCTCGCCGAACGTCGCGTACTTGAGCACCGGCAGGCCCTGGTCGTGAAACATCGCGAGCACGCAGTCCGCATCGGCGAGGTAGCGCGGCTGGAACAGCGTGTCGGCCGGATACGGGCCGTGCGCGTCGATGCCCTGCGCCTTCACGCGCGCGAGCGCGGGCTCGATCACGTCGATCTCCTCGCGGCCGAGATAGCCGTTCTCGCCCGCGTGCGGGTTGAGCCCCGTGACGAGGATGCGCGGCGCGGCGAGACCGAAGTCGCGCCGCAGGTCGTGGTCGACGATCGTCAGCGTCTCGACCAGCCCGTCGATCGTCAGCGCGGCGGACACGTCCTTCAGCGGCAGGTGCGTCGTCGCGAGCGCGACGCGCAGCGGCCTGTCGCCCGTGCCCGCCAGCATCATCACGACGCGCGGCGTGCCGGTGCGCTCCGCCAGGTATTCGGTGTGGCCGGTGAACGGGACGCCGGCATCGTTGATCGTGCTCTTCTGCAGCGGCGCGGTGACGATCGCGTCGTATTCGCGCGCGAGCGCGCCGTCGATCGCCGCGTCGAGCAGCGCGAGCACGTAGCGGCCGTTGGCCGCATCCAGCTCGCCCGCGCGCGCGGGCGCGGCGAGCGGGCGGTGCGCGACGGCAACCTGCCCCGCCGCGACGAGCGCCGCCCAGTCCACGCCGACCGCCGCGGCGCGCGCGGCGACCAGCGCCGCGTCGCCGAGCACCGTGAAGCGCGCGTCGGGCCAGCGCTCGCCGGCGTCGCGCAGCGCCTGCGCGGTCAGCTCCGGACCAACGCCCGCGGGCTCGCCGGTCGTGATCGCGATATGCAGCGCGGGCGTCGTCATCGGCGGCTCGCTCAGTTCGCCGCGCCGAAGTCGCCGAGCTTGACCTGCACGTACGACGAATCGCGCAGCTCGCGCAGCCAGTCGGCATACGCCTGTTCGGCCTTGCGCTGGCCGATCGCCTGGCGCGCGATGTCCATCTGCTGCTGCACCGAGCCTTCCGATTCGCGGCGTTCGAGCACCTGGATCAGGTGGTAGCCGTACTCGGTGCGCACCGGGATGCTGACCTGGCCGTCCTGCAGGTTGTTCATCGCGCGCTCGAACTCGGGCACCGTCTCGCCCGGGCTGATCCAGCCCAGGTCGCCACCCTGCGACGCCGAGCCGTCCTGCGAATAGGTGCGCGCGAACTTCGCGAAATCGCCGCCGGCCTCGACCTGCTTGCGGATGTCGATCAGTTGCTGGCGCGCCTGGCCTTCGGACTTGCCTTCGCCGACGCGCAGCAGGATATGGCGCACGTGCGTCTGCACGATCTTCGGCGCGGCGGCCGACGCGCCCTGGCTCTGGCGGCGGTCGACGAGACGCACGATCTCGAAGCCGTCCGGCACGCGGATCAGCGTCGGATTGACCTGGCCCGGGCGCAGCTGCGACGCGGCCGCGACGACGTCGGCCGGCAGCGAGCCGGGCGACTTGAAGCCGAGGTCGCCGCCCTTCTTCGCGTCATCCGCTTCCGAATTGTTCTTCGCGAGGCGCTCGAAATCCGCGCCCGACTGCGCCTGCTTCAGCAGCGCGTCGGCCTTCTTCTGCGCGGCCTCGATGTCGGCCTGCGGCGCGCTGGTCGGCGCCTTCACGAAGATGTGCTGGAAGCGCAGGTCCTGCTGCTGCGACACGCTCGGCCCGCGCTGGCTCGCGATGTAGCTCGCGACCTCGGCGTCCGACACGGTGATCTTGCTGTCGACCTCGCGCTCGCGCAGCTTCGACAGCATCAGCTCGGTGCGCGCGTCGCCCGTGAAGACGCTCCACGGCACGCCCTGCGCCTCGATCCGCGCACGATACTGGTCGAGCGTCATGCCGTTCGCCTGCGCGAGCCGCTGCAGCGTCGACTGCACGGCTGCGTCGTCGATCCGGATCCCGTCGTCCTTGGCCTTCTGCACCTGGATGCGTTCGAGCACCATCTGGTTCAGCACCTGCGCGCGCATCTGGTCGAGCGGCGGCACCGGCGCGTTCTGCTGCTTCAGGCGGCGCGAGATCAGGCCGACGCGCTGGTCGAGCTCGCGGCCCGTGATCACGTCGTTGTTGACGACCGCGACGACTTCGTCGGTGAGCTGTGCGCCATGCGAGCCGAGCGCCTGCGCCGCAGCCGGCGCAGCGACGAGCAGCGCGGCGGACGCGGCGAGGCTGGAGACGACTGCCGCGAAGCGAAGGGTTTTCTTCATTGCCACTGATACTCCATTGAAATCGTGCTGGTCCGGCGCCGGCGCCTTCGGCCGCCCCGGCGTTAGTCGTAGTTGCTGAAGCGGGACAGCGGCGGCGGCGCGGGCGGCAGCGGCGTATAGCCCTGCACCCCGGCGCGGAACGCGCTCACGAGGCCGTTGTCGATGGTCGACAGCCCCTTGAGCGTGAGCTGCGCCATGATCCGCGACGACGTATTCCGCTGCTGCAACGACGAATCCACGCCGTTCGCGTACCGCTGGATACCGACCCCGAGCGCCCAGCAATCCGCGTCGTATTGTAAGCCGACCACGCTGTCGATCATCCGGTTGCTGGCGAAGTCGTAGTTGAAGCGGCCGACCGCGTACAGGCGGCGGGTCAGCGGCCACTGCCCGGACACCAGGAACTGGTTGATCGGCCGGCCGTCCAGCGTCGCGGTCGCCCGCGTGTAGCGGTAGCCGACGCTGATCACCTTGCGCACCTCGGGGCTGTACGCGAAACCGATGCTCGACTTCGTGAGCTGGTTGTTGTTCTGGTTGTACTGGAACGCCGTTTCCGACGCGAAGCCGGCGCCCAGCTTGATCGCGGCGCCCGCGATCAGGTCCGAGTGCCGCGCCTGCACGGCCGCCTGCGTCGGGGTGAGCGTCACGCGCTGGTCGGCGAAATAGTACTGCTGCGCGACCACGAAGCGCGCGCGCTCGTCGCCGGTGCGCGGATCGATGAAGCGCGACGTCAGCCCGGCCGTCAGGCGGTTCGCGTCGGCAACCCGGTCGTTGCCGACGAACGTGTTCGGCTGGTAGATCTCGGCAAGGCCGAAGTCCGATTCCGCGGTGTCGAACAGCGGCGCGCTCGACTGGTTGCGGTACGGCGTGTACACGTAGTACAGGCGCGGCTCGAGCGTCTGAATGAAATCCTGGCCGAACAGGCGCACCGAGCGGTCGAAGATCAGGCCCGTGTCGAAGCTCACGGTCGGGATCGATTCGGTGAAGCGCTTCGGATTGTTCGGCGTGCTCGTCGACAGGTGGCCCAGGTCGTACGACGCGAAGTGGTACTGGACCTTCGGCACCGCGAAATAGCCGGGGCCGTAGACCCCGTACGCGATGTACGGGTTGAAGACGATCCGGTCGCCCTGCGTCGCGTCGGCCGTCGTGATGCGAAAGCGCGAATAGTCGGCTTCCGCGCCGAAGTCGAAGCCGCCGACGTTGTACTTCGCGTACTTCACGTTCAACTGCGGCTCGCGGCTGTACGGCGCGATCGACGGCGGCAGCGTCTGCCAGTGCTGGTAGCGGGCGAGCACCGACCACGGGCCGTTGTTGTACGTGAGGCCGGCCTCCTGCTGGTACAGCGTCTGCGTACCGTTGACGAACTGGCTCGACGACACCGCCCCGAGGTTTTCGGGATACTGGTTGTCCGAGACCTTGTTGTAGTACACGTAGCCGCCGAAGCCGCTGCCGAAGTTCTGCTGGTGCTGCCAGTAGATCGCGTAGCGGTTGCGGTGCGCGAGCCGGTCGTCCGGCAGGAACTCGCCGGTGAACACGCCCGAATAGCTCGTCGACAGGTAGCGGAACGTCGCCTGCGTCTGCACCCCGCGCTTCGCGAGAATCCGCGGCGTGAGCGTCAGGTCGCGGTTCGGCGCGATGTTGAAGTAGTACGGCAGCGCCAGCTCGAAGCCGTTGTCCGAGCTCGGCACGAACGTCGGCGGCAGCAGGCCGCTGCGCCGCTCCCCCGACAGCGGGAACGTCATCCACGGGCTCGCGAAGATCGGCACCCCCTGGAAGAACAGCACGCTGTTGCGGGCCGTGCCCTCGTCGGCGCCGGTGTCGAAGTCGAACCGGCTGCCCTTGAGGTACCACGCGGGATGCGCCGCGCACTGGCACGCGGTGTAGGTGCCGTTGACGAACACCGAGCGCTCGGCGTCGAGCATGTCGACGCGCTCCGCGCTGCCCGACCCGCCCGTCGCGTTGAAGTGGTACTTCGGCGCCGTCATGAAGCCCTGGTTCGACTCGACCTTCAGGTGCGCCTCGGGGCCGGCGAACGACGTGCCGCCGTTGACCACCTTGACCTGGCCGTACGCATCGGCCATGTCGGTATCCTGATCGTAGTGGAGCGCGTCGGCCTTCACGGCCGCATTGCCGCGGCGCAGCTCGGCCGAGCCTTTCGCGGCGAGGTCCTGGTCGGCCGTGCCGCTCGTGTGGTCGGCGATCACGAAGGTCGCAGGCTTCGCCCCTTCCTTGAGCGGATGATCCTCGAGCTGGGGCGCGAGACGCAGATCCCACGGCGAATCGAGCGGCTGCGGCTGCGCGGCCGCGCCCGTCAGCTGCGCGTGCGACACCGCCGGCACGAGGCCCGGCACGGCCAGGAGCGCGAGCGCGAGCCGCCGTTTGCGCGGCGCCCCGTCACCGGGGGAAACAATCGGGAATAGCGGTTTGGGCGGCATCTATCGTTTGGCGAATCGCCCCTCGTCAACCCGTGCGGTCGCGCATCGCGGCCCGCGCAATCGAACCGTGACTGCGGCTGAGCGCAAACCAGGGGAGGCGATCGGGCGAACGGCGCGACAGGCGGCGGGCCTGCACGGCGGATGCTGACGCGGGGCGCGTCAAAAAAGTCGTGGGGTATTATATGGCAAGACGTTCCCCCCTCCTCCGAGTTTCATGACGCCCCCATCCGACGATTCCCGCCTCGAAGCGCTCACCGCCTGGCTGCACCCGCTCGCCGCGCGCCACGCCCTCGACCTCGACACCCTCGCGCCCGCGTCCACGGACGCGGGCTTTCGCCGCTACTTCCGCGTCGCGTCGCCCGCGAGCCCCGGCGGCTCGCTGATCGCCGTCGACGCGCCGCCGCCCGAGAAGTGCCGCGAGTTCGTCCAGGTCGCGCAGATGCTCGCCGCCGCGGGCGTCCACGCGCCGCAGGTGCTCGAGCACGATTTCGACGACGGCTTCATGCTCGTGACGGATCTCGGCCGGACGTCGTACCTGTCGGTGCTCGACCCGGCGGCGCCGCTCGCCGCGCGGCCGCTGATGCGCGCCGCGCTCGACGCGCTGATCCGCTTCCAGCTGAGCTCCGCGCCCGGCGTGCTGCCGGCGTTCGACGAGGCGTTCCTGCGCCGCGAAATGGAGCTGATGCCCGAGTGGTACGTCGGCCGGCACCTCGGCAAGACGGTCACCGACGCGATGCGCGGCACGCTCGAGCGCACCTTCGCGCTGCTGATCGCGAGCGCCCGCGCGCAGCCGCAGGGTTTCATGCTGCGCGATTTCATGCCGCGCAACCTGATGGTCTGCGAGCCGAATCCGGGCGTGCTCGACTTCCAGGACGCAGTCGTTGGGCCGCTGACCTACGACGTCGTGTCGCTGCTGCGCGACGCGTTCATCAGCTGGGACGAGGAGTTCGAGCTCGACTGCTTCGCGTATTACTGGGAGAAGGCGAAGAAGGCCGGCCTGCCGGTCGATCCGGACTTCGGCGAGTTCTACCGCCAGCTCGAATGGATCGGCCTGCAGCGGCACATCAAGATCCTCGGCCTGTTCGCGCGCCTCAACTATCGCGACGGCAAGCCGCAGTATCTCGCCGACCTGCCGCGCTTCCTCGCGTACGCGCGCAAGGTCGCGCTGCGCTACCGCCCGCTCGCGCCGTTCGCGAAGCTGCTCGACGAGCTCGAAGGCGCCACCCCCGACGTCGGCTATACGTTCTGAAGATGAGCCCATCCCTCACCACGGCGATGATCTTCGCCGCCGGGCGCGGCGAACGGATGCGCCCGCTCACCGACACCTGCCCGAAACCGCTGCTCGAGGCGGGCGGCAAGCCGCTGATCGTCTGGCAGATCGAGCGGCTCGCGCAGGCGGGCATCGAATCGATCGTGATCAACCACGCGTGGCTCGGCGCGCAGATCGAAGCCGCGCTCGGCGACGGTTCGCGCTGGGGCGTGCGGCTCGCGTACTCGGCCGAGGGCGACGCGCTCGAAACCGCGGGCGGCATCGCGCAGGCGCTGCCGCTGCTCGAACGTGACGACCGGCCGACGGTGTTCGTCGCGGTCAGCGGCGACGTGTTCTGCGAATTCGACTACCGCACGCTCGCCGCGCGCGCGGCGCGGATGGCCGCGCTCGACGCGCCCGCGATGCATCTGGTGATGGTGCCGAACCCGCCGTTCCATCCGGCGGGCGATTTCGCGCTCGACGCCGACGGCCGGCTGTCGCTCGACGGCGCCCGGCGTTTCACGTTCGGCAACATCGGCCTGTACGATACGCGGATGTTCGCCGACCTCGCGCCCGGCACGCGGCGCGCGCTGACGCCGTACTACCGCGCGGCGATCGAGGCCGGCCGCGCGAGCGGCGAGCTGTACGAAGGGATCTGGGAAAACGTCGGCACGCCCGCGCAGCTCGGCGAGCTCGACATGCGGCTGCGCGGCGCGCGCTGACCGCGAACGGGCCGGGCGGGGCCTTCGCGCCGCCCAAGCCGCCCGAGCCGCTCAAACCTCCTCGGCCTCCTCCCCGCCCGCCGCCGCGCGCTGCTGCTGCAGCGCCCACATCTGCGCATACAGCCCGTCCGCGCGTACCAGCTCGTCGTGCGTGCCGCGCTCGACGATCCGCCCGTGATCCATCACCAGGATCTGCCGCGCGTGCACGACCGTCGACAGCCGGTGCGCGATCACGAGCGTCGTGCGATGCCGCGCGATCTGCTCGAGCTCGTGCTGGATCGCGCGCTCCGAACGCGAGTCGAGCGCCGACGTCGCCTCGTCGAACAGCAGGACCGGCGGGTTCTTCAGCAGCGTGCGCGCGATCGCGACGCGCTGCTTCTCGCCGCCCGACAGCTTGAGCCCGCGCTCGCCGACCGGCGTGTCATAGCCCTTCGGCAAACTTTCGACGAAGTCGTGGATGTGCGCGGCGCGCGCGGCCGCGATCACCTCGTCGCGGGTCGCGGTCGGCCGGCCGTACGCGATGTTGTAGTAGATCGAATCGTTGAACAGCACGGTGTCCTGCGGCACGATGCCGATCGACGCGCGCAGCGAATCCTGCGTGACGTCGCGGATGTCCTGCCCGTCGATGCGGATCGCGCCGCCCGCCTGCCGGTCGAGATCGTAGAAGCGGAACAGCAGGCGCGACAGCGTCGACTTGCCCGAGCCGCTGTGGCCGACCACCGCGGTCGTCGTGCCGGCGTCGATCGTAAACGTCACGTCGTGCAGGATCGGCCGCGCCGGCTCGTACGCGAAGCTCACGTGCTCGAAGCGCACCTGCGCGCCGGCCACCGAGAGCGGCGCCGCATCGGGCGCGTCCGCGACCTCCTTCGCCGCCGCCAGCAGCCCGAACATCCGGTCCATGTCGGTGAGGCTCTGCTTCAGCTCGCGGTAGACGACGCCGAGGAAATTCAGCGGAATGTACAGCTGCAGCATGAACGTGTTGATCAGCACGAGATCGCCGAGCGTCAGCTTGCCGGCGAGCACGCCCTGCGTCGCGCGCCACAGGATGAACACGAGCCCGGTGCCGATGATCGCCTGCTGGCCGAAGTTGAGCAGCGACAGCGAGTTCTGCGAACGGATCGCGGCCTTGCGGTAGCGCTTCAGGTTCTCGTCGTAGCGCTGCGCCTCCCATTCCTCGTTGCCGAAATACTTGACCGTCTCGTAGTTGATCAGCGAATCGATCGCGCGCGAATTCGCGCGCGAGTCGAGCTCGTTCATCGTGCGGCGGAAATGCGTGCGCCAGTTGGTGACCTTCACGGTGAACACGATGTACGCGACCAGCGCGGCGAACGTGACGTACGCGTAGTAAGCGTCGTACTTGACGACGAGGAAGCCGAGCACGAGGCCGACCTCGACGAGCGTCGGCAGGATGCTGTACAGCGAGTACGAAATGAGCTGCTGGATGCCGCGCGTGCCGCGTTCGATGTCGCGCGACATGCCGCCCGTCTGGCGTTCGAGGTGAAACCGCAGCGACAGCCCGTGCAGATGCCGGAACACCTGCAGCGCGAGCCGCCGCACCGCGCTTTCGGTCACTTTCGAGAACAGGATCTCGCGCAGCTCGGTGAACAGCGACGTCGACAGCCGCACGAGCGCATACGCGACGACGAGCAGCCCGACGCCGCCCGCGAGCACGATCCCGGCCGACTGCTCGGCGCGGCCGAGCGCGGTCAGCTGCTGCACCGCGGCGAGATGGTCGACGATGCGCTTCATCACGACCGGCACGCCGAGGTTCGCGACCTTCGCGCCGATCAGGCAGCCGAGCGCGAGCGCGACGCGCCACTTGTAGGTCGTCAGGTACGGCAGCAGCGAACGGATGGTCTGCCAGTCGTTGCGGGGCCCGGTGTGAAGCGGCGCGGGCTCGCCGGAAGCGGGAAATCGGCGCATGGGGAGGATCGGCGGCGGCGTGAGGCGCATGGCTGCGGCGGCCCGCTCGCCCGCTTTCTCGTACAATTTGCGAACGTTGTATTGTCGCAGAAGCCGGTTCGCGCCGCTGTCGGCGGCCTCGCCGGCCGCGCGCGGGGGCCGGTGCGTTTTATTACAGGATGAAAGCATCGCCATGACCGATTCCCCGCTCGCCCTCCCGCAAAACCAGCCCGCGTTGCGCGTCGTCCCGCAGCCGTCCGACGCCAACGTCCACGGCGACGTGTTCGGCGGCTGGATCATGTCGCAGGTCGACATCGCCGGCTCGATCCCCGCGAGCCAGCGCGCGAACGGCCGGGTCGCGACCGTCGCGGTCAATTCGTTCGTGTTCAAGCAGCCGGTGTTCGTCGGCGACCTGCTGAGCTTCTATGCGACCGTCACGCGCACCGGCAACACGTCGGTCACGGTCGACGTCGTGGTCTATGCGCAGCGCATGCGCCTCGCGGGCGAAATCGTGAAGGTGACCGAAGCGACGCTCACCTACGTCGCGACCGGCCCGGACCGCAAGCCGCGCCCGCTGCCGCCGCTGGAATGAGCGTGCCGCGCGTTGGCGCGGCATGACACGCGTCAGCGCGCGGCCAGCCCGAACTCCCGCATCGCCGGCAGAAAATCGTGGTTCAGCTTCGGCTTGCGGGACAGCTTCATCAGCACGTAGCGCTGGAACGGCGCGAGCCGCCGCCATTGCGCGACGTCCGGCGCCGGCAGCCCCGCCAGCGCGCTCTGCTGCACCAGCGCGTCCGGCACCCGCTCGGTGCCGCGCCAGGCCGGCTGCTCGTCCGGCTGGAACCAGCTCGGCTCGAGATCGGCGTGCGTGCGCAGCATCTCGAACAGCGCGTGGTCGAAATTGGGCTCGATCGCGGTGTCGTCGTCCGCCGGGAAGCGGGCGAGCAGCTTGCGGTCCTCGAGCGGCAGCAATTGCCACTGCTCGAGCGAGATCCGCAAGCCGAAGCGGTCGAGATTGAAGCGCACGATCATCGGGATGTACGTGAAATTTTCCGATGATTCGCGTTCGAAATTGAAGAGCAACGGTACGTCGCTGAGTCCCATGGCATTACCCGAAGTGGCGGATGCCGGCGCGGCCGGCCTGCCTGAGGTATTTTAGAACCTCTGCGCACGAACGGCGGACGCGATCGTCGTCCGGCCCCGCGCCAGTCAACCGAACGGGAGTCTGAGTGAATCCGACCGAATCCGCCGAACCGCGCGGCGCGATCGAGCTGTCCGTGCGCCGCACGCGCGGCGGCGCCGCCGAAACGGCGCGCGACCACGTCGGCCAGGAATGGCCGGTCGCGCTCGTCTTCAACGGCATTTCGCACGCGGTGATGATGTGCACGCCGCGCGACCTCGAGGCGTTCGCGGTCGGCTTCGCGATTTCGGAAGGGATCGTCGCGCGCGGCAGCGACATCAAGGACATCGAGGTGATCCTGCACGCCGACGCGCCGCTGCCGCACGCCGAAGTCCACCTGGAAGTCGTGCAGCAGGCGTTCGCCGCGCTGAAGGACAAGCGCCGCGCACTTGCCGGGCGCACCGGCTGCGGCGTCTGCGGGATCGAGAGCATCGACCTGCTCGACCTGGCGCCGGAGCGCGTGCCCGATACCGGCTTCCTCGCGCGCCTCGCGCCCGATGCGCTCGCGCGCGCCGCCGGCGAGCTGCCGGCCCATCAGGCGCTGACGCGGCTGACGGGCGGCCTGCACGCGGCCGCGTGGTGCGACGCAACAGGCGCGATCCGGATGGCGTTCGAGGACGTCGGCCGCCACAACGCGCTCGACAAGCTGATCGGCTCGCTGGTGCTCGCCCGCGCCGACGCGACCGACGGCTTCGTGTTCCTGTCGAGCCGCGCGAGCTACGAGCTGGTGCGCAAGGCGGCGCGCGTCGGCATTCCGATGGTCGCGACGATCTCCGCGCCGTCGTCGCTCGCGATCGCGATCGCGCAGCAGGCCGGCCTGCGGCTCGTCAGCTTCTGCCGCGAGACCGGCTACGTGGATTACGACACTGCGTGAGGGCGCGCGGCGGCCGCCGCGGCCGGCGGTGCGTCCGTGGCGGCCGGCGGCAACGGCTCGCTCGCCGGCTCGCTCACCGGCTCGCTCGTCAGGTTGCCGAGGTAGTCGGTCCAGAGCTTGCGATCGGTGTCGTAGAGCTTGCAGCGGCGGGCCGTGTCGAAATACCAGCGCCAGCTGAAGCGCTGCACGACGATGCGCCCGGGCAGCATGTCCTCCAGCTTCGCCTGCGCCGGCTTGAGCCGGTACAGCGGCACGCTCATGTCGACGTGGTGGGCCGTGTGCTCCATGATGTGATGCAGCAGGCCGCCGATGCCGAACGGGAACGTCAGGTGCAGCGTGGTCGACACGAACGGCGCGGCGTTCGACCATTCGGCCCGGTTCGCATGCCACGCGATGCGCGGATCGGTATGGTGGACGTAGACGACGAACCCGATCATCGAGCACCAGAACAGGAACGGCACGAGCACGCCGGTCGCGAGCAGCAGCGCGACGGACTGCTGCGTCGCCAGCGCGACCCACACGACGGCGGCGATCCACGCGGCCGCGAAGCCGGTCACCAGCAGGCAGTCGCGGCTGAACACGGGCCGCGACGCGCCGATATAGGTCTTGGTCGGGAAATACATCCGCAGCCACCAGATCTCGACGAGATAGTAGAGCCCCGGCGCCCAGCCGCTTCGGTAGATGCGGTCCAGCAGCCGGCGCGTCGGCGACAGCGCCGCGTATTCGGCCGGCGTATGCGGCGCCCACACGAAATCGAAGCCCTTCAGGTTCGTGTAGCCGTGGTGCACCACGTTGTGCCCGACTTCCCACAGGCTGTACGGCGTCAGCGACGGCAGGAACGCGATGCGGCCGAGCCAGCGGTTCAGCCGGCGGTTGGGCGTCAGGCTCTGGTGGCACGCATCGTGCCCGATGATGAAGAGCCGCCCGGTGATGAAGCCGGCCGCCATCCCGCAGACGACCTTGCCGCCGATCGACGGGATCAGCAGCGCGCCCGCGAACGCCGCGAACAGCAGCAGGTAGTCGAGCACGAGCAGGAGGATCGGGCGCACGATCTCGCGCGCGGCGAACGGCACGAGCCACGAGCGGATGACCTTGCGATGCGGCATCGGCGCGTCGGCGCGAACGGGTGTCTGGGAATCGTTATTGACCATGATGCAGAAAGGCGCGCAGACCGCGCGCCCCCGAGAGAAAACCAGCCGTGCAAGGACACGGCGCGAATGCGTGAACGGGATGCCGGTTACCGCGACATCATGTTCATGCTGACGTTGTGCATCACCCACAGCGTCCCGACGATCAGGATCAGCGCGGTGAGCACCGTGTAGCTGAACGCCATCACGTTCCAGCGCTGGCTCGACGACGTGTTCATGTGCAGGAAGCACACGAGGTGCACGAGGATCTGCGCGAACGCGAGCACCGCGAGCGCGATGATCGCCGCTTTCGGCGCCAGCACGCCGCCCATCACGAGGCCGAACGACGCGGCCGTGAGCAGCACCGACAGGACGAAACCGACGATGTAGCCGCCGGCCGTGCCGTGCGCTTCATCGTGGTGAATGAGTTCCGAATGGGCCATTTAGATCACGCTCGCGAGATAGACGAAGGAGAACACGCAGATCCAGACGATGTCGAGGAAGTGCCAGAAGAGGCTCAGGCAGGTGAGGCGCCGGAAGTCGCGCTCCGTCATGCCGGGGCCGCGGGCGATCTGCACGACGAGCACGACCATCCACAACAGGCCGACGGCCACGTGCAGCCCGTGCGTGCCGACCAGCGCGAAGAACGCCGACAGGAACGCGCTGCGCCCGGGCCCCGCGCCCTCCGCGATCAGGTGCGAGAACTCGCGCAGCTCCATCGCGAGGAACGCGACGCCCAGCACGAACGTCACCGCGAGCCAGACGAACACCGCGCCGCGCCGGCGGCGCTGCGCGCCGAGCATCGCGAAGCCGTACGTGATGCTCGAGAGCAGCAGCGCGGCGGTCTCGAGCGCGACGCCCGGGATGTCGAACAGGTCCTTCGCGGTCGGGCCGCCCGCAAACTGGTTGCCGAGCACCGCGAAGGTCGCGAACAGCGATGCGAAGATCACGCAGTCGGTCATCAGGTACAGCCAGAAGCCGAACACCGAATGCGACGGCGGATGATGGTGCGCCGCCGGATGGCGGGCGCCGCCCGTGAGAGATTGATACGACATCAGTTCGCCTCCAGTTCGGCTTCCGGCGACGGCGCGCGCATCCGCACGCCCGCGCGTTGTTCCTCGATCTTGCGGACGGTATCCGCCGGAATGTAATAGCCTTCGTTGTCCTGCGCGCTGTACAGCACCACCGTCGCGACGATGCCGACGAGCGACGCGATCGCGAGCCACCAGATGTGCCACACGAGCGCGAAGCCGAGCAGCAGGCTGAACACGCCGACGAACAGGCCGGCGCTCGTGTTGGACGGCATGTGGATGTCCTGGTACGTGACGTTCTTGCCGAGCCCGATGCCGAGGCCCTTCGCCTTGCGATACGCGAGCTCGTCGAGCTCATGCACGTCCGGAATCACCGCGAAGTTGTAGACGGCCGGCGGCGACGACGTCGCCCATTCGAGCGTGCGGCCGTTCCACGGGTCGCCCGTCACGTCGCGATACTGCGCTTGCGCGCGGTTGCGCCAGCCGACCCACACCGATGCGACCTGGAACAGCACGCCGATCGCGATCAGCGCCACGCCGAACGCGGCGGCGATCAGCCACGGCTGCCATGCCGGGTTGTCGTAGTGGTTCAGGCGGCGCGTCATGCCCATGAAGCCGAGCACGTAGAGCGGCATGAACGCGACGTAGAAGCCGGTGAGCCAGCACCAGAACGCGCGCTTGCCTTGCTTCTCGTCGAGCTTGAAGCCGAACACCTTCGGGAACCAGAAATGGACGCCCGCGAAATAGCCGAACACGACGCCGCCGATGATCGTGTTATGGAAGTGCGCGATCAGGAACAGGCTGTTGTGCAGCACGAAGTCCGCGCCGGGAATCGCCAGCATCACGCCGGTCATCCCGCCGAGCGTGAACGTGACCATGAAGCCGATCGTCCACAGCACCGGCACCGTGAACTCGACGCGGCCGCGGTACATCGTGAACAGCCAGTTGAAGATCTTCACGCCGGTCGGGATCGCGATGATCATCGTCATGATGCCGAAGAACGCGTTGACGTCGGCGCCCGATCCCATCGTGAAGAAGTGATGCAGCCACACGAGGAACGCCAGCACCATGATCGCGCACGACGCGTATACCATCGTCTTGTAGCCGAACAGCGGCTTCTTCGCGAACGTCGCGATGACTTCCGAATAGATGCCGAACGCGGGCAGCACGAGGATATACACCTCCGGATGGCCCCACGCCCAGATCAGGTTCAGGTACAGCATCGCGTTGCCGCCGGCATCGTTCGTGAAGAAGTGCATGTCGAGGTAGCGATCGAGGCCGAGCAGCGCGAGCGCAACCGCCAGGATCGGGAACGTCGCCATGATCAGCACGTTCGAGCACAGCGCGGTCCACGTGAACACCGGCATCTTCATCAGCGTCATGCCCGGCGCGCGCATCTTGATGATCGTCACGAAGAAGTTGATCGACGTGATCAGCGTGCCGACGCCGGAGATCTGCAGCGCCCACAGGTAGTAGTCGACGCCGACGCCCGGGCTGAACTGCAGCTCGGAGAGCGGCGGATACGCGAGCCAGCCCACCTGCGCGAATTCGCCGATCACGAGCGAGATGTTCATCAGGATCGCGGCGACCGCCGTCATCCAGAAGGAGAGCGAGTTCAGGAACGGGAACGCGACGTCGCGCGCGCCGATCTGCAGCGGCACGATCAGGTTGAAGAACGCGACCAGCAGCGCCATCGCCATGAAGAAGATCATGATCACGCCGTGCGCGGTGAAGATCTGGTCATAGTGATGCGGCGGCAGGTAGCCGGGGCCGTTGTACGCGAGCGCGAGCTGCAGGCGCATCATGACCGCGTCCGCGAAGCCGCGCAGCAGCATCAGCACCGCGACGACCAGGTACATCACGCCGATCTTCTTGTGATCGACCGACGTCAGCCATTCGCTCCATAGCCATTTCCACCGGCCGGTGACCGTCAGCGCGACGACGATGCCCAGCACGACGAGCCCCATGAAGGCGCTCGCCCCCATGATGATGGGCTGGTCGAACGGGATCGCCGAAAGTGTCAGTTTGCCGAACATGCGTTACCCCTTCGTCGTACAGGCGGCGTCCTTCAGATCGAGGACGTGGCCGTTGTTGTATTTCGCGATGATGTTGTGAAACAGCTTCGGATCGACCGACGAGAAATAGCGCACCGGCGCCTTCTCGCTCGGCTGCGCGACCGTGCCGTACACGGTCATGTCGAGGCGGTCGGACGACGCCTTCACCTTCTGCACCCACGCGTCGAACTGCGCGCGCGGCTCAGCGAGCGTGCGGAATTTCATGTCGGAGAAGCCGCGGCCGCTGTAGTTGGCGGACACGCCCGCGTAGTCGCCCGCTTCGTCGGCGATCAGGTGCAGGCGCGTCTGCATGCCGGCCATCGCGTAGACCTGGGTGCCGAGCTGCGGGATGAAGAACGAGTTCATCACCGAATCCGACGTGATGCGGAAATTCACCGGCGTGCCGACCGGAATCGCGAGCTGGTTCACCGACGCGATGCCGAACTCCGGATAGATGAACAGCCACTTCCAGTCGAGCGCGACGACTTCGACGTCGATCGGCTTGACCGACGACTGGAGCGGCCGGTACGGGTCGAGTTCGTGCGTCGTGCGCCACGTGAGCACGCCGAGGAACAGGATGATCAGCGTCGGGACCGTCCAGATCACGACTTCGATCGCGGTCGAGTGCGACCAGTTCGGCGCATAGGTCGCGCTGCGGTTCGACGCGCGGTAGCGCCACGCGAAGAACAGCGTCAGCAGGATCACCGGCACGACGACGATCAGCATCGCCCACGTGGCCGTCGCGATCAGCGATTTCTCCGCGACGCCCACCGCGCCCTTGGGGTCGAGCACGTGAAGGTCGCTGCATCCGGCCAGCCCCGCCAGTATCGCGATGACGGGGGCCGCCCGCGCACCGCCGGTGATTCGTCTGATCATGGTTCGTTTGCCTGAGTGTCGTTGAGGAGTACCACCGGTCGCGCGCCGCCGTCGCGCGACGCAGCCGGCCGCGGCGACCCGACCGCGAACTGTACGGAAATTTGCGGCAGCGCAACTTGACGGCGGACAAGGTTTGCCGTTGCGAGCGGGAGCGGGTCGCGGTAGGCGGGGCGGGATTTTTGGCGGTTGCCGCGTTCGCCGGGGCTCGCGGCGCGGCGGGGGGCCGCGTTCAGGCTGGGGGCAGGAGCGAAGGCGCTACACCGCGACGTGGGTGTCGGCGGGGAGCACGGTAGATATGGGGGACGATCGCGCGCGGCGATCGGCGACGATTGCCGCGGTATGGCGTGCCACGCGAACGCGCGGCGATGCGGGATCGAACCGAGATGCCGCTCGGCGCGTCTTCCCTACGCGCAGATGACGGGCCGCGCGGCGAGCCGCCGGCCGGCCCGAGGGTCCCGCTCGGCCGCGCCGGGCCGCGCGCTCGTTCTGGATCGCGAAGCGTTCGCGCCGCGTATCAGTCGAATTGCCGAAAATCCGGCTTGCGCTTCTCGAAGAACGCGGCCATCGCCTCGCGGGCTTCCGGCCCGCGCAGCATCGCCGAGAAATGCGCAGCCTCCTCCGCCATCCGCGCGGCCACCGCGACGCCGCCGGTATCCTTGAGCAGCGCCTTCGTCACGCGCAGCGACGCGGCCGGCAGCGCGACGAGCTTCGCCGCCTGCTTCGCCGCGAACGCGTCGAGCTCGGCCGCCGGCAGCACGCGGTTGACGATGCCGATCCGGTGCGCCTCGAGCGCGTCGAACGGCTCGCCGAGCAGCAGTTTCTCGGCCGCGACCTGATGCCCCGCGAGACGCGGCAGCAGCAGGCTCGACGCGGCCTCCGGGCACAGCCCGAGCTGCACGAACGGCAGCGAGAACGACGCCGTGTCGGCTGCGTAGACGAGGTCGCAATGCAGCAGCATCGTCACGCCGACGCCGACCGCGACGCCCGGCACCGCGGCGACGATCGGTTTCGACGCGCTGCTGATCCGCGCGAGAAACTGGAACACCGGCGCGCTGTCGTCCTTCGGCGGCGCCTTGATGAAATCCTCGAGATCGTTGCCCGCGCTGAAGATGCCGTCGCTGCCGCGCAGCAGGATCGCGCGAACCGCCTTGTCCTCCTGCGCTTCGCCGAGCGCGTCGGCCATCGTCTGGTACATCGCGGCCGTCAGCGCGTTCTTTTTCGCCGGCCGTGCAATGGTGATCGTCATCACGCCGTCGGCGCGTTCCACCTGGATGTCCGTCACAAGCGTCTCCTTGGCTGTATCCATTCCGAATGAAAAAACGGTGCGCGAGCTCGTGGCCCGCGCACCGTCGTGCTGCTGGTTCGCCTCGCTTACAGGCGTTCGATGATGCCCGCGGCGCCCATGCCGGTGCCGACGCACATCGTCACCATGCCGTACTTCAGGTTGCGGCGGCGCAGGCCGTGCACGACGGTCGCGGCGCGGATCGCGCCGGTCGCGCCGAGCGGGTGGCCGAGCGCGATCGCGCCGCCCACCGGGTTGACCTTCGACGGGTCGAGGCCGAGGTCCCGGATCACCGCCAGCGATTGCGCGGCGAACGCTTCGTTCAGCTCGATCCAGTCGAGATCGTCCTGCTTCAGGCCCGCGGCCTTCAGCGCGGCCGGAATCGCTTCCTTCGGGCCGATGCCCATGATTTCCGGCGGCACGCCGCGCACCGCGAAGCTCACGAAGCGCGCGAGCGGCGTCAGGTTGAACTGCTTGAGCACCTTCTCCGACACGACGAGCAGCGCGCCCGCGCCGTCCGACGTCTGCGAGCTGTTGCCGGCCGTGACCGACCCTTTGTTCGCGAACACCGTGCGCAGCTTCGCGAGGCCTTCGAGCGACGTGTCCGCGCGCGGGCCCTCGTCGAGCTTGATCTCGCGCGTCTTCACGTCGATTTCGCCGGTCGCGAGGTTCGGGAAGCGTTCGGTGATCGTGTACGGTGCGATCTCGTCGCCGAACTCGCCGGCCTGCTGCGCGGCGAGCGCCTTGCGGTGCGATTCGACCGAGAACGCGTCCTGGTCCTCGCGGCTCACCTTCCACTGCTCGGCGACGCGCTCGGCGGTCAGGCCCATCCCGTACGCGATGCCGAAGTCCTCGCTGCGATCGAAGATGTGCGGCGACATCGAAGGCTTGTTGCCCATCATCGGCACCATGCTCATCGATTCGCAGCCGCCCGCGAGCAGCGCGTCCGATTCGCCGACGCGGATGCGGTCCGCCGCCATCGCCAGCGCGGTGATGCCCGATGCGCAGAAGCGGTTGACCGTCACGCCGCCGACCGTCTGCGGCAGGCCCGCGAGCAGCGCGCCCATCCGCGCGACGTTCAGGCCCTGCTCGGCTTCCGGAATCGCGCAGCCGATGATCGCGTCCTCGATCAGCTTCGTGTCGAAGCCGGGCACCTGCGCAACCGCCGTCTTGATCGCATGAACCAGCAGCTCGTCGGGGCGCGTGTTCTTGAAGACACCGCGCGGGGCCTTGCCGATCGGGGTGCGGCTCGCGGCGACGATGTATGCATCTTGCAGTTGTTTGCTCATTTCAGACTCCTTGTCGTCTGCTCGCTCAGTTACGCACCGGCTTGCCGGTCTGCAACATGCCCATGATCCGTTCCTGCGTCTTCTGCGTGCCGAGCAGGTCGACGAACGCGCGGCGCTCGAGCGCCAGCAGCCATTCCTCGTCGACGAGGCTGCCCGCCTCGACGTCGCCGCCGCACACCGCTTCCGCGATGCGGCTCGCGATCAGGAAGTCGTGGTCGCTGATGAAGCGGCCGTCGCGCATGTTGACGAGCGATGCCTTGATCGTCGCGATCGCCGAGCGGCCCGCGACCGGCACGTCCTTCGCCTTCAGCGGCGCGCGGTAGCCGGTGTCGGCAAGCGCGCGCGCTTCCTTCTTCGCGGTGTCGAGCAGCTCGAACACGTTGAACACGATCGTGTCGGACGGCTTCACGTAGCCCATCGCGCGTGCATCGTGCGCGGAGGCCGACACCTTCGCCATCGCCGCGTTCTCGAACGACTTCGTGACGAACTTCAGGATCTCGGTGGTCGCGTTCGCAGCGGTAGCGGCATCCGCCGCGCGCAGCGCCGCTTCCTTCAGGCCGCCGCCCGCCGGCACGAGGCCGACGCCCACTTCGACGAGGCCGATGTAGCTCTCGACGTGCACGACGCGCTTCGCGCTGTGCAGCATCAGCTCGCACCCGCCGCCGAGCGCGATCCCCGACACGGCCGCGACGACCGGCACGTTCGCGTACTTCACGCGCATCATCCCGTCCTGGAACTTCTTCACGAACGGCTCGATGCCTTTCGCGCCGCCCATCATGAACGCGGGCATCGCCTCTTCGAGGTTCGCGCCCGCCGAGAACGGGCCGCCCGGCGCGCCGAGCTTCAGCGACGTCGGCTGCCAGATCACGACGCCCTTGTAGTCCTTCTCCGCGAGCTCGATCGCCTGCACGAGGCCGTCGATCACGCTCGGGCCGATCGTGTTCATCTTCGACTTGAACGACACGATCACGATGTCGTCCTCGCCCGCGCGGTCATCGACCCACGCGCGCACCGAGTCGGTCTCGAACAGCGTCTTGCCGTAGGTCTTCGGGTCAGCGCCGGCTTCGCCGAGCAGCGGCGCGCGGAACACTTGCTTCTTGTAGACGGCGAGGTCCGAACGCGGCACGAAGCGCTTGGCCGCCGGCGCCCACGAGCCTTCGGCCGTATGCACGCCGCCCTTCTCGGCGACCGGGCCTTCGAGCACCCAGGCCGGCAGCGGCGCGTTCGCGAGCGCCTTGCCCGCGGCGATGTCTTCCTGCACCCACTCGGCGACCTGCTTCCAGCCGGCGGCCTGCCAGCCTTCGAACGGGCCTTCGTTCCAGCCGAAGCCCCAGCGGATCGCGAGATCGACGTCGCGCGCGTTGTCGGCGATCGACTCCAGATGCACGCCGATGTAGTGGAACACGTCGCGGAAGATCGACCACAGGAACTGCGCGTGCGGATGGTCCGTCTCGCGCAGCAGCTTCAGGCGCTCGGCCGGCGGACGCTTCAGGATGCGTGCGACGGTCTCGTCGGCCTTCGCGCCCGAATCGACGTAGGCGCCGGTCTTCGCGTCGAGCACCTTGATCGCCTTGCCTTCCTTCTTGTAGAAGCCGCCGCCCGTCTTCTGGCCGAGCGCGCCCTGCTTCACCAGCTCGGCGAGCACGGCAGGCGTCTGGTAGACCGGGAAGAACGGATCGTCGGCGAGGTTGTCCTGCATCGTCTTGATCACGTGCGCCATCGTGTCGAGGCCGACCACGTCCGCGGTGCGGAACGTCGCCGACTTCGCGCGGCCGAGGCGGCTGCCGGTCAGGTCGTCGACTTCGTCGAAGCGCAGGCCGAACTTCGCGGCCTCGGTGATCACCGCGAGGATCGAGAAGATGCCGACGCGGTTCGCGATGAAGTTCGGCGTGTCCTTCGCGCGCACGACGCCCTTGCCGACGACGCTCGTCAGGAACGTCTCGAGCTGGTCGAGGATTTCCGGGCGCGTATGCGCGGTCGGGATCAGCTCGACGAGGTGCATGTAGCGCGGCGGGTTGAAGAAGTGCACGCCGCAGAAGCGCGCCTTCAGCTCGTCGGAGAAGCCGTCCGACAGCGTCGTGATCGACAGGCCCGACGTGTTGGTCGCGAAGATCGCGTGCGAAGCGAGGTGCGGCGCGACCTTCTTGTACAGGTCGTGCTTCCAGTCCATCCGCTCGGCGATCGCCTCGATCACGACGTCGCACTCGGCGAGCTTCGCGATGTCGTCCTCGTAGTTCGCGGCTTCGAGGTATTTCGCGTCGTCCTTCACGCCGAACGGCGCGGGCGACAGCTTCTTCAGGTTCTCGATCGCCTTCAGCGCGATCGCATTCTTCGGGCCTTCCTTGGCCGGCAGGTCGAACAGCAGCACCGGCACGCGTGCGTTGACGAGGTGCGCGGCGATCTGCGCGCCCATCACGCCGGCGCCCAGCACGGCCACCTTGCGAATGATGAAATTGCTCACGGGATGTCTCCGGATAGTGTCGCGTAGCGCGGGATAGTGACGGCTACGCAGCGTAGTGAGGTTCTGCAACCGCATCGTCCGGGCGGAGCGCGGCGCGCCCCGCCCGATGCCGCATCAGAACAGCGACTCGTCGATTTCCATCATCGTCTTCGAGCCGGCGCGCGCGGCGCGGATCGTCGCGGCCGTTTCCGGCAGCAGGCGCGCGAAATAGAAGCGCGCCGTCGCGAGTTTCGACTTGTAGAACGGATCGCCCGACGCTTCGTTGTCGAGCGCGAGGCGCGCCATGCGGGCCCAGAAGTACGAGAACACCAGGTGGCCGACGGTGCGCAGGTACGGCACGGCGGCTGCGCCGACTTCGTCCGGGTTCTGCATCGCCTTCATGCCGATTTCCATCGTCAGCTTCTGCACCTTCTCGCCGATGTCCGCGAGCGGGTTGATGAACTCGGACATTTCGGGCTTCACGCCTTCCGCCTCGACGAAGTCGGACACGAGCTTGCCGAACTTCTTCAGCTTCGCGCCCATGTCGCCGAGCACCTTGCGGCCCAGCAGGTCGAGCGACTGGATCGAGTTCGTGCCTTCGTAGATCATGTTGATCCGCGCGTCGCGCACGTACTGCTCCATGCCCCACTCGGAAATGAAGCCGTGGCCGCCGTAGATCTGCATCGCGTGGTTCGTGCACTCGAACGCGTTGTCGGTCAGGAACGCCTTGATGATCGGCGTGAGCAGCGCGACGAGGTCGGCCGCTTCCTTGCGCACCGCCTCATCGGCGTGCGACAGCTCCTTGTCGATCTGCAGCGCCGACCAGTACGTGAACGCGCGCGCGCCTTCCGCGTAGGCCTTCTGCGTGAGCAGCATGCGGCGCACGTCCGGGTGGACGATGATCGGGTCGGCCGGCTTGTCCGGCGCCTTCGGGCCCGTCAGCGAGCGCATCTGCAGGCGCTCCTTCGCATACGTCAGCGAGTTCTGGTAAGCGACTTCCGTGAGGCCGAGGCCCTGCATGCCGACGCCGAGACGCGCGGCGTTCATCATCACGAACATCGCATTGAGGCCCTTGTTCGGCTCGCCGACCATCCAGCCCTTCGCGTTGTCGAGGTTCATCACGCAGGTCGAGTTGCCGTGGATGCCCATCTTGTGCTCGATCGAGCCGCACTTGACGCCGTTGCGCTCGCCCGGCTCGCCCGCCGCATCGGGGATGAACTTCGGCACGATGAACAGCGAGATCCCCTTCGTGCCTTGCGGCGCGTCCGGCAGGCGCGCGAGCACGAGGTGGACGATGTTCTTCGACATGTCGTGCTCGCCGCTCGAGATGAAGATCTTCGTGCCGCTGATCGAGTACGAGCCGTCGCCGTTCGGTTCGGCCTTGGTGCGCAGGATGCCGAGGTCGGTGCCGCAATGCGGCTCGGTCAGGCACATCGTGCCCGTCCATTCGCCCGACACGAGCTTCGGCAGATACTGCTTCTGGAGCTCCGGCGCGCCGTGCGCGTGCAGGCATTCGTAGGCGCCGTGCGACAGGCCCGGATACATCGTCCACGCCTGGTTCGCCGAGTTCAGCATTTCGTAGAGCGCGTTGTTCACGAACGCGGGCAGCCCCTGGCCGCCGTAGTCGGGATCGCAGCCGAGCGCCGGCCAGCCGGCCTCGACGTATTGCTGGTAGGCCTCCTTGAAGCCGGTCGGGGTCTTCACGACGCCGTCACCGACGTACGTGCAGCCTTCGCGGTCGCCGACCTGGTTCAGCGGGAACAGCACCTCGGAGCAGAACTTGCCCGCTTCTTCGAGGACCTGGTTGATCGTGTCGGCATCGAGGTCCGCATGCTTGGGCATTTGCTTGACTTCGGCTTCGACGTTCAGAAGCTCGTGCAACACGAATTGCATGTCGCGCAGCGGCGCGGCGTACTGTCCCATGACTCTCTCCAAAGTAGGGCAATCGGCTCGAGCTTCTGGCGGGCGGATCACGCGCCGCTAACGGCTCTCGCTCTGATACGAAACAATCGTCTTTTCCAGCGCGGCCCACGTGAGGCGCACCGCATCCGGCGAATGCAGGAAGCGTGCGTCGTGATGCAGGCCGAGCGTGAAGCTGTACAGCTCGAAGAGCATCAGGTCCGGATCGCCGTCCGGGCGCAGATGCCCCTCCTCCTTCGCCTGCGAAATGGCGCGCAGCAGCGCGGCACGCCACGCCGTCACGCTCGCGACCAGCTGCTCGCGCACGGGGCTGTCCGGCCGGTCGTCGTACTCGACGGCTCCGCTGATGTAGATGCACCCGGTCGTCACCTCCTGGATGCGCTTCTCGATCCAGCGCGCCAGCATCGCCCGCAGACGCGGCAGACCGCGCGGCTCGCGCAGGCTCGGAAAGAACACCTCGTTCTCGAAACGATGGTGATACTCGCGCACGACTTCCACCTGCAAATCCTCGCGCGATCCGAAGTGCGCGAACACGCCGCTCTTGCTCATCTGCATGCGCTCGGCCAGCAGGCCGATCGTCAACCCCTCCAGCCCGTCACGGCTGGCGAGGTCCAATGCAGCTTCGAGTATCGCGGCACGCGTCTGTTCGCCTTTTCGCATAGCTATTTCTGTAACCGTTCGGGGGTTCAAATAAAATCGAACGGCCGTACTATTATTGAGTGCGACCGCCCGTGAAACAAGGAAATTATTAGAAACCGGTGTCTAACCGAGTCGCTATTTTGCGCGATTCGGGCCGCATTGGAAAGCGGTTTTCCGCACGGGCGTGCAGAAATGATTTAAGCGGGCGCTTAGTCGTAGCCGCCGACCGTCAGCACCTTCATCGCGGCGCGGTAGACCGAGTAGGCCAGCCAGTTCAGCACGCGCTCGCCGAGCGGGCGCCGCGCGTAGCGCGCCGGGTCGATCTCGCGGCCGTCGGCGAACGCCGCGGCGATCGCGTCGCGCAGCTCGTTCGTGACCGTATCGTGCCGCACCAGCACGACGTTGGCCTCATTGTTCAGCATCAGGCTCAGCGCGTCCAGATTCGACGAGCCGACCGTCGCCCAATTGTCGTCGATCACGGCCACCTTGCCGTGCAGCATCGTCTTGTCATATTCGGCAACGCGCACGCCGGCGCGCAGCAGCGCGTGGTAGAGGAACGGCACCGCGGTGTCGAGCGCCGCGAACTCGTTGCGGCCGAGCAGGATCCGCACGTCGACGCCGCGCCGCGCGGCGCCCGTCAGCGCGCGGCGCAGCTTGCGGCCCGGCATGAAGTACGGATTCGCGAGCAGGATCCTCTGCCGGGCCTGGCCGATCGCGGCCAGGTACGCCTTCTCGATCGCGCGGCGGTTCACGACGTTGTCGCGCGCGACGAACGCGACGCTCGGCTCGGTCACGATCCTGAGCGCCCCGGCCTTGATCCAGCGGTGACTGCGCATCCAGCGGCGGAACATGTCCGGGAACGCGTCGCCGCCGGCGAGCCCCGCCGCGTATTGCGCATACGGCTTGTGGCCGAAGCGGATGCGGTGCCATTGCAGCTCGAATGCGGCGCGCACGTCGGACACGACGGGCCCCGTCATCTCGACGCTGAAATCCCAGCGCGGGTACGGCAGCGTCGCGCCGTTCTGCGCGTAGTCGTCGACGATGTTGATGCCGCCGCAATATGCATACGCGTGATCGACGACCGCAAGCTTGCGGTGCGTGCGCGAGAAGCCGAAGCGGCCGAACAGGTAGCGGTTGTACACGCAGTGCTCGATGCCCGCCCCGGCCCACGTATCGAACAGCGGCAGGCGCGCGGTGCCGATGCCGTCCGTGATCACGCGCACGCGCACGCCGCGCCGCACGGCGCGCAGCAGCGCGTCCGACACCGGCCGACCCGCCGCGTCGTCACAGAAAATGTAGGTTTCGAGCAGCACCTGCTCGCGTGCGGCGTCGATCCGCTCGATCAGCGCGCCGAAGAAGGCCTCGCCGCCCTGGCACAGCCGCACGGCGTTGCCCGACGTGAAGGCGAGCCGCGATGCGGAGCCCCGCTCCTGCAGGAACATCTGCCGCAGTTGCGCGAATCGCTTGCGGGCCTCCGGAAGGCCGCCTCCCCCGTTCATGCGGATCCGGGGGTCCGGCCTTCCGGGGTCCGGCCTTCCGGGGTCCGGCCTTCCGGGGGCCGGCCTTCCGGGGGCCGGCCTTCCGGGGGCCGGGCCGCGCGCGCGGACAATTGCAGGATCGCCTCGGCATTCGACGGCGAGAAGCAGCGCGCGGCCGCCTCGCGATACGGCAGCCACGCATGGTCGACGTGCTCGCGCGGCGACAGCGTCACGTCGACGCGACGCGGCACGCACAGGCCGAACCAGTGCTCGGTGTTGCGCGTGACGCCGGGCGCATAGCGGTGCAGGTACTGCGGATAAATCGCGTATTCGATCCGGTGATGCCAGTCGACGAGCGCGCTGGCCGGCACCTCCGGCGTGCCGACCACGATGCCGGTTTCCTCGGCCACTTCGCGCGCGGCGGTGACGGCGAGCGGTTCGTCGAGCGCATCCTTCGACCCGGTGACCGATTGCCAGAAATCGGGCTGGTCGGCGCGCTTGATCACCAGTACGTCGAGGTCGGGCGTGTAGATCACGACGAGAACGGATTCGGGAATTTTCGGCGGCTTCGTCATGTTCGTTTCATACGGCGCGAGGCCGCGCGCCGGTTGGGCCGGGCTGCGCGGCGGGTGCTGCGACTGTACCGCAAAAAACGAAAAAGGCGCACCGTTGCGCCTTTTTCGTCGTGCGGCGCGCGTGTCGCCACGCGCGCTCAGGGGTCAAGCGTGCATTACGCCTTCGGCTGCTCCGGCTGACGCAGGCGGATGTGCAGCTCGCGCAGCTGGCGCTCGTCGACCGGGCTCGGCGCCTGCGTGAGCAGACACTGCGCGCGCTGGGTCTTCGGGAACGCGATCACGTCGCGGATCGAATCGGCGCCGGCCATCATCGTGACGATGCGGTCGAGACCGAACGCGATGCCGCCGTGCGGCGGCGCGCCGTACTGGAGCGCGTCCAGCAGGAAGCCGAACTTCAGCTGCGCCTCTTCCGCGCCGATCTTCAGCGCGCGGAACACCTTGCTCTGCACTTCCTCGCGGTGGATACGCACCGAGCCGCCGCCGATTTCCCAGCCGTTCAGCACCATGTCGTAGGCCTTCGCAAGGCAGCGGCCCGGGTCGGTCTCGAGGTACTCGAGATGCTCGTCCTTCGGGCTCGTGAACGGATGGTGCGCGGCGACGTAGCGCGCATCTTCGTCGTCGTATTCGAACATCGGGAAGTCGACGACCCACAGCGGCTTCCAGCCCGCCTCGACGAGGCCGTTCGCCTTGCCGAATTCCGAGTGGCCGATCTTCAGGCGCAGCGCGCCGAGGCTGTCGTTGACGACCTTCGCGCGGTCGGCCGCGAAGAAGATGATGTCGCCGTCTTCGGCGCCGGTGCGCTCGAGGATCGCCGCGATCGACGCGTCGTGCAGGTTCTTGACGATCGGGCTCTGCAGGCCGTCGCGGCCCTTCGCCTTCTCGTTGACCTTGATCCACGCGAGGCCCTTCGCGCCGTAGATGCGCACGAACTCGGTGTAGCCGTCGATGTCGCCGCGCGACAGCTCGCCGCCCTTCGGCACGCGCAGCGCCGCGACACGGCCGTCCTTCGCGTTGGCCGGCGTGCTGAACACCTTGAACTCGACATCCTTCATCGCGTCGGTCAGCTCGGTGAACTCGAGCTTCACGCGCAGGTCGGGCTTATCCGAGCCGAAGCGCGCCATCGCTTCCGAGTACGGCATCACCGGGAACGTCGCATCCAGCTCGACATCGATCGTCGTCTTGAAGATGTGACGGATCATGTCCTCGAACAGGTCGCGGATTTCCTGCTCGCCGAGGAACGACGTCTCGCAGTCGATCTGCGTGAATTCCGGCTGACGGTCGGCGCGCAGGTCCTCGTCGCGGAAGCACTTGGTGATCTGGTAGTAGCGGTCGAAGTTCGCGACCATCAGCAGCTGCTTGAACAGCTGCGGCGACTGCGGCAGCGCGAAGAACTGGCCCGCGTTCACGCGCGACGGCACGAGGTAGTCGCGCGCGCCTTCCGGCGTGCTCTTCGTCAGCATCGGCGTCTCGATGTCGATGAAGCCCTGCTCGTCGAGGTACTTGCGCGCCTCGATCGCGACGCGGTAGCGCAGGCGCAGGTTGTGCTGCATCTGCGGACGGCGCAGGTCGAGCACGCGGTGCGTGAGGCGCGTCGTTTCCGACAGGTTGTCGTCGTCGAGCTGGAACGGCGGCGTGACCGACGCGTTCAGCACGGTCAGCTCGTGGCACAGCACTTCGATCTTGCCGCTCTTCAGGCCCGCGTTGACCGTGCCTTCCGGACGGTTGCGCACGAGGCCCTTCACCTGGACGCAGAACTCATTGCGCACGCCTTCGGCGGTCGCGAACATCTCCGCGCGGTCCGGGTCGCAGACCACCTGCACGAGGCCTTCACGATCGCGCAGGTCGATGAAGATCACACCGCCGTGATCGCGGCGGCGCTGCACCCAGCCGCACAGCGACACGGTTTGGCCCAGCAGGTGTTCGGTCACGAGACCGCAGTATTCAGTTCGCATCGACATGATGTTTGCTTTCGTTCGGTTTGATCAACGGGCGCCGCAACGCGCGGCCCGGGCAATGATTTACAGCGGCGGCTCGACGGGACGGCGGGCGGGCGCCGGTGCCGGCGCCGGGGGCGCCACCACGCCCATCGAGACGATGTACTTCAGCGCGGCATCGACCGACATGTCGAGTTCGATGACTTCGCTCTTCGGCAGCATCAGGAAGAAGCCCGACGTCGGGTTCGGCGTCGTCGGGATATACACGCTCACGTACTCTTCCGTCAGATGATTGAGCACGTCGCCGCCGGGCGTGCCGGTCAGAAATGCGATCGTATACGACCCGCGGCGCGGATATTCGATCAGGAGCGCCTTGCGGAACGCATTGCCGCTGCTCGACAGCAGCGTGTCCGACACCTGCTTGACGCTCGTGTAGATCGGGCCGACGACCGGAATGTGGCGCACGACCGCATTCCACCACGTGACGAGCTTCTGGCCGATGAAGTTCTGCGTCGCGAGCCCGACGATGAAGATGAACGCGAGCGTCAGCACCGCGCCGATCCCCGGCACGCGGAAACCGAACATCCGCTCCGGCTGCCACGATTCCGGCAGCAGCAGCAGCGTCTGGTCCATCGTGCCGATGATGAGGCCGAGCACCCACAGCGTGATCGCGAGCGGGACGAGAACCAGCAGGCCGGTCAGAAACACCGATTTCAGGGTCGTCTTTTTCATCATCTGCCGTCAAATAGTCGCACCGGCGGCGCGGAAGGGGCGCGGCCCGGCGGGGCCGCGACAGTCAACTGCCGGCCGCAGGCGTCGCAGCCGGCGCGGGCGCCGGCGCGGCGCTCGCCGCACTGTCCGAGCCCGGCGCGGGCGCGGCGGCTGCCGGCGCCGCATCGCCCGAACCGGACGGCGCCGCCGGCGCACTCGTGCCGCCCGAGCCGCCGCGGAAATCGGTGACGTACCAGCCCGAGCCCTTCAGCTGAAAGCCCGCAGCGGTCAGCTGCTTGCGAAACGCATCCTTCCCGCATTCGGGGCACTGCGACAGCGGCGCGTCGCTCATCTTCTGGAGCACGTCCTTCGCGAAACCGCACGCTTCGCATCGATAGGCGTAGATCGGCATGGTATTTTTTCCCGCAGAAACTGGAAACGGCTTGCAAAACCTTGAATTGTAGCCGAAACCCTGGCGCACCCCGGCAACGGCCGGACACGCCCGGGTAAGCGCCGGCATCAGCGGCGGCGCCACGTGAGCCAGCGCTCGCGCCCTTCGAACACGGGCAGCGAATCGGCCACCGGCAGATCCTCGACCAGCTCGAAGTGCGGCCCGAGCAGCGCGTCGAGTTCCGCCCGGTCGATGCCGAACGGCGGCCCCTTCGGCGTGGCGCCGACAAAGAAGTAGCCGGCCAGCAGCCCGCCGGCCGGCAGCAGCGCGGCCATTTGCGCCGCGTAGCCGGCGCGCCGGTCGCGCGGCAGCGCGCACAGGAATGCGCGCTCGTAGACCCATTGCACGTCGAACGGCGGCGCGTAAGCGAAGAAATCCGCCTGCTCGACGACGTCCGCGTGCGCGCCGAGCTGCGCCTTCGCGGCGGCGACCGCCTGCTCGGCGAAATCGATTGCCCTGACGGGCCACCCGGCCTGCGCGAGCCATCCCGCTTCCTGCGCGCTGCCGCAGCCGGGAATCAGCACGGCGCACGGCGCGTGGCGGCTCGCAAACGCGCGAAAGCCGTCGGGCACGCCGCCGAATTCCCACGGCGTCATGCCGCGCGCGAAGCGCTCGTCCCAGAACGACGCGTCGCCCGGGTCGCGCGACGAGAATTCCGCGGCGCGCGGCGCGGCGGGCGGGTTTTCGCGGGTCGGGTCGGACATCGGATGGCCTCCAGGCGGGTGTCAGGCGCTGTACGCGAGCGCGAGCAGCACCCGCGCGACGAGCGCGCCGACGCCCACGGCCAGCCCGAAGATCAGCAGCGCCTGCAGCAGCCGGTTGGTGCGCTTCTGCTCGACCAGGATCTGCCGCATCAGGTCTTCGCTCGCGGCGCGCGGCGCGTCGTGGCGCGCGGCGATCGCATGGTGGATCAGGCGCGGCAGTTGCGGCAGCGTCTTGCTCCATTGCGGCGCCTCGACCTTGAAGCGCTCGTACCAGCCGCGCAGGCCGATCTGCTCGGTCATCCAGCGCTCGAGGTACGGCTTCGCGGTTTTCCACAGGTCGAGCTCGGGATCGAGCGAGCGGCCGAGCCCTTCGACGTTCAGCATCGTCTTCTGCAGCAGCACGAGCTGCGGCTGGATCTCGACGTTGAAGCGGCGCGACGTCGAGAACAGGCGCATCAGCACCTGGCCGAGCGAGATGTCCTTCAGCGCGCGGTCGAAATACGGCTCGCACACCGCGCGGATCGCGCTTTCGAGCTCCTCGACGCGCGTGTCCGGCGGCACCCAGCCCGATTCGAGGTGAAGCGTCGCGACGCGGTGGTAGTCGCGCTTGAAGAACGCGAGGAAGTTCTGCGCGAGGTAGTTCTTGTCGAAATCGGACAGCGCGCCGACGATCCCGAAGTCGAGCGCGATATAGCGGCCGAAGGTCTTCGGGTCAAGGCTCACCTGGATGTTGCCGGGGTGCATGTCCGCGTGGAAGAAGCCGTCGCGGAACACCTGCGTGAAGAAGATCTCGACGCCTTCGCGCGCGAGCTTCTTGATGTCGACGCCCGCCGTGCGCAGCGTCTCGACCTGGCTGATCGGCACGCCGGACATGCGCTCCATCACGAGCACGGTCGACGTCGAGAAATCCCAGAACATCTCCGGCACGAGCAGCAGGTCGAGGCCCGCGAAGTTGCGGCGCAGCTGGCTGCCGTTCGCCGCCTCGCGCATCAGGTCCAGCTCGTCGTGCAGGTACTTGTCGAATTCGGCGACGACCTCGCGCGGCTTCAGGCGCCGGCCGTCGGCCCACATGCGCTCGGTCCACGTCGCGATGTCGCGCATCAGTGCAAGGTCGGAATCGATGACGGGCAGCATGTTCGGGCGCAGCACCTTCACCGCGACCGCCTTGCCAGCGTGCACGCCCTGCTTGAGCTTCGCGAAATGCACCTGAGCGATCGACGCGCTCGCGACCGGCTCGCGCTCGAATTCGTCGAACAGCTCGTCGACCGGCGCGCCGAGCGCCTTCTCGATGAGCCCGATCGCGACCGACGAATCGAACGGCGGCACCTGATCCTGCAGCTTGGCAAGCTCGTTCGCGAAATCGACCGACAGCAGGTCGCGGCGCGTCGACAGCACCTGGCCGAATTTCACGAAGATCGGGCCGAGGCTTTCGAGCGCGCGGCGCAGCCGCACCGCCGGCGGATCGGAATAGCGGCGGCCGATCGTCGTGATCCGCAGCAGCAGCTTCACGCGCCGGTCGTCGATCCGGGACAGCATCACCTCGTCGAGGCCGAAGCGGATGACGGTGTAGAGAATCTTGATGAAACGGAAAATGCGCATGCCCGGCGGCCCTCAGTGCGCGCCGCGCGGGCTGCCGCCCGTGCGCGCGCCGATTTTTTGTTCGAGTCGCTCGACCCGCTTTTCGACCCGGGCGAGCGCGTCCCGCGCGCGCGCCAGTTCGGCGTCGAGGTCCGCGAGCGACGCACGCCGGACGACTTGCGGTTTCTCGTCGAGCCAATATTCGACGACAGAATCGAGCACATTGCGGCCGGTGCGGCGCGCGCGCGCGCCGGCGTCGCGCACGACCGTCGCGATCCGGTGCGCCGCCGCGTCGCCGACCAGCTTCGCGAGATCTTCTTCCGGTTCCCAGCGCAGGTGCTCGGCCAGCTTCGCGATCTGCGTCGCGAACTCCGCGTCGCCCTCGATCTTCACGTGCTTCATCACGGCCGCCTGCCCGCCCTGCAGGAACGCGGCCACGGTGTCGCCGGCCAGCGCGATCGACACGTCGACGTGCTGCGCGTCCTGCGCATCGACCGCGGACAGATAGCCGTCGGGCTGCACCAGCAGCGTGAGCGTGACGGGCGGCACGTCGAAGCGGGCGGTCTTGCCCGCGTAGGGAATCAGGCGGTCACGCGCCCAGGATTCGCGCGCGAGCAGGTGATTGACAGCAGCAGCAAAAGGCTTGGCGGCAAAGGTCATCGGGCTGGGAAAGAAAAACCCGCGCGGACCGGACGTCCACGCGGGTTTCTATTGTAACGTCGGATCGTCGGCAGACTGCGCTCGACCGCACGCGCCGGCGGCAAGCGGCCGCACAGCAACGACCTCGCCGGCCGCCGGCTGCGTTCAGTGCGTGTTGAGCTGCTGGATGCCCGCGAGCAACCAGCCCTGGCCACCCGACTTCGCCAGGTTCCACACCTCGTCGAACGGCGCGGCCGGCGCGTTCGCCGCCTCGCGGATCAGGCCGTGGAAGCGCACGCTCGCCGACTGCTCGATGCCGCGATCCTCGATCGCGACCAGTTCGGCGTCGAGCTGCACGACGTCGGTCTGGTTCGCTTCGTTGCCGCGCGAATCGAGGTCGATCTTGATCTCGGCGAACATCTCGGGCGTCGTGAACTCGCGGATGTCGGCCAGGTTGCCCTGGTCCCACGCGGCCTGCAGGCGCACGAAGTAGACCTTCGCGCTGCGCAGGAACGCTTCGGTGTCGAAGCCGGCCGGGACCTGCAGCGGCGCCGCTGCAGCGCCTGCCGCCGCCGCAGCTGTGCCGCCGCCGAACACGCTCTGCGCTTCGTTCGCGTAGCTGCTGCCGCTGCCCGCGTAGTTGCCGCCGCTGCCCTGCTGGAACGACGAACCCTGGGCATAACCGCCCGCCGACGACGCCGAGCCGCCGACCGAGTACGCCGGCTCGTTCGAACGGCGGCGATTCATGAACTTGCGGATCAGCCAGATGCCGATCGCCGCGAGCAGCGCGATCACGATCAGGTTCGACATCATGCTGGCGAATGCGCCGCCGAGGCCGAAGTGAGACAGCAGCGCCGCGATGCCGAGACCGGCCGCGAGGCCGGCGATCGGCCCAAGCCAGCGCGAGCGGTTCGGCTGCGCGGCCGGCGTAGGCGCGGCCGGGTTCGCGCGCTGCGCCTGCGAAGGCGCGGCCTGCTGCATCGGCTGCTGCGCAGGCGGCGTCGCCTGGCGCTGCGTGACGGTGGAGTTCTGGCGGCCGATGCTGCGCCCGCCGCCCATGCGCCTGGCTTCGGCGTCGAGCGATGCGAACGTGCCGGCCGTGAGCAGGCCGACCATCAGCAGCGTGCCGACCCGTCGAGCCCACGGCTTCGACGGCTTGCTACGGTTGAACAACGAACGCGATTGGGACATCAGCATCTCCAGATGTAAGGCAAACGTATGGAAAGAACCCGTTAATACTTGGTTCCAAGGTGTAAAGCTACCACGCCACCTGACAAATTGTAATATTTGACGGCATCGAGGCCCGCTTGCTCCATCATCGTCTTCAGCGTGTCCTGATCGGGATGCATCCGGATAGATTCGGCAAGATACCGGTAACTGTCGGCATCTTTCGCGAACTTGTCGCCAAGCCACGGTAATACTTTGAAAGAATACAGATCGTACGCCTTTTTCAGCGGCTCCCACACTTTCGAGAATTCGAGCACCATCACACGGCCGCCCGGCTTCGCGACGCGGCGCATCTCGGCGAGTGCGGCGTCCTTGTGCGTCATGTTGCGCAGCCCGAACGCGACCGTGACCACGTCGAAGTAGTTGTCCGGAAAGGGAATCTTCTCGGCATCGCACAACAGCGACGGCGTCACGATACCCTTGTCGAGCAGCCGGTCGCGGCCGACCCGCAGCATCGATTCGTTGATGTCCGTGTGCCAGACCTCGCCGGTCGGCCCGGCGGCCTTCGCGAACGCCTTGGTCAGGTCGCCCGTGCCGGCCGCGATGTCGAGCACCTTGTAGCCCGGGCGGACGTTCGCCTGCGCGATCGTGAAGGCCTTCCACGCGCGGTGCATGCCCGCCGACATCAGGTCGTTCATCAGATCGTAGTTGCTCGCGACCGAATGGAACACGCCCGCCACTTTCTTCGCTTTATCGTTTTCCTCGACGCTTTCGAAGCCGAAGTGGGTTTTGCTCATCGCGTTGATCCTCAGTAAATGGCAAGACGGCGCCGAGTGCCCCGGCGCCGTCGCTCAGTGGCAGTGGCCGTGCGGCGTGCCCGCCGCCGGCATCGGGGCGTCGCGATCGACGCCCGCCGCCTTCAGTTTGTCGAAATAGTCGCGCCAGAGCGCATCCTGCTGCGTCGCCAGCTGGTACAGCAAGTCCCACGAATAGATGCCGGTCGAATGACCGTCGGAGAAGGTCGGCTGCAGCGCGTAGTTGCCGACGCCCTCGAGCGCGGTGATCGTCACTTCGCGCTTGCCGGTCTGCAGGGTTTCCTGGCCGGGCCCGTGGCCGCGCACCTCCGCCGACGGCGAATAGACGCGCATCAGCTCGAACGGGATCCGGTAGTTCTCGCCGCTCGGATACTGCAATTCGAGCACGCGCGACACCGCGTGCACGACGACGCCCGACGGAATCGGGGTCGTGGAAGTCAAACCGCTCATGGCTGCCTCGAATCGGTCATTCGTTGAATCTCTTCACGCACCGCGTTGTGCAACAGCGTGGCCTGCGCGGCGCGCGAGCGCAGCAGCGCCTCCGACACGCTGCGCTGCCGCGGCGCCCAGACGGGCTGCGGGAAATGCGCGTCGTTCGAGAAGCGCGGGATCACGTGCCAGTGCACGTGCGGCACCATGTTGCCGAGGCTCGCGAGGTTCACCTTGTTCGGCTGCATCACGCGCCGCACCGCGCGCTCGACCGCGCAGACGACGTTCATCACGCGGGCGCGGTCGGCGTCGCCGAGATCGGAGAACTCGGCGACGTGCGCCCCCCAGATCACCCGGCAGAAGCCCGGGTAGTCGTGCTCGCCCGTCGCGAGGACGACACGCAGCGTGTCGTCCTGCCAGAGCACCTCGCCGCCGTCTTCACGGCAAAACACGCATTTCATCGTCGCCCCCGGTCGTGCTGTCGTCATGCCCGCATTAGACCAGCACGCGCTCGATCCCGCCATGGTTTGCGCGTGCGACGTAGTCGGCCATCCAGTTCTCGCCGAGCACCTGGCGCGCGATCTCGACGACGATGTAGTCGGCCTCGAGGTTCGCGTCCTCGTTGTAGCGCGACAGGCCCTGCAGGCACGACGGGCAGCTCGTCAGGATCTTCACGTCCGCGCCGCCGTTCACGGGCGCCGGCGCGTCGCCGGCCACGACCGGGATGCTGCGCAGCTTCGCCGCCCCCTTGCGGATCTCCTCTTCCTTGCGGAAGCGGACCTGCGTCGACACGTCCGGGCGCGTGACCGCGAGCGTGCCCGACTCGCCGCAGCAGCGCTCGTTCTTCTCGATCCTGTAGCCGTCCTTGTCCGAGCCCATCAGCTCGTTGACGAGCTTGACCGGGTCCATCGTCTTGATCGGCGTGTGGCACGGGTCGTGATACATGTAGCGCGTGCCCTTCACGCCGTCGAGCTTCATCCCCTTCTCGAGCAGGAACTCGTGGATGTCGATGATCCGGCAGCCCGGGAAGATCTTGTCGAATTCATACCCCGCGAGCTGGTCGTAGCAGGTGCCGCACGACACGACTACCGTCTTGATGTCGAGGTAGTTCAGCGTGTTCGCGACCCGGTGGAACAGCACGCGGTTGTCGGTGACGATCTTCTCGGCCTTGTCGTACTGCCCCGCGCCGCGCTGCGGATAGCCGCAGCACAGGTAGCCCGGCGGCAGCACGGTCTGCACGCCCGCTTCCCACAGCATCGCCTGCGTGGCCAGCCCGACCTGCGAGAACAGGCGCTCGGAGCCGCAGCCCGGGAAGTAGAACACCGCTTCCGAATCGACGGTCGTCGACTTCGGGTTGCGGATGATCGGCACGATCTTGTTGTCCTCGATGTCGAGCAGCGCGCGCGCCGTCTTCTTCGGCAGGTTGCCCGGCATCTTCTTGTTGACGAAGTGGATCACCTGCTCGACGACGGGCGGCTTGCCGACGGTCGCCGGCGGGTGCTGCGTCTGCTTCTTCACGACGTTCTTCAGCATGTCGTTCGCGAAGCGCTGCACCTTGTAGCCGACGCCCATCATCACGCTGCGCGCGGCGTTGATCGTCTGCGGATTGGTCGCATTCAGGAAGAACATGCCCGCCGCGCTGCCCGGGTTGAACTTCTTCTTGCCCATCTTGCGCAGCAGGTTGCGCATGTTCATCGTCACGTCGCCGAAGTCGATCTTCACCGGGCACGGCGTCGCGCACTTGTGGCAGACCGTGCAGTGGTCGGCCACGTCGTTGAACTCGTCCCAGTGCTTGATCGACACGCCGCGGCGGGTCTGCTCCTCGTACAGGAACGCCTCGACCAGCAGCGACGTCGCGAGGATCTTGTTGCGCGGGCTGTACAGCAGGTTCGCGCGCGGCACGTGGGTCGCGCACACCGGCTTGCACTTGCCGCAGCGCAGGCAGTCCTTCACCGAATCGGCGATCGCGCCGATGTCGGACTGCTGCATGATCAGCGACTCGTAGCCCATCAGCCCGAAGCTCGGCGTGTACGCGTTGCGAAGATCGGCGCCGTCGAGCAGCTTGCCCTTGTTGAAGCGGCCGTTCGGATCGACGCGCTGCTTGTACGCGCGGAATTCGGCGATCTCGTCGTCGGTCAGGAACTCGAGCTTCGTGATGCCGATCCCGTGCTCGCCGGAAATCACGCCGTCGAGCGAGCGCGCGAGCGTCATGATGCGCGCGACCGCCGCGTGGGCGTCCTGCAGCATCTCGTAGTTGTCGGAGTTGACCGGGATGTTCGTGTGGACGTTGCCGTCGCCCGCGTGCATGTGCAGCGCGACGAACACGCGGCCGCGCAGCACCTGCTTGTGGATCGCCTGGGCCTCGTCGAGGATCGGCTTGAACGCGCCGCCGTTGAAGATCGCGCGCAGCTCCGCGCGGATCTCCTGCTTCCACGAGATCCGCACCGTGCGGTCCTGCGTGATGTGGAACACGTTCACGCCCGGCTGCTGGTCGACGCGGTCCGCGAACTTCTCCGCGAGCGCCTCGTAGCCGAGCTGCACGAGGTAGTGCTGCGCCTCGCGCAGCGGCTGGTCGAGCCGGTCGCGCACGAACTCCCAGCGCGCACGCACGCGCTTGAGCAGCTCCAGCGCCTGCTGCACGCGGTCTTCCAGCAGCTCGGCGCTCGGGATCTCGTTCGCGTCGTCGGTCTTGCCGAGCGGCAGGTTGCCGCTCGTGAAGAACGCCTCCAGCGCGTCGACGAGCTGCAGCTTGTTCTTCAGCGACAGCTCGATGTTGATGCGCTCGATGCCGTCGGTGTACTCGCCCATCCGGTTCAGCGGGATGACGACGTCCTCGTTGATCTTGAACGCGTTGGTGTGCTTCGCGATCGCGGCGGTGCGGCTGCGGTCGAGCCAGAAGCGCTTGCGCGCCTCGGCGCTGACCGCGACGAAGCCTTCGCCGCTCTTGCCGTTGGCCATCCGCACGACCTCGGACGTCGCGTGCGCGACCGCATCGGCGTCGTCGCCGACGATGTCGCCGATCAGCACCATCTTCGGGAACGCGTTGCGCTTGCTCTTCGTCGCATAGCCGACCGCGCGCAGGTAGCGCTCGTCGAGATGCTCGAGGCCGGCGAGGATCGCGCCGCCCTGCTTCGACGTCTCGAACAGGTAGTCCTTGATCTCGACGATGCTCGGGATCGCCTCGCGCGCCTGGCCGAAGAATTCGAGGCAGACGGTGCGCGTGTGCGCGGGCATCTTGTGCAGCACCCAGCGCGCGGACGTGATCAGGCCGTCGCAGCCTTCCTTCTGCACGCCCGGCAGGCCGGCGAGGAACTTGTCGGTGACGTCCTTGCCGAGGCCCTCCTTGCGGAACCGGCGGCCCTCGATCTCGAGCATCTCGCTCTTGAGCAGCTTCTCGCCCGGCGCATACGCGCCGTCGAACCACTTCAGCTCGAAGCGCGCGACCGGGATGTCGTGGATCTTGCCCTGGTTGTGCTCGTGGCGCGTGACTTCGAGCCAGTTGCCGTCCGGGTCGACCATCCGCCACCAGGCCAGGTTGTCGAGCGCGGTGCCCCACAGCACGGCCTTCTTGCCGCCCGCGTTCATCGCGACGTTGCCGCCGATGCAGGACGCGTCGAGCGAGGTCGGATCGACCGCGAACACGTAGCCGGCCGCCTCCGCCGCTTCCGTCACGCGGCGCGTGACGACGCCCGCGCCGGAGAAGATCGTCGGCACCTTGTGCGCGACGCCCGGCAGCTCGGTCAGCTCGACCGCGCCGAGCTGCTCCAGCTTTTCGGTGTTGATCACCGCCGAGAACGGCGTGAGCGGCACCGCGCCGCCCGTGTAGCCGGTGCCGCCGCCGCGCGGGATCACCGTCAGGCCGAGCTCGAAGCAGGCCTTGATCAGGCCCGCGATTTCCGCTTCGGTGTCCGGGGTCAGCACGACGAACGGGTACTCGACGCGCCAGTCGGTCGCGTCGGTCACGTGCGACACGCGCGACAGCCCGTCGAAGCGGATGTTGTCCTTCTGCGTGCAGCGGCCGAGCGCCTTGGTCGCGCGGCGGCGCAGCTCGGCCATCTTGTCGAATTCCTCCGCGAACTCGTCGACCGCGCGCTGCGCGGCGGCCTCGAGCATCCCGACGCGCACCGCGCGCTCGCGGCCCGCGTCGTCCTGGTGTGCGGTCAGGTCGGCGTGACGGCGCTTCTCGATCTCGCCGAGGCGGTGGTTCAGCGCCTCGATCAGCAGCGCGCGACGCTTCGGGTTGTCGAGCAGGTCGTCCTGCAGGTACGGGTTGCGGCGCACGACCCAGATGTCGCCGAGCACTTCGTACAGCATCCGCGCCGAGCGGCCGGTGCGGCGCTCGGCGCGCAGCTCGTCGAGCACGGCCCAGGCTTCCTCGCCCAGCAGGCGGATCACGATCTCGCGATCGGAGAACGAGGTGTAGTTGTACGGGATCTCGCGCAGACGAGGTGCGGGGTCGGCGGCGACGGCGGCGGCCGCGCCATGCGGATCGAAAACTTGTGGTGCGTTCATGTTCGGACGACTCGGAGGGCCGAAACGCCGGGCAAACGGGCGTCGGCAAGCGCGTGGGCGCAATCTTGGGGAAATCTGTTCTAGTACCAGGCGCGACACGGCCTGGCGGCACTCGGAGCCATCAGCACGATCGCGCGCGGCGCGCATGCCGTTCCGCCGCGGGGCTGGCTGCGCGCGGCGACGGCTTCAAAGGGGCGATCCGAGGGTGCCTCTGCATCTTCCGATCCTTGATTCAAAACGGAATTCTAACCCATGATCGGGCCTCGCGTGAGACCTCGGACCGGCCGTGGGGATATCGGCGGAAGGCCCGCCGGCCGTGGCCCGAAGCGGTTTCGGACCGCCATTCGCCGTCCGTCCGGTCGGTAACCGGCCGGTTAAGCCCGCCGGGGCGTCGCTGCGCCGCCGGAAACGGTCGCGACGCACATGCTATTCCGTATGAAAACAGACCCCAGGCGCTATCATTGGGCTTTTACGTCTGCATCCGCACTGCACGCGAGCGCCCATGGCATCCCACGATTATCTGAAGAAAATCCTCACCGCGCGCGTCTACGACGTCGCGATCGAGACAGAGCTCGAACCGGCCCGCAACCTGTCGGCCCGGCTGCGCAACCCCGTCTACCTGAAGCGCGAGGACAACCAGCCGGTGTTCTCGTTCAAGCTGCGGGGCGCGTACAACAAGATGGCGCACATTCCGGCCGATGCGCTCGCGCGCGGCGTGATTACCGCGTCGGCGGGCAACCACGCGCAGGGCGTCGCGTTCTCGGCGGCCCGGATGGGCATCAAGGCCGTGATCGTCGTGCCGGTCACGACGCCGCAGGTGAAGGTCGACGCGGTGCGCGCGCACGGCGGCCCGTCGGTCGAGGTGATCCAGGCGGGCGAGTCGTACAGCGACGCGTACAAGCATGCGCTGACGGTGCAGGAAGAGCGCGGCCTCACGTTCGTCCACCCGTTCGACGATCCGTACGTGATCGCGGGCCAGGGCACCGTCGCGATGGAAATCCTGCGCCAGCACCAGGGCCCGATCCACGCGATCTTCGTGCCGATCGGCGGCGGCGGGCTCGCCGCGGGCATCGTCGCGTACGTGAAGGCCGTGCGCCCGGAGATCAAGGTGATCGGCGTGCAGACCGAGGATTCGTGCGCGATGGCGCAGTCGATCGACGCCGGCCGCCGCATCGAGCTTTCCGAGGTCGGCCTGTTCGCGGACGGCACCGCGGTGAAGCTCGTCGGCGAGGAAACCTTCCGGCTCTGCAGCGAACACCTCGACGGCGTCCTGACGGTCAACACCGACGCGCTGTGCGCGGCGATCAAGGATGTGTTCCAGGACACCCGCAGCGTGCTCGAACCCTCCGGCGCGCTGGCGGTCGCGGGCGCGAAGCTCTACGCGGAACGCGAAGGCATCGAAAACCAGACGCTCGTCGCGATCACGTCGGGCGCGAACATGAACTTCGACCGGATGCGCTTCGTCGCCGAGCGCGCCGAAGTCGGCGAGGCGCGCGAAGCGGTGTTCGCGGTGACGATCCCCGAGGAGCGCGGCAGCTTCAAGCGCTTCTGCTCGCTCGTCGGCGACCGCAACGTCACCGAGTTCAACTACCGGATCGCCGACGCGCAGGCCGCGCACATCTTCGTCGGCGTGCAGATCAAGCGCCGCGGCGAATCAGCGGAAATCGCCGCGAACTTCGAGTCGCACGGCTTCCAGACCGTCGACCTGACGCACGACGAGCTGTCGAAGGAGCACATCCGCTACATGGTCGGCGGCCGCTCGCCGCTCGCGCTCGACGAGCGGCTGTTCCGCTTCGAATTCCCGGAGCGCCCGGGCGCGCTGATGAAGTTCCTGTCGTCGATGGCGCCCGACTGGAACATCAGCCTGTTCCACTACCGCAACCAGGGCGCGGACTACAGCTCGATCCTCGTCGGCCTGCAGGTGCCGCCCGCCGACCATGCGGAGTTCGAACGCTTCCTCGCGACGCTCGGCTATCCGTACGTCGAGGAAAGCGGCAATCCGGCCTATCGCCTGTTCCTGTCCTGAGCGAGCCCATCCATCATGAATCCCGAACACTCCCCGCTCGGCAAGGCAACCGTCTACGCGAACCAGTACGACGCGTCGCTGCTGTTCCCGATCCCGCGCGCCGGCGCGCGCGCGCAGATCGGCATCACGTCGGCGCTGCCGTTCTTCGGCACCGACATCTGGAACGCGTACGAGCTGTCATGGCTCAACGCGCGCGGCAAGCCGCAGGTCGCGGTCGCGACGTTCTACGTGCCGGCCGAATCGCCGAACATCGTCGAATCGAAGTCGTTCAAGCTGTATCTCGGCTCGTTCGCGCAGACGAAGTTCGATTCGATCGACGCGGTGCGCGACGCGCTGAAGCGCGACGTGTCGGCCGCGTGCGGCGCGAGCGTTTCCGTGCAGCTCGTGTCGCCGCACGACTTCGGCAAGCTCGAGATGGACGAGCTCGACGGGCTGTCGCTCGACCGGCTCGATCTGGACACCGACATCTATGAGCCCGATCCGTCGCTGCTCGCCGCCGCGCACGACGAGGCGCCGGTCGAGGAAACGCTCGTGTCGGACCTGCTGAGATCGAACTGCCCGGTCACCGGCCAGCCGGACTGGGGCAGCGTGCAGATCCACTACGTCGGGCCGCAGATCGACCATGCGGGCCTGCTGCGCTACATCATCTCGTTCCGCAATCACACCGGCTTTCACGAGCAGTGCGTCGAGCGGATCTTCCTCGACATCCTGCATGCGTGCAAACCGGTGAAGCTCGCGGTGTATGCGCGCTATACGCGCCGCGGCGGGCTCGACATCAACCCGTTCCGCACGAACTACAACCAGCCGATGCCGGATAACGCGCGGACGGCGCGGCAGTGACGCGCACCGGCCGCTGCTCGCGGCCCTGAACGCAACAGCCCCGCCGGTTTGCACCGGCGGGGCTGTTTGCCTTGCGACCAGCAGCGCGGCCGCGTTACTTCACCGGCGCCTTGTACGCGATGCAATCGACCTCGACCTTGCAGTCGATCACCATGCTCGACTGCACGCACGCGCGCGCCGGCGGATGCTCGCCGAAGTACGAGATGAACACCTTGTTGAACGACGCGAAATCGCGCGCGTCGTCGAGCCACACGCCGCAGCGCACGACGTGCTCGAGGCCGTAGCCGGCTTCCTTCAGGATCGCGATCACGTTCTCGATCGCCTGCTTCGACTGCGTGACGATCCCGCCTTCGACCACCTCGCCGTTCACCATCGGCGTCTGGCCCGACACGTACAGCCAGCCGTCGGCCTCGACCGCACGCGCAAACGGCATCACCTGCCCGCCCGTCCCCTTCGCTTCGCCTACGCCATATCGCTTCATCGTTTCACTCCGTTTCAGTTCCGGTTCAGTTCCATTTCATTGCGAAGGCGCGCGCCGCTCGCGGCACACGCCGAATCTCGACCTGCCTGCCGCGCTCAGAAGGCCGCATCGGCGGCGGCCGCAGAACGCTCGCCACGCGCGACGAAGCCGCCTGCGCGCTCGCCGGTCGGCTGGCCATCGCGGTAGGTCAGCACGCCGTTGACCCACACCGCGTCGATCCCGTGCGCCGGCTGCTGCGGCTTGTCGAAGGTCGCCGCGTCGATCACGCGCGCTGGATCGAACAGCACGAGATCCGCGTGGAAGCCCACGCGCACCTCGCCGCGCCCCGCGAGCCCGAAGCGGCGCGCGGACAGCGACGTCATCTTGCGGATCGCCTCCTCGAGCGGCAGCAGGCCGGTGTCGCGCGCGTAATGCCCGAGCACGCGCGGGAACGCGCCCCACAGCCGCGGATGCGGCAGCGGATCGTTCGGCAGGCCGTCCGAGCCGACCATCGTCGCCGGATGCGACAGGATCCGGCGCACGTCGTCCTCGGACATGTTGTGGTACACGGCGCCCGCCGGCCGGATCCGCTGCGCGGCCTCCTGCTCGGTCACGCCCCAGTCGGCCGCGATCGCCTTCAGCAGCTTGCCCGCCACTTCCGGATGCGGCTCCGACCACGTGATCGTGATGTCGATGTCGCCCGTCACCTGCTTCAGGTCGAGCGTCGACGAGCTGCGGCTGTACGGATAGCAGTCGCAGCCGACCGGCTGGTAGCGGCGCGCGCCTTCGAGCGACGCGAGCACCTCGGTGCTGCGCCCCCAGTTCGACGGGCCCGCGCATTTCAGGTGCGAGATCACGACCGGCACCCGCGCGTGGCGGCCGACGCGATACGCCTCGTCCATCGCATCGAGGATCGCGTCGAACTCGGTGCGCATGTGCGTCGTGTACAGCGCGCCCGCGTTCGCGAGCGGCTCGGCGAGCGCCATCACTTCCTCGGGCGGCGCCGCGAACGCGGAGCCGTACGCGAGCCCCGACGACAGCCCGAGCGCGCCGTGCGCGAGCGCCTCCTCGAGCTGCGCGCGCATGCCGGCGATTTCCGCATCGGTGGCCGCGCGGTCGAGGCGGTCCATCTGGTTGTTGCGCAGCGCGGTGTGGCCGACGAGCGCGGCGACGTTGACGGCCGGCCGCGCGTCGTTCACCGCCTCGACGTAGTCGGCGAAGCTCGGGTACCGGAACGCGCCGCGCTCGCCGAGCAGGTTCATCGGGTCGGGCGGATCGCCCGCGAGCGTCACCGGCGACGCGCTGATCCCGCAGTTGCCGACGATCACGGTCGTCACGCCCTGGGTGATCTTCGGCAGCATCTGCGGCGAGCGGATCACGTGCGTGTCGTCGTGCGTGTGCACGTCGACGAAGCCCGGCGCCAGCGCGCGGCCGTTCGCTTCGACGACCTCCTCGGCCAGCCAGTTCG
This sequence comes from Burkholderia ubonensis, assembly GCF_001718695.1. NCBI lineage: Bacteria > Pseudomonadati > Pseudomonadota > Betaproteobacteria > Burkholderiales > Burkholderiaceae > Burkholderia > Burkholderia ubonensis. The sequence goes on along the minus strand of NZ_CP013420.1, from coordinate 2,952,389 downwards.
ACAGGTTGCCGATCGCGACGATCGCGCCGTTGCGGATCGCGACGTCGCGCTCGACGGGCGGCGCGCCGGTGCCGTCGTACAGCTGCGCGCCGACGATCAGCGTATCGGCGGCTTCGGGATGCGAATGCATGGTCAGTCTCCTAGCGGTTGGCGGTCTCCGCCGCCGCGGTGCGCATCGAGCGCATGCTTGACGCGGCGCAGCGATTCGCGGCACGCGTCGCCGAGCCGCAGCGCGACCTCGGTGACGAGCACGTCGATGGCCATCATCATCGCGTAGCGCGACGTCGACGGCTTGTAGATGAAATCGGTTTCGAACGCGACGACCGGAATCAGGTGGTCGGCAAGCTGCGCGAGCGGCGACGCCGGCGCGGTCACCGCGATCAGCGGCGCGCCGTAGCGCTTCGCGAGCGCGCAGCTTTCCAGCAGCTCCGGCACGCGCCCGCTCACCGACAGCGCGACCACGACGGAATCGCGCGACGCCGTCGCCGCGACCATCCGCTGCAGCACGCTGTCCTGGTAGCTCGCGACCGGCCGGCCGAAGCGCACGAGGCGGAAGCGCAGCTCGTCGGCGAGCGCGGTCGAGCCGCCGCCCTGCCCGTACACGTAGACCATCTTCGCGCCGGCGAGCAGGTCGGCGGCCGCGTCGAACGACGTCTGGCGCAGCAGCTGGTGGTTGTGCGCGAGCGCGACGTGGATCTCGTCGTAGACGACCGACGCGGGATTCGCGTCATCCTCGCCCGCGCCGTCGGACGGCGCGAGAAAGCGCTGGCCGACCGCCGCCGCCTGCGCGACGAGCAGCTTCAGCTCGCGCACGTCGCGGCAGCCGACCGCCTTCGCGAAGCGCGTGACCGTCGCGACGCTCACGTCGGCGTCGCGCGCGAGCGTGCCGATGCTCGCATGCGCGGCGCGCGCGAGATCGGCGAGGATGAACGCGGCCACCTTGCGCTCGGCGTCGCGCAGCTCGGGCGCGCATTCGGCGATCCGGGCGACGATGTCGACGGCCGGCTGGGCGGCAGCGCCGGCAGCCGGCGGGACGGAAGACGAAGTGACGGACGGATTCATCTGCGGGACTGGGTGCGGCGCACCATGTTACTAAATAACATTACCGCGCCGATGCTACTTTCTGTACCATCGGCATGTCAACTTCAGTGCAATGCATATCAATGATGGAGCGGGATGACATGAAAGTTACAAACTATCAGGATGCGACGATCGATCCGTTCGGCAAGGGCCTCGGCAATGTGCCGAGCGCGAGCGTGCCGCTCGGCGACGCGGGCCGCCTCGAGTGGAACCTGCTCGCGGAGGACGTCAGCCTGCCGGCCGCGGTGCTGTACGAGGACCGCATCGAGCACAACCTGAAGTGGATGCAGGCGTTCGTCGAGGAATACGGCGTCAAGTTCGCGCCGCACGGCAAGACGACGATGGCGCCGCAGCTGTTCCGCCGCCAGCTCGACGCCGGCGCGTGGGGCATCACGCTCGCGACCGCGCACCAGACGCAGGCCGCGTATCACGGCGGCGTGCGGCGCGTGCTGCTCGCGAACCAGCTGGTCGGCCGCCAGAACATGACGATCATCGCGGGGCTGCTGTCGGATCCCGATTTCGAGTTCTTCTGCCTCGTCGATTCCGCCGACGGCGTCGACCAGCTCGGCCAGTTCTTCGGCAACGCGAAAAAGTCGCTCAACGTGCTGCTCGAGCTCGGCGTGCCGGGCGGGCGCACCGGCGTGCGCGACGCCGCGCAGCGCGACGCGGTGCTCGCGGCGCTCGCCCGCTATCCGGACACGCTGAAGCTGGCCGGGATCGAACTCTACGAAGGCGTGCTGAAGGAGGAAGGCGAGATCCGCGCGTTCCTGCAGGGCGCGGTCGCGCTGACGCGCGAGCTCGCCGCCGCCGGCCGCTTCGCGCGCACGCCGGCGATCCTGTCCGGCGCGGGTTCGGCGTGGTACGACGTGGTCGCGGAAGAGTTCGCGAAGGCGTCCGGCGCGGGCTTCGCGGAAGTCGTGCTGCGCCCGGGCTGCTACCTGACGCACGACGTCGGCATCTACAAGAAGGCGCAGACCGACGTGTTCGCGCGCAACCCGACCGCGCGCAAGATGGGCGAAGGGCTGCTGCCGGCGCTGCAGCTGTGGGCGTACGTGCAGTCGGTGCCGGAGCCGGATCGCGCAATCGTCGCGCTCGGCAAGCGCGACTCGGCGTTCGACGCGGGCCTGCCCGAGCCGGCCCGGCATTTCCGCCCGGGCCGCGACAGCGCACCGCGCGACGTTGCAGCAGCCGAAGGCTGGGCGATCACCGGCCTGATGGACCAGCACGCGTACCTGCAGATCCCGCCCGGCGCGGACGTGAAGGTCGGCGACATGATCGCGTTCGACATCTCGCACCCGTGCCTGACGTTCGACAAGTGGCGCCAGCTGCTCGTGCTCGATCCGCAGTTCCGCGTGACGGAAGTGGTCGAGACGTTCTTCTGACCGACCATCCGACGTGATCCGGCCGCCCCGCCGCGCGACGGGGCGGCCTCGCGTCATACCGGTTTCAGGCCGCCGGAGTACACTGCGCTTTCGTCCCCGGGGCGCGCTCGCGCCCCGCCCAACTTTGCATGGAACCCGGGAGAAAGCCATGGCCGCGAAGAAGATCCTGTTCCTCACCGGCGATTTCGCCGAAGACTACGAAACGATGGTGCCGTTCCAGGCACTGCAGGCCGTCGGCCACCACGTCGACGCGGTCTGCCCGGGCAAGCGCTCGGGCGACAGGATCAAGACCGCGATCCACGACTTCGAGGGCGACCAGACCTACACCGAAAAGCCCGGCCACCAGTTCACGCTGAACGCGTCGTTCGACGACGTCGACGCCGCGCGCTACGACGCGCTCGCGATCGCGGGCGGCCGCGCGCCGGAATACCTGCGGCTCGATCCGAAGGTGATCGCGCTCGTGCGCGCGTTCGCGGCGGCGGGCAAGCCGATCGCCGCGATCTGCCATGCGGCGCAACTGCTCGCCGCCGCCGACGTGATCCGCGGCAAGCGCATCTCGGCCTACCCGGCCTGCGCGCCCGAAGTGAAGCTCGCGGGCGGCGAATATGCGGACATTCCGGTCGATGCGGCGGTCACCGACGCGCCGTTCGTCACCGCGCCCGCGTGGCCCGCGCATCCGGCGTGGCTCGCGCAATTCCTCGCACTGCTCGGCACGCGCATCGAGCTGTGAGCGAAGTCGTCGTGCCCGTAGAAGGGAAATGAAGTGATGTGACGAGCGCCGGCCGGCGTTGGGCGGTGGGCTCTCGGGCCCGCCGCGCCGCGCCGGTCGCCGCCCTTCAGTGCGGAGACGGCGTCGAGCCGACCTCCGCGATCCGCGACTCCAGCATCGCCAGCGCGCCTGACAGCGCCGTCAACACGTCGTCCGGCAGCCGCGCGACCGTCTTGTCGAGGAACGCGCGGCGGCGCGGCAGGCTCGCCTCGAACGCCGCACGCCCGTCGGCGGTCAGCTTCACGTTCGTCACGCGGTTGTCGCGCTCGTCGGATTCGCGCTCGATCCAGCCGAGCGCGTCGAGCGACTTCAGCTGGCGCGTGAGCGCGCCGGGGTCGATCCGCAGGATCTCGACGAGCCGCTTCTGCGACGCTTCCCCACCCAGCGAGTGCAGCGCGACCATGATGCGCCAGCGCGGCATCGGCTGGCCGACGTGCGCCTCGAACGCAGTCAAGAACGCGCGATACGTCCGTCCGAATTGCTGCAAGATCGCGACGCGGTCCTGTTCTTCCATGCGCTGATGCCTACTCGTTCATTCGGTGAATCGTTTCAATCGGCCGCGACATGCGGTTCGATCTTGCGCCGCAGCGTGACGGGCGGCACGCGGCGGCACTGCCACACCGCATACACGGCCACCGCCGCCGCCACCGCGACGCCCGCGTGAATCGCGCCGACGAGCGATTCGCGGGCGGCTTCCAGCAGCAGCGCGCCATTATGCCCGGCGCGCGTCAACTCGCCGACGAGGCCGGCCTGCGCCGCACGGTCGATCAGGATCTGCGGATCGGCGAGGGGCGCGTGCCATTGCAGCGCGTGGTCGGCGCCGAGCGCGTCGCGCACGCCGCCCGCATACATCTGGCTGACGAGCGTGCCCGTCAGCGCGGTGCCGGCCATCCCGCCGACCATCCGCAGCGACTGCAGCAGCGCGGTGGCGATGCCGAGATGCTCGCGTCCGGCGGTCTGCTGCGCGAACACCGTCAGGTTCGGCAGCACGAAGCCGAGGCCGACGCCGCCCGCGACCATCAGCGCCATCAGCAGCCAGCGGGGCGTCGCATGCGTCGACACGACGACGCCGGCGCACGTGATCGCGAACAGCGCGAAGCCGACGTGCAGCATCGCGTTCGGGTGGCGGATGCGGGTGACGACGCGGCCGTTCATGATGCTGCCGATCGTGATGAATACGACGAGCGGCGTGATGACGAGCCCCGCTTCCTTCGGCGACATGCCGAACCCGCCCTGGAACAGCAATGGCGCGTAGAACAGCAGCGAGAACATCGAGAAGCCGGCGAGGATCGCGAGCACGAACAGCGCGGACAGCGCGCGATTGCCGAACATGTCGAACGGCAAAATCGGCTGCGCGCAGCGCTTCTCCCAGCGCCACAGCCCAATGCCGGCGGCGAGCGCGACGCCGAGCAGCAGCGTCGGCCAGCCGGCGACGCCGTGCTTCGGCAGCCACTCGACGAACAGCTGCAGCGCGCCGAGCGACAGCGCGATCAAGAGCGCGCCCGGCCAGTCGAGCCGCATCTTGCGGTCGTGCTCGACCTGCCGCAGGTGCGGCAGGTAGCGCCACACGAACAGCAGCGACAGCAGGCCGACCGGCAGGTTCACGTAGAACACCGAGCGCCAGCCCAGCGACTGGGTCAGCACGCCGCCGAGCGACGGCCCGATCGCGTTCGCGATGCCGAACGCGGAACTCATCATCACCTGCCAGCGCAGCCGCACGACGGAATCGGGGAACAGGTCGGGAATGCACGCGAACGCGGTGCCGACCAGCATTCCGCCGCCGATCCCCTGCAGGCCGCGCGCGAGCACCAGGTAGAGCATGTCGTTGGCCATCCCGCACAGCACCGACGCGCCCGTGAACACGACGATCGACGCGATCACGAACGGCTTGCGCCCGTAGTAGTCGCCGAGCCGCCCGAAGATCGGCACGGTGATCACCGAGCTGAGCAGGTACGACGTCGCGACCCACGCATACAGGTCGAATCCCTTCAGTTCGGCGACGATGGTCGGCAGCGCGGTGCCGACGACGGTCTGGTCGAGCGCGACGAGCATCGTCACGAACGAGATGCCGATCATCGCGAGCAGCGATTCGCGAAACGGCAGCACTTGCCCGCTCGAATGATGGGCGGCGGTGTGGACGGCCATTTTTTGTCTTCGCAACTTTTGACAAGTCAAAGAATCTGAAAATTCTATCATTGGTGCGATAACCTGGCTGGCGGCCGCATTCCGGCCCGAGCTGCGAAGGAGAAAGATGGAACCGATTTCAAGCGAAGTCGCGACGACGCTGTCGGCAGACGATCGGGATGCGCTGCGGCGCGCGAAGCAGGTGCTCGAAAGCCCGTCGCTGACGATGAAGCTGACGGGCCTGCTCGGCGCGCCGATCGAGAAGATGATCGGCAGGCTGCCGGATTTCGCGACCGGCAAGATCAACGACGCGACCCGGCTCGCGCTGCGCAAGTGCCTGAACCTCGCGCTGCGCACGCTCGGCAAGCCGCCGGCGCCCGACGCCGACGCTCACGACAAGCCGAGCAACCTGCTGCACAAGCTCGCCGTCGCGACGACGGGCGCCGCCGGCGGCGCGTTCGGCTTCGTCGCGCTGCCGGTCGAACTGCCGGTCACGACGACGCTGATCTTCCGCTCGGTCTGCGACATCGCGCGCAGCGAAGGCGAGGACCTGTCGTCGGTGGACGCGCAGCTGCAGTGCCTCGCGGTACTCGGGATGGGCGGCAACCCGGACAAGAACGAAGAGGACGCCGATCTCGGCTACTTCGTGCTGCGCGGCGCGCTCGCGCAGGCGATCTCGAAGGCGTCGTCGGACATCACGTCGAAGGGCGTCGGCGCGCACGGCTCGGCCGCGCTGTTCAGGCTCGTGCAGACCGTCGCGTCGCGCTTCTCGGTGCAGGTGACCGAGCAGATGGCGGCGAAGTCGATCCCGGCGATCGGCGCGGTGCTCGGCGCGACCGTCAACACGCTGTTCATCGATCACTTCCAGCAGATGGCGCACGGCCACTTCACCGTGCGCCGGCTCGAGCGCAAGTACGGCGCCGCGGCCGTGCGGGCCGCGTATCAGGCGATCGACGGCGCGCCGGCGCGGTGAAGCGCGGGGGTGGGTGCGAGGCGTTGGGCGTTGGGCGTTGGGCGTTGGGCGTTGGGCGTTGGGCGTTCGGGCGTTCGGGCGTTCGGGCGTTCGGGCGGTTCGGGCGGTTCGGGCGGTTCGCCGGTTCGCCGACTGGCGGTCGAGCATCGCGCGCCTGCGGCGCGATCGGCGCTTACATCTGCCCGAGCGGCGGCCTGTCGAGCCACACGTCATCTCGACCGACTCGCCACCCGCCTTCGACACCCTATATGTCAAACGCCGCCGCGCGCATCAGTTCGCCGGCAGCACCTGCCCGCGGATCTCGCCGGACGGATGCTCCTTCGTATGGATGTTGAAGTACCACTTGCCGGCCATCAGTTCGGTCACCTGCGCATCGTTCAGTTCCTTCGAACCCCTGATCGGGCTCGCGAGGCCGTCCTTCGGAATCGGCACCTGCACGCCGGCGTTCTGCCCGACCGGCGCGGGACCGTGGAAATGTGCGGCCGTCGCCGGCCCCGTCAGGTTTTCGTAAGTGACGGTCCAGCGCAGCAGGTGGGTCGCCGTGTCGTAGGTGGCGTCGACCGCGCCGGCACCCTTGGTCGCGGTGGGCGGCACCTCGCTCGACGGTTGAAGGTCGGCAGCCAGGCGAACCGTTTCGGCCGCGGCGCTGCCGGCGGCCAGCACGCCCGCGAGTAACGCCACCTGGAGGAAACGCAGCTTCGGCATGGAATCTCCTTGTACGACGTGGTACGCCCCGCGGCCGGGGCGCTACGTGATGGTAGTCGATCGGCGCCGATCCGGCAGCGTGCCGAATCCAGGAAGGGACCTTTGCAGCGCAACGCCTGAATTCGCGCGCAGCCTTTCGCTACACTTCGTTTCACAGTTGCTTGTTTCCTTCGTCCGAAGGAGTCTGCGAGTATTTACGCGGCCAGCCGGCCGCGTTTTTTTTGCTCGTCGCGCACGCGATACCCGCCTCGTCCGCCGCTTCGGCGTCGGGCGTCGGCAAGCAGCCCGAAGCAATCTGCCCCGCCGCAGTTACGCATCACCCGCGTATCCATCACGCGCGATACCCCGGATCGATGCGGTCGACGATGCGCTGCAGCGCGTCGAACGCATCCTGCCCCGCGCCGTGCTTCGGGTCGAAGTTCAGCGAGTCGCGCACGCACGCCTCGAGCACCGGCGGCGCGATCGGCAGCGGGTCGCCGATCGCGTGCGTCGCGACCTGCACTTCGCATGCGCGATTGAGCAGCCACATCAGCGAGAACGTCTCGGCCAGCGTGGCGCCCGATCGTGACCGGCCCGTGGTTCCTCAGCAGCAGCACGGGCCGCCCGCCGGCGCTCGCGACAATGCGCCGGCCTTCGTCGAAATGCACCGTGATGCCTTCGAAGTCGTGATACGCCACCTTGCCGTACAGCTGCGCCGCGTAGAAGTTCGAGAACGACAGGCCGCCGCGCGAACTGCACACGGCCATCGCGGGCGTCGTGTGCACGTGCATCACGCAATGCGCGTCCGGCAGCGCGGCATGGATCGCGCCGTGGAACGTGAAGCCCGCCGGATTGATCGGCCAGTCGGAATGGCCGATCACGTTGCCGTCGATGTCGACCTTGACGAGATTCGACGCGCACACCTCGCGGTAATGCAGGCCGAACGGATTGATCAGGAAATGCCCGTCGGCATCCGGCACGCGCAGCGAGATATGGTTGTAGATCAGCTCGGTCCAGCCGAGCTGATCGAAGATGCGGTACGCGGCCGCAAGCTGCACGCGCGCCTGCCATTCGGCGTCGGCGAAGCGGGCGGGACGGGAAAACGGCTGGTTCGGCACGTGACGCATGCGAGTGCTCCGGTTGAGCAGGCGCTGGCCAGCGCCGCACGCGACGTGCGGCGATTCCGGCGGCGCCTTCACGGCTCCCTGATCGTTGTGCATGCAACCTTATCACCTTTCCGCACGTATCAGAACGGCGGGAACGGCGGGAACGGCGGCCGCGGACCGGCGCCTATAGCTGGTCGTCGACCGGCAGCAGCATGAACACGCCGGTCAGCAGATTGCGCAGCAGCCCCGCATACGGATCGACGTGATAGGTGTGCAGCACGCCGTCGTCGGTGCCGGTCCACATCAGCTCGGACGCGCCGGGCCCCGACGGCGCCGCGAGTTGCACGCGGTAGCTTTCGTCAGGCTGCGTCGCCCGCGCGAAGATCGTCGCGACCTGCTGCGCGAGCGCCGGGCTGTGGATCACGAGCGCCAGCTCGGTATTGAGGTGCGTGGAGCGCGGATCGAGGTTCATCGAGCCGATCACGAGAATCTTCCGGTCGATCACGTAGGCCTTCGCGTGCAGGCTCGCGCGCGAGCGCGAACCGAACAGCCGCGGCCGCTGCCGGTCGGGCCGCGCCTTGTATTCGTAGAGCTCGACGCCGTGCCGCAGCAGCGGCGCGCGGTACGGGCCGTAGCCGGCCTGCACGGCTACCGCGTCGGTCGCGGCGAGCGAGTTCGTCAGGATCGCGACGCGCACGCCGCGCGCGGTGGTGTCACCGAGGATCTTCACGCCCGCGTCATGCGGCACGAAATACGGCGAGAACGCGAGGAATTCCTGCTGCGCGGTGCGGATCAGCTCGGCGAGACGCCGCATCGGCGGGCTCACGTAGCCGTCGGTGGGCTGCGCGACCTTGTCCGGCGCGTCGGCCTCGAACTCGGCCGGCGCCCAGACGAGGCCGAGCTCGCCGCGCGCGATCTGCTGCGCGAGCGGCGTCGCGTTCAGCGGCTTCGCGTTGTACGGCTCCGCGTTCTCGCGCCAATGTGCGCGCAACTCGTCGCGCATCGCGTCGAGATCCTTCGGATCGAACGTCTGATGATTCAGCACCCGCAGCGGATAGCTGCTGCCGCTCGCCCAGTACGCATCGAAGCTCGCGGAGATGTCCCGCGTCACCGGGCCGGCCGCGAGCACGTCGAGATCCCGGAACTGCAGCGTCGGGCTCGCGCTGAAATACTCGTCGCCGAGATTGCGGCCGCCGACGATCGCGATCCGGTTGTCGGCGATCATCGCCTTGTTGTGCATCCTGCGCGTGAAGCGGTCGATCCGCGTGAAGAAATTCGCCGTGCGCTGCATCACGCGCTGCTGCGACACGCCGAACGGATTGAACACGCGGATCTCGATATTCGGGTGCGTGTTCAGCGCGGCCATCACGCGGTCGATGTCGCGGAAGTTCAGGTCGTCGACCAGCATCCGCACCCGCACGCCGCGATCGGCCGCATACAGCGCGGCGCCGAGCAGCAGCTTGCCGGTCGTGTCCTCGGTTGCGATGTAGTACTGCATGTCGAGCGTCCGGGTCGCCGCGCGGGCGAGCGCGATACGCATCTGCAGCGCGGCGGCGCCGTCCGCGAGCAGGCGGAAGCCCGACTGCCCGGGATGTGCGGCTTCCGGTGCGGCCAGCGCCGTGCGCAGCGGCGTCGCGGCATCGGCGGGCAACGCGTGCGACACCGTGCGCTCGAGCGACGTCGCAGGCGGGTGCGTCGCGCACGCGGCAACGAGCGACAGCGGCGCGCAGACGGCCAGCGCGCGGGCCAGGCGGCACACGGCGCGCCAACACGGCGCGGCCGGCGCGTGCCGGATCAAAGACGTGAGCACGGAGGCTTCCTCGACAGTCGGGTCAATGGGCACGTGAGCGCCGCGGCGCGCGGCGCACGGGCAGTTCCGACCGATTCTAGTGGGCGCCCGACGAGCCGGTCAATCGCGCGTCGAGCGGCGTTCGGGCGCCCCCGAGACCTTGGTTCGAGCGTAGTTCGATCGCGCTTCCGCCGTACTTCCATCGCACCTCCGCCGTACTTCGACTGCACTTCGACCGTACTACGAGCGCACCCGGCACCCCGCCCCCGCCCCTCGCACCGCCCCACCGCCAGCGCGTTCAGGCACGGGCCACAGGCGCCGTGGTCCAACCAATCTCACGACGCGGCGCCGTTACGCTCGAAGTGACTGCGCACATAGTCGATATGCGTCTGCATCGCGGTGCGCGCCTCCTCGGGCCGCTGCGCGCAGATCGCATCGCACACCACACGATGCTGCTGCAGCAGCAGTTCGGATGCCTGCTCGTCGTCGGTCGTCATCCCGGCGACGTTGATCGAAATGTGCTCGCGCAGCATGCCGATCACGCTCGTATGCAGGTGCAGGAACATCGTGTTGTGCGACGCGAGCGCGATCGCCTCGTGCAGCTTCGAGTCGGTCGCCGCCTCGACCGCGCGGTCGTCGTTCGCATGCGCGGCTTCGAGCTCACGCATCAGCGCGCGGATCCGGCGGCGGTCGCCCGCGTCGGCGCGCAGCGCGGCGAAATACGCGGTCGCGCCCTCCAGCACGCGGCGGAACTCGAGGATGTCGTCGCGCAGCGCCGGATGGTCGGCGACGAGTTGCCCCCACGGCGACGCGATGCCGGCGCGCAGCTGGTCCGTCACGTACACGCCCGCGCCGCGCCGGCTCTGCAGCAGGCCGCGCGCGACGAGCCGCTGGATCGCCTCGCGGATCGTGTTGCGCGCGACGCCGTACTGCTCCGCGAGCACCCGCTCCGCCGGCAGCCGGGCGCCGGCCGGCCACGTGCCGTCGAGCAGCGCCGTCTCGATCTTGCGCATCACCACTTCGGTCCGGCCCCGTGCCGTCATCGCCGCCATTGCCGTCTCCCCGTTTCGTATCGCTGTCGCGTCGATTGGCCCAACCAATTTGAGCCAACGCGCCGTCGCGGGAATTATGCAGCGAAAGCCGTCCCGCGTGCCGGGCCGCCGTCACCTGGAGTGAGACATGAACGAAAGGCACTACCCTTCGGCCGCGCCCGCGGACGTCTATCTGTTCGCGACCTGCCTGGTCGACCTGTTCGTCCCCGACGCGGGGCTCGACGCGGTGCGGCTGCTGGAGCGCGAAGGCCTGACCGTCCACTATCCGCGGGGCCAGAGCTGCTGCGGGCAGCCCGCCTACAGCAGCGGCAATCCCGACGACGCGCGCCGCGTCGCCGCCGCGCAGCTCGACCTGTTCGCCGAGCCGTGGCCCGTGATCGTCCCGTCCGGCTCGTGCGCGGGCATGATGCGGCACCATTGGCCGGCGCTGTTCGCCGACGATCCCGTGAACGGTGCGAAGGCACGCGCGATCGCCGAGCGCACCTACGAACTCGCCGAATTCCTCGTCAACGTGCTGCACGTGCGGCTCGACGCCATCGCGCCGCCAGCCGGCCCCGACGAACGCGTGGTGCTGCATACGTCGTGCGCGGCGCGACGCGAAATGGGCACGCGCGCGCATGGCGTCGCGCTCGTCGACGCGCTGCCCGGCGTGACCCGCATCGAACACGAACGCGAAGCCGAATGCTGCGGCTTCGGCGGCACGTTCTCGCTGAAGCATCCCGACATCTCCGGCGCGATGGTGCGCGACAAGGTCGCGGCGGCGTGCGCAACCGGCTGCGACCGGCTCGTGTCCGCCGACTGCGGCTGCCTGCTGAACATCGGCCATGCGGCGGCGAAGGCCGGCGCGCCGCTGCCGGTCGAGCACCTCGCGAGCTTCCTGTGGCGCCGCACCGCCGGCGCGGCGTCGCTGCGCGGAGACAACCGATGAGCGCGCGCGAAGCGATCCTCGCGCGGCTGCGCGCCGCAGCGCCCGGCGTCGCCGGGCACGCGAGCGCCGCGGTCGACACGCGCATCGGCGAGCATTACGCCGCGCAGCGCGCCCCGCTCGCCGCCGATCTCCACACGCTAGTGCAGACGATGCAGGCCGCGCTCGCCGCGTCGCACGCCGACGTCTGGTGCGCGGACGCGGCTGCGTGGCCCGCGCAGCTCGCCGAGCGCCTCGCCGCGGCCGGCGTGCGCCGCCTGCTGCTCGACCCGGCCCGCGCCGAATCGGCGGCGCTGGCCCGCGCGCTGCCCGACACCGTCGCGACCGTGCCGTTCGACCGGCCGATCGACGCATGGAAGGCCGAGCTGTTCGACACGATCGACGCGGGCTTCACGATCGCGCGCTCGGGCATCGCGGCGACCGGCACGCTCGTGCTCGCGCCCGACGCCGGCACGCCGCGCACCGTGTCGCTGGTGCCGCCGCTGCACGTCGCGCTCGTCCATGCGCGCACGCTGCACGCGGACCTCCATGCGGCCGTGCACGCCGAACGCTGGCAGGCGGGCATGCCGACCAATCTCGTGCTGGTGTCGGGGCCGTCGAAGACCTCCGACATCCAGCAGACGCTCGCTTACGGCGCGCACGGCCCGCGCCGTCTGTGGGTCGTGATCGTCACAGATCCGGCCGACGCCCCGGCCCCGCGCGATCGCCAGGAGCTGCGCGATGAGCGGCCACCCGATGCAGTTCGTCGCCCCCGGTGACTTCAAGGCCCGCGCGCGCCGAGCGCTCGACGATCCCAAGCTGCGCCGCAGCTTTCGCGGCGCGATGGATTTCCTGCAAGGCAAACGCGCGACGCAGTTCCCCGACGACGCCGAGCTGCAGCAGCTGCGCGATCTCGGCGAGGCGATCCGGCAGCATGCGCTCGCGCAGCTGCCGGCGCTGCTCGAACGGCTCGAGGCGAGGCTCACCGAGGCCGGCGTGCGCGTGCACTGGGCCGAGACGGCCGACGAAGCGAACGCGATCGTGCTCGGCATCGTGCAGGCGAAGCAGGCGCGCCGCGTGATCAAGGGCAAGTCGATGGCGAGCGAGGAAATCGAGCTGAACCATTACCTCGCCACGCGCGGCGTCGACTGCATCGAATCCGACATGGGCGAATACATCGTCCAGCTCGCCGGCGAAAAGCCGTCGCACATCGTGATGCCCGCGATCCACAAGACGCGCGGCGACATCGCCGAACTGTTCGAGGCGCACATTCCGGACGCGCATTACACGGAAGACGTCGACGAGCTGATCCAGACCGGCCGCCGCGCACTGCGCCAGGCGTTCGTCGATGCGGACGTCGGCCTGTCGGGCGTGAACTTCGCGGCGGCCGACACGGGCACGCTGTGGCTCGTCGAGAACGAGGGCAACGGCCGTCTGTCGACCACGGTGCCCGACACGCACATCGCGATCATGGGGATCGAGAAGGTCGTCGCGAAGCTCGAGCACATCGTGCCGCTGTCGAGCCTGCTCACGCGCTCGGCGACCGGCCAGGCGATCACGACCTACTTCAACCTGATCACCGGCGGGCGCCGCGACGGCGAACGCGACGGCCCGCGCGAGCTGCACCTCGTGCTGCTCGACAACGGCCGCACGCAGGCGTACGCGGACGAACAGCTGCGCGCGACGCTGCAATGCATCCGCTGCGGCGCGTGCATGAACCACTGCCCCGTCTATACGCGGATCGGCGGCCATGCGTACGGCACGACCTATCCGGGGCCGATCGGCAAGATCATCTCGCCGCACCTGCTCGGCCTGAACGCAACCGCCGACCTGCCGACCGCGTCGACGCTATGCGGCGCGTGCGGCGAGGTGTGCCCGGTGCGGATTCCGATCCCGCAGCTGCTGGTGCGGCTGCGCACCGAGGCGAACCGCAAGCCCGACGAGCCGGTCGCGCATCCGCTGCGCGGCCAGGGCGCGAACTACAGCCGCGCGGAAGACCTCGCGTGGCGCTTCTGGTCCGGCGCGTTCGCGCATCCGCGCGCGTACCGCGCGTTCCGCTGGGCGGCGACGCGCCTGCGCGCGCTCGCGCCCGCGCAGCAGATGGGCTGGACGCAGCACCGCACGCCGCTCGAACCGGCGCCGCGCAGCCTGTCCGACCTGCTGCGCGCGCGCGGCCAGCCCGAGTAGCACCCGCTTTTTGACCCGTACCGATAGACATACATGGAGGAGACAACCATGCAGGCCTGGCATCAGATCTATACCCCGCTCGGCAGCCTCGGGCTGTCGGCGTTCGTCGCCGCGATCCCGATCATCTTCTTTTTCGTCGCGCTCGCCGGCTTGCGGCTGAAAGGGCACGTCGCGGCCGCGATCACGCTGCTGCTGTCGCTCGGCGTCGCGATCCTCGCGTACCGGATGCCCGCGCCGCAGGCGCTCGCGGCAGCCGGCTTCGGCTTCGCGTACGGCCTCTGGCCGATCGCGTGGATCATCGTCGCCGCGGTGTTCCTGTACAGGATCGTCGTCAAGACCGGCCAGTTCGACGTCATCCGCGCGTCGGTGCTGTCGATCACCGACGACCAGCGGCTGCAGATGCTGCTGATCGGCTTCTCGTTCGGCGCGTTCCTCGAAGGCGCGGCCGGCTTCGGCGCGCCGGTCGCGATCACCGCCGCGCTGCTCGTCGGCCTCGGCTTCCGCCCGCTGCACGCGGCCGGGCTGTGCCTGATCGCGAACACCGCGCCGGTCGCGTTCGGCGCGATGGGCATCCCGATCATCGTCGCGGGGCAGGTCACCGGCATCGACGCTTTCCATATCGGCGCGATGGCCGGCCGCCAGTTGCCGCTGCTGTCGCTCGCGGTGCCGTTCTGGCTCGTGTTCATGATGGACGGGCTGCGCGGCGTGCGGCAGACGTGGCCGGCCGCGCTCGTCGCCGGCGGCAGCTTCGCGATCACGCAGTACTTCACGTCGAATCATCTCGGCCCCGAGCTGCCGGACATCACGTCGTCGCTCGTCAGCCTCGTCGCGCTCGCCGCGTTCCTGAAGGTGTGGCAACCGGGCAGCGCCCGTCAGACGGCCCGCGGGGCGGCCGGCGGCATGGTCGCGTCGGGCGGCGGCGCAGCGGCGCTCACCGGCTTCGGCGGCTTCGGTTCGTCGACGAGCCGCGAGGCGTCGCCGTACACGTTCGCGCAGACGCTGCGCGCGTGGTCGCCGTTCCTGATCCTGACGGGTGTCGTCACCGTGTGGAGCCTCGCGCCGTTCAAGGCGCTGTTCGCCCCGCACGGCGCGCTCGCCGCGACCGTGCTGAAGTTCAGGGTGCCGGCGCTCGACCAGCTCGTCGTCAAGACCGCCCCGATCGTCGCGACGCCGAAGGCGCTCGACGCGGTGCTGAAGATCGACCTGGTGTCGGCCGTCGGCAGCGCGATCCTCGTGACCGCGCTGATCTCGATCGTGCTGTTGCGGATGAAGCCGCGCGACGCGCTCGTCACGTTCGGCGAGACGCTGAAGGCGCTCGCGCGCCCGATCCTGTCGATCGGCTTCGTGCTCGCGTTCGCGTTCGTCGCGAACTATTCGGGGATGTCGTCGACGCTCGCGCTGCTGCTCGCCGGCACCGGCGCCGCGTTCCCGTTCTTTTCGCCGTTCCTCGGCTGGCTCGGCGTGTTCCTGACCGGCTCGGACACGTCGTCGAATGCCCTCTTCTGCTCGCTGCAGCAGGCGACCGCGCACCAGCTCGGCCTGCCGGACACGCTCGCCGTCGCCGCGAACACGACGGGCGGCGTAACCGCGAAGATGATCTCGCCGCAGTCGATCGCGGTCGCGTGCGCGGCGACGGGCCTCGTCGGCAAGGAAGCGGAGCTGTTCCGCTTCACGGTCCGGCACAGCCTCCTGTTCGCCGTGATCGTCGGGCTGATCACGCTCGTGCAGGCGTACGTGCTGCCGGGGATGGTGCCGTAACCTGAAAAAAACAAAACCCCGCGCTCCGGAGAACGCGGGGTTCGTCTGCAGACTGAAGCGCCGGCCTTGCCGGCGCTTTGATCAGTTGCCCTTCGCGATGCGATCCTGGATGTGCTGCGCGCGGCTCGCCGACGACGGGTGCGAATCCATCATCGAGCTCTTGCCGCCGTCCAGCTTCGCGAGCTTCTGGAACGACGTGACGAGCCCCTTCTGGTTCATGCCCTTCTGCTTGAGCAGGTCGAACGAGTAGTCGTCGGCCGCGCTTTCCTGCGACTGCGAGAACTGCGCGTTGATGAACTTCTCGGTGATGTCGCCGAGCTGCGAGTTGGTCAGCGCCGCCACGCCCGGCGACGCCGCGCCGGCCGCGCTGCGCGCCGCGCTCACCGCGTAGGCGGTCTGCATCGCCTTCTTCGAGTGGCCGAGCGCGACGTGGCCCATTTCGTGGCCGATCACGCCGCGCAGCTCGTCGTCGTTCATCATGTCCATCAGGCCGCTATACACGCGCACGCAGCCGTTGCCCATCGCCCACGCATTGACGTCCTTGGTCATGTAGACCTTGTAGTTGATCTTCTGGCCGTTCAGCGTCATGTCGCCGAAGCCCGCCATCACCTTCGTCAGCCGCTTCGCGTACGCGCTGCCCGGCGCGGCGATCTTCGACTGGGCGTCGCTCGACTTGCACGAGTCGTTCGACAGCGCGGCGATGTCGGCGTCCGACAGCGTCGCCGCCTTGAGCATGTTCGAGCCGGCCGACGCGAGGCCGTTCGCGTCGAGACCCTGCACGCCGCCGCACGCGCTCAGCAGGAACGCCACGCCACAAGCTGCAACCGCATTCTTCAACTGCATGTGTGTACCCTCGGTAGTTGTATTTCGAAGCGGCGATTTTGCATAAAACGGCAGAAAATTACCAGACGTTTACGTCTAATGACAGGACCATTGCCGGCGCAATCGGCCGAAAGTAACAATAGTTAACGGATTGACGGTCAGCGGGACGGTCGATCGCCGCGTCGCGGCCGGTCGAACGCGCGGCGCGAGCGGCGCGTAAGCCGGCGCGCGACCAGCAGCGGCAGCCGCACCACGAAGCCCGCGATCAGCCGCAGGTGCATCCATGTGAGCAGCGCATTGTCGCGCCCGTAATGGAAGTGCGACACGCCGCCCTCGTTCTCGCGGAAATAGCGCACGGGCGCGTCGATGCGGATCGGGCGCACGCCGGCCCAGCACAGCCGCACCGCCGCTTCGGGATCGAAGTCGAAGCCGCGCATCCACATCTGCCGGTGCATGATCGCCGCGAGCGGCGCGACCGGATACACGCGAAAGCCGTACAGCGAATCGCCGATGCCGGCCCACAGCGTCTCGACGTCGGCCCACACGTTCGACAGCCGCCGCCCCTGCACGCGCAGCGGCGGCGCGTCGGCGTCGAACTTCGGCATCCCGAGCACCATCGCGTCGGGCGCGGCCTGCGACGCGGCCATGAACGCGGGAATCAGATGGGCCGGATGCTGGCCGTCGGAGTCCATCGTCAGCACGTGCGTGAAGCCGCGCGCGGCAGCCGCGTCGAGCCCGGCGAGCACCGCCGCGCCCTTGCCGCGGTTCTCCGGCAGCACGATCACGTGCAACCCCGGATCGCGCTCGGCCAGCGCCTGCAGGCGCTCGGCGCTGCCGTCGGTGCTGCCGTCCACGACGACCCACACCGGGTTCCACAGCGCGCGGGCGCTGCGCACGGTCGCATCGACCCGGATGCCCGGGTTGTAGCTCGGAATCAGCACGAGATGGGTGGACGAAGCGCGCGGCGAGGACATGGGCACGGCCAAGGTCGAAGACGGGAATCCTGACGGAATTTTATGACCTGCCGACGAACCGCGGCATCGGGTTTCCACGGCGGGCATCGTCATGCGAGACCGCCGTTGACCGACAGCACCTGCCCCGTCACGTAGGCCGCCGCATCGGACACGAGATACGCGACCATGCCCGCGACTTCGTCGGGCCGGCCCGCGCGCTGCGCGGGCACGAGCTGCCTGATGCGCTCGGCGGGAAATGCGTGCTCGGCCATCGGCGACGCGATGATGCCGGGCGCGACCGCGTTCACGGTGATGCCGCGCGACGCGAGCTCGAGCGACAGCGACTTCGTCGCGCCGATCAGCCCGGCCTTCGCGGCCGCGTAGTTGACCTGCCCGCGGTTGCCGGTCACGCCCGCGACCGACGCGATGTTGACGATCCGCCCCCAACGCGTGCGGATCATCGGCAGCAGCAGCGGCTGCGTGACGTTGAAGAAGCCGTTGAGCGTCACGTCGATCACGCTGCGCCATTGCTGCCGCGACATGCCGGCCATCGGCGCGTCGGCGTGGATGCCCGCGTTGTTGACGAGGATCTGCACCGGCGCGTCGTCGACGAGCCGCGCGAGCGCGGCGTCGACCGACCGCGTCGGCGTCGGTCACGTCGAACGCGATCGCATGCGCGGCGCCGCCTGCCGCGACGATCCGCTGCGCGACCGCTTCCGCCTGCGCGAGATGGCGGTTCGCGTGCACCCAGACTTCATGGCCGGCCAGCGCCAGCGCTTCGCAGATCGCCTGCCCGAGCGCGCCGCTGCCGCCCGTCACGAGCGCGCGCATCGAATGGCTCCGTTCATTACACGTCGCGTTGAGCGACGCCGCCGCCTCGTATCGTGCCGCAGGCGTCGCCGCGTGCCGTCGTCCATGGCGTGCCGTATCGCGCCGCCGTCATTTCGCGCGATGCGCGGCGACGTAGGCGGCGAGTGCGCCGAGCGTCGCGAAGATCCTTTCGTTATCCGGATTGTCCGAGCGCAGCTCGAAGCCGTACTTCTTCGAGATCAGCAGCGCGATTTCCAGGATGTCGATGGAGTCGAGCCCGAATCCTTCCCCATACAGCGGGGTGTCGGCGGTCACTGCGTCGAGCGACACGTCTTCGAGATTCAGTTCGCCGATGATCAGCGCGGCGAGCTCTTGTTCCAGTGCGTTCATCATGCTTGCGGGCAGGCGGCCGGGGGCAGCGAAAGGCGCATCGAACCGGCAGCCACCGTGCCCGCGCGGCGCGTGTGAAGCGCCGTCGCGCCAGCGTCTGCCGGCTTCCCCGCCTGCGTTATGGGGGACCATGTGTAAAAGTTACGCGGATTCTAGTCGACGGGTATCGGGGCGTATACCGCGAATGGTTACAGACTGAAGGGCCCGCGCGCGGGCCAGTTGGAGGCCCCGATCGCACGAGACGCTTGCGCCGCTTCGACTCGAAATGAATCGCCGCAGCGACGCGTGCGCGCGGCCGCCATACAATCCGTTACAAAACCCGGCCGCGCCCATCACGAAGCGTCGCGCCGCGGCCCTAAAATGTGCGTGCGTCACCACCGGCCCGGACTGAGTTCGGGCCATGGTTCGCAAGCCTTTTCGTAAGACTTTTTCGTAAGACCTTTGACAGCCCGACGCACGCGTGGGGCGACGATCCGCACGATGTTTCCAGCAGCCATGCCGCGCCCGTTCATTCGCCCCGCTCCCGTCCGTCCAGCCGTACGCCGCGCTACCGCGGCGGCCATCGGCCGTGCGCGGGCGCGCCGCGCAGCGGGAGCACCGCGATGAGCACGCCGCTCGCCATCGCGCGCGGCGCCGGCGCGCTGGCCGCGGTCGCCGCGTATCAGATCGGCGCGCACTACGCGGCCGCGACGCCCGGCGCGCATGGCTTCGGACTCGCGATGGCGCTCGTGCCGCCGCTGCTGCTCGCGCTCGGCGCGGCGCTGCGCTCGCCGCGGCGCGCGTGGCTCGTGCCGGCCTGGGCGCTCGCCGCCGCCGCGCTGTGGGCCGCGCGCGAACCGCTCGCGCGGCATTTCGGCTGGGGCCTGTATCTGGAGCACGCGAGCTTCAACCTCGCGATGGCGCTGCTGTTCGGGCGCACGCTGGCGGCCGGGCAGACGCCGCTCTGCACGCGCTTCGCGGCGATGGTCCACGGCGCGGTCACGCCGGCCATCGCGCGCTACACGCGGCAGATCACGATCGCGTGGATGCTGTTCTTCGTCGCGATCGCCGCCGTGTCGACGCTGCTGTTCGCGACCGCGCCGATCGCCGCGTGGTCGACGTTCGCGAACTACCTGTCGCTGCCGCTCGTCGCCGTGATGTTCGCCGCCGAGCATGCGTGCCGGCGCTTCGCGCTGCCGGGCGACGCGCGCACGACGATGGCCGACTCGATGCGCGCGTACCGCGCGTCGACCCAGCCGTCGCGATGATTCCAAGGCCGGCGCGGCTGCGCCGGCCACTGCCTCACGCTTCAACCGATTTATGCCGACTCACCCGCTGGTATTCCCGCTGGTTTTCCATTCGTCCCCGGAGCAGACGATCGCATGGCGCGACGGCGCGCGCGTGACCGTGCGCACGTTCCTCGCCGACGTCGCGCGCGTGGCCGCCGCGCTGCCCGCGGGCGGCCACGTGTTCAACGTGTGCCGCGATCGCTACCGCTTCGCGGTCGGCCTGTGCGCGGCGCTCGTCGCCGGCAAGGTCAGCCTGCTGCCGTCCACGCAGACGCCGGAAACGGTCCGCCGGCTCGCGTCGTTCGCGCCCGATGCGTTCTGCCTGCACGACGCGCCCGGCTGCACGATCGACCTGCCGCGCTTCGCGTATCCCGACGCCGCGCCGGCGGACGGTGTGGTCGACTCGGGCGATGCGCCGTTCGTCGTCCCGCAGATCGACGCGTCGCGGCTCATGGCCTATGTGTTCACGTCCGGCTCGACCGGCGCGCCGGTGCCGCACCGCAAGACCTGGGGCAGCCTGGTCGGCTGCCTGCGCGCATCGGCCGAGCGCCTCGGGCTGCTCGACGGCCGCGCGTACACGCTGGTCGGCACCGTGCCCGCGCAGCACATGTACGGCTTCGAAGCGACGGTGCTGCTCGCGCTGGTTGGCGGGCTGGCGTTCAGCAACTGCCTGCCGTTCTACCCGCTCGACATCCGCGCGGCGCTCGACGCGGTGCCGCAGCCGCGCGTGCTCGTCGCGTCGCCGATCCACCTGCGCGCGCTGCTGTCGTCCGCGCACGCGCTGCCGCGCGCCGCACTCGTGCTGTCGGCGACCGCGCCGCTCGCGGCATCGCTCGCGCGCGAAGCCGAGGCCGCGCTCGGCGCGCCGCTCGTCGAGATCTACGGCAGCACCGAGACCGGCCAGATCGCGACGCGCCGCACCGCGCAGGACGCGGCCTGGCAACTGTTCCCGGGCATCCGCGTCGACGCGCGCGAAAGCGCGGACGACGACGGCGGGCCGACCATGTGGGTGTCGGGCGCGCATGTCGACGCGCCCGTGCCGATGGGCGACGCGCTCGAACTGCTCGGCGACGGCCGCTTCCTGCTGCACGGCCGCAAGGCGGACCTCGTCAACATCGCCGGCAAGCGCACGTCGCTCGCGTACCTGAACCATCAGCTCATTGCGGTCCCCGGCGTCGTCGACGGCGTGTTCTTCGTGCCGGACGACCCCGCGCCGGCCGACGCCGCTGCGGGCGTCGAGCCCGTCACGCGTCTCGTCGCGCTCGTCGTCGCGCCGACGCTGGCGGCCGCCGACCTGCAACGCGCGCTGCGCGAGCGGATCGATCCCGCGTTCATGCCGCGCCCGCTCGTGTTCGTCGATGCGCTGCCGCGCAACGACACCGGCAAGCTGCCGCGCGACGTGCTCGCGGCGCTGGTCGCCCGGCATACGCGCGTGGCCGTGTCGGCCGCGCCCGGCCGCGACGCCGACGCGGCGAACGCGCTCGCCTTCACGATCCCCGCCGACCATCCGGCGCTGCCCGGCCACTTCCCCGGCCACCCGATCGTGCCGGGCGTCGTGCTGCTCGATCACGCGATCACCGCGATCGGCGCGGCGCTGAAGCGTCCGCTGCACGCGTGGCGGCTCGGCTCCGCGAAATTCCTGAGCCCGGCCGCGCCCGGCGAGCCGCTCGACCTCGCGTTCGACGCGGCGGCGAGCGGCGCGATCCGCTTCACCGTGCGCGCCGGACGCCGCGACGTCGCGTCCGGCGTGCTGTCCGCGCCGCCGGCCGCGCGGGAGGCGACGCCCGCATGAAGCGCACCGCATGGGCCCGGCGCCGGGAACGCAGCAACACGCCGCTGCTGCGCGCGATGACGTGGATCTCGCTGCGCTTCGGGCGGCGCGCCGCGCGCGCCGTGCTGCATCTCGTCGCGGCCTGGTTCGTGCTGTTCTCGCCGGGCGCGTGCGCGGCGTCGCGCGGCTACCTGCGCCGCGCGCTCGGCCGGCCCGCGCGCTGGCGCGACGTGTACCGGCACGTGTTCACGTTTGCGTCGACGATCCACGACCGCGTGTACCTGATGAACGAGCGCTTCGACCTGTTCGACGTGCGCCTGCACGGCGAGGCGCACGTGCGCGCCGCGCTCGCGGGCGGACGCGGCGCGTTCCTGATCGGCGCGCACCTCGGCAGCTTCGAGATCGTGCGCGCGCTCGGCCGCACCCAGCCGGGCCTGCGCGTCGTCGTCACGATGTACGAAGAAAACGCGCGCAAGATCAACGCGACGCTCGCCGCCGTGAATCCCGCCGCGAAGCCGGACGTGATTCCCCTCGGGCAGGTCGATTCGATGCTGAAGGTGCGCGAGCGCCTCGATGCGAACTGCATGGTCGGCATGCTCGCCGACCGCACGCTGCGCGACGACGCCGCCGCGTCGACCCGGCGGCTCGACCTGCTCGGCGCGCCGGCCGCGTTCCCGCTCGGGCCGCTGTACATGGCCGCGATGCTCGGGCGCCCGGTGATCTTCATGACCGGCCTCTATCGCGACGGCAACCGCTACGACGTCCACTTCGAGCCGCTCGCCGATTTCTCCGGCGTGCGCCGCGACGCGCGCGCGGCCGCCGTCGACGCGGCGCTCGCGCGCTACGTCGCGCTGCTCGACGAGCACTGCCGCGCCGCGCCGTACAACTGGTTCAACTTCTTCGACTTCTGGCAGACGGGCGATGCCGCGGCGCGCGGCGACGATGCGCGCGCATGCACCGAGCTGCCGGCCACCGGGGATTCCGACACATGATCGCCGTTCGTCGCTCGTTGGCATCGTCGATGTCGTCGTTGCCGCGGCCCTGGCCGCCGCGGTTACCGTCGTCGTCGTCGTTCACGCTGCTCCATGCGCTACGCGGCGCCGCCCGCACGCTCGTCATCGCGGCGGCCGCGGCCTGCGCGCTGCCCGCCCACGCGGCCGACGCCGGCCCCGCGTGGACGCTCGACCGGCTGATGTCGACGCTCGCGCAGCACAAGTCCGGCCGCGCAACGTTTACCGAGACGAAAACCCTGTCGATCGCCGCGCAGCCGGTCGAGTCGTCCGGCGAGCTCGTGTTCGTCGCGCCCGATCATCTCGAGAAGCACACGCTGAGCCCGAAGCCCGAACACCTCGTCGTCGACGGCGGCATGCTGACCGTCGAGCGCAACAACCGCACATACACGCTCGCGCTCGACCGCTATCCGGAGCTCGGCGCGTTCATCGACAGCATTCGCGCGACGCTCTCCGGCAACCGCTTCGCGCTCGAGCGGGTGTACAAGGTCGCGGTCGACGGGCGCGGCGACGACTGGAGGCTGACGCTCACGCCGCTCGACGCGCGGATGCTGAAGGCCGTCAGCACGATCACGCTCGACGGCACGCGCGACGTATTGCGCAGCGTCGCGATCCGGCAGGCCGACGGCGATCATTCGCTGATGCGGCTGCAACCGGCGCCCGCGAACCGATGAACGAGCGCCCCCGCTCGGCCGGCCCCGTCGCGCCGCATTCGCCCGCCTGGCGGCAACCCGCGGTGCTCGTATGGGCACTGGCGCTGGTCGCGTGCGCGGCGGCGATCGCCCGCGCGAATTTCACCGCCGATCTGTCCGCGTTCCTGCCGCGCTCGCCGAGCGTCGGGCAGCGCGTGCTCGTCGACCAGCTGCGCGACGGCCTCGTGTCGCGGCTGATCCTCGTCGCGATCGACGGCGACACCGCCGCTGCGCGCGCGGTGCTGTCGCGGCGCATGGCCGCAGCGCTGCGCGACGATCCGCAGTTCGCGGCGGTCAACAACGGCGAGCCGGTCAACGACGCGCGCGACCAGCAGTTCATCGTCGCGCATCGCTACCTGCTGAGCCCGGCCGTGACGCCGCAGCGCTTCACCGCCGACGGCCTGCACCAGGCGCTCGGCGACAGCCTCGACCTGCTGGGCTCGTCGGCCGGCCTCGTCGCGAAGGCGCTGCTGCCGCGCGACCCGACCGGCGAAGTCGCCGCGCTCGTCGGCCAGCTCGACAGCGGCGCGCTGCCGGCCTCGCGCAACGGCGTGTGGGCGTCGCGCGACGGCGCGCGCGCGGTGCTCGTCGTGCAGACGGCCGCCGCCGGCTCCGACACCGATGCGCAGGCGCGCGCGATCGATGCCGTGCGCCGCGCGTTCGACGCGGCGCGGCAGGCGACGCCGGGCGCGTCGTCCTGCACGCTCGCGATGACCGGGCCCGGCGTGTTCTCGGTCGACACGCGCGACACGATCCGGCGCGACGTCGAGCGCCTGTCGACGCTGAGCCTGCTGCTGATCGTCGCGCTGCTGCTGACGCTGTACCGCTCGCCGCGCACGCTCGCGCTCGGGCTGCTGCCGGTGCTGTCGGGCATCGCGGCCGGGCTCGCGGCGGTCAGCGTCGCGTTCGGCACGGTCCACGGGCTGACGCTCGGCTTCGGCACCACGCTGATCGGCGAGGCGGTCGACTACTCGATCTACCTGTTCGTGCAGTCGGCGCAGGCCGGGCCGCGCGACGCAACCCGCCCGGCCGACGCGACGCGCGCGTGGCTCGCCGCGTACTGGCCGACGATCCGGCTCGGCGTGCTGACGTCCGTCTGCGGCTTCGCGTCGATGCTGTTCTCCGGCTTCCCGGGCCTCGTGCAGCTCGGGCTGTACTCGATCGCGGGCCTGACGGCCGCCGCGCTCGTCACGCGCTTCGTGCTGCCGCCGCTGCGCGGCGACCATGTCGCGATCCGCGACGTGTCGCGCGCAGGCGCGGCGCTCGCGCGCGCGGCCGCCGCCGCGCCGCGCCTGCGCTGGCCGCTGGCCGCGCTGGTGCTCGCCGCGTGCGTGGCGATCGCGCTGCATCGCGACGACCTGTGGAGCCGCGAGCTCGCCGCGCTGAGCCCGGTGCCCGCGCGCGCGCAGACGCTCGACGCGCGCCTGCGCGCCGACGTCGGCGCGCCCGACGTCCGCTATCTGGTGGTGATTCCGGCCGACAGCGAGCAAGCCGCGCTCGAAGGCGCGGAGCGCGTCGCCGCGCAACTGCAGCCGCTCGTCGAGCGCGGCGCGCTCGCCGGCTTCGAGAACCCCGCGCGCTACCTGCCGAGCGACGCCGCGCAACGTGCGCGGCAGGCGAGCCTGCCGGACGCCGGCACGCTCGCCGCGCGGCTGCGCGCAGCCGTCGCGCACCAGCCGATCATCGTCAAGCCCGACCTGTTCGCGCCGTTCGTCGCCGACGTCGACGCCGCACGCCACGCGCCGCTCCTGACGCGCGCGGACTTGCGCGGCACGTCGATGGCGCTCGCGGTCGATGCGCTGCTGACCGAGCGCGCGGGCCGCTGGAGCGCGATGCTGCCGCTGCGCGCGCCGGACGCCGCACGCGCGGCGCATGCGGCGCACGCGGCACAAGCCGCGCCAGACCTCGATGCGGCGCCAAGCCTCGACGCCGCGCCGATCCGCGCGGCCGTCGCGCGCGCCGGCGTGCCCGGCGCGCTGTTCGTCGACATGAAGGCCGAGGCCGACCGCCTGTACGTGGACTACGTGCGAGAAGACATCCGCCTGTCGCTCGCGGGCTTCGCAGCAATCGCGGTGCTGCTGCTGATCGCGCTGCGCTCGCCGCGGCGCGTCGCGCGCGCGCTCGCGCCGCTGGTAGCGGCGGTGCTGGTCGTGGCCGCGGGCTTCGCGGCCGCCGGCGTGCCGCTGACGATCCTGCACCTGATCGGGATGCTGCTGATCGTCGCGGTCGGCTCGAACTACGCGCTGTTCTTCTGCAAGCGCGGCGACGCGCAACCCGTCACGCCCCACACGCTCGTGTCGCTGCTGGTCGCCAATCTCGCGACGGTCGCCGGCTTCGGGCTGCTCGCGCTGTCGCGCGTGCCGCTGCTCGAAACCTTCGGCCTGACCGTCGGCCCCGGCGCGATGCTCGCGCTCGCGTTCGCCGCGATCCTGGCGCCGCCGGCCGCCGCACCGCTGCAGGGAGGCCACGCATGAACGCGCCTTCATCCGCGCCGCGTCCCGGCGACGCGCGCCGCTGGACGCCGACGCCGCTCGTCGCGGGCGCCGCCGCGCTGCATGCGGGCGCGGCCGCAGCCGTCGTCGCGCAGCCGGCGAGCTGGCCGTGGGCGGCCGGCGGCGTGATCGCATCGCACCTCGCGCTGACGGCGGCGGGACTGTGGCCGAAAAGCGCGCTGCTCGGCCCGAACTGGACGCGCCTGCCGGACAGCGCCGGCCGCCGGATCGCGCTGACGATCGACGACGGCCCCGACCCGGACGTCACGCCGCGCGTGCTCGACCTGCTCGACCGCTACGACGCGCAGGCGACCTTCTTCTGCATCGGCGACCGCGCGCGCCGCCATCCGCGGTGGATCGAGGCGATCGTCGCGCGCGGCCATGCGATCGAGAATCACAGCCAGCGGCACCGGCACACGTTCTCGCTGTCGGGCCCGCGCGCGCTGCGACGCGAGATCGAGGCCGCGCAGCGCACGCTGACCGAGCTCACCGGCACGCGCCCGCTGTTCTTCCGCGCGCCCGCGGGCCTGCGCAACCCGTTCCTCGAACCGGTGCTGTGCGAGCTCGGCCTGCAGCTTGCGAGCTGGACGCGGCGCGGCTTCGACACGCGCGAGCGGGATGCCGGCGTGGTCACGCGCCGCCTGCTGCACGGGCTCGCGCCGCGCGACATCCTGCTCGTCCACGACGGCCACGCGGCGCGCGACGCGCGCGGCGAGCCGGTCGTGCTCGATGTGCTGCCGGCCGTGCTGCGCGCGGCCGCCGACGCGCAATTGCGCTGGACGACGCTGCGCGCCGCGCTCGCGCCGGAACCGCCGGCGGCGGCCGGCCCGACGGCGCCCGTTTGACAAAATTCAATGGCTATCGGCGCGCCGCGCGGCCTCACCGCGCACCGCGGCGCCCGAACCGGCAACCGGATTCGACCCTCGTGAACCCTCTCCTGCTTTCGCATTTCACGGCCACCAGCTGCATCGGGCGCGGGCTCGACGCGACCGTCGCCGCGCTGCGCGGCGCGCGCGGCGGACTCACGCGATGCGACTTCGAGCGCGCGGACCTCGACACCTGGATCGGCGCGGTGGACGGCGTCGACGCGC
This sequence comes from Burkholderia ubonensis, assembly GCF_001718695.1. NCBI lineage: Bacteria > Pseudomonadati > Pseudomonadota > Betaproteobacteria > Burkholderiales > Burkholderiaceae > Burkholderia > Burkholderia ubonensis. The sequence goes on along the minus strand of NZ_CP013420.1, from coordinate 2,925,282 downwards.
AGCCGGTGCGCGCCGACCTGAGCGACTTCGAGTGCCGCAACAACCGTCTCGCGCAGCTCGGCCTCACGCAGGACGGTTTCGCCGAACGCGTCGCGGCCGCCGTGTCGCGCTACGGCGCCGAACGTGTCGGCGTGTTCGTCGGCACCAGCACGGCCGGCATCCTCGAGACCGAGCACGCGTACCGGCGCCGCGACCCGCAAAGCGGCGCGCTGCCGGCCGGCTTCCACTACGCGCAGACCCACAACCCGTATTCGCCCGCCGCGTTCGTGCGCGCGTACTTCGCGCTGCGCGGCCCGGCGCTGGCGGTGTCGTCCGCGTGCTCGTCCGGCGCGAAGGTGTTCGGCTCCGCGCGCCGCATGCTCGAAGCGGGCCTGATCGATGCGGCGGTCGTCGGCGGCGTCGATTCGCTGTGCCTCACGACGCTGTACGGCTTCAATTCGCTCGAACTGCTGTCGCGCAGGCCGTGCCGGCCGTTCGACGTCGCGCGCGACGGGATCTCGATCGGCGAGGCTGCGGCGTTCGCGCTCGTCGAGCGCGTGCCCGCGTCGCCCGACGCGCTCGACGACAGCGCGGTCCTGCTGCTCGGCATCGGCGAATCGAGCGACGCGCATCACATGTCGTCGCCGCATCCGGACGGGCGCGGCGCGCGCGCCGCGATCGAGCAGGCGCTGGCGTCGGCCGGCCTCGGCGCGACCGACATCGACTACATCAACCTGCACGGCACCGCGACGCCGAGCAACGACGCCGCGGAAGGCCGTGCGATCGGCGCGCTGTTTGCGCAGACGCCGTGCAGCTCGACCAAGGGCGCGACCGGCCACACGCTCGGCGCGGCCGGCGCGCTCGAGGCGGTCGTCGCCGCCGTCGCGCTGCGCGGCCAGTTCGTGCCGGCCGGCGTCAACACGACGGACCCCGACCCGGCGCTCGCCACCGACTACGTGCTCGCGAGCCGCGCGGCGCAGATGCGCACGGCGCTGTCCAATTCGTTCGGCTTCGGCGGCACGAACTGTACGCTGGTGTTCGGCCGCGCCGACCACGCGAGCGCGAACCGCCGGGAGCCGACATGACGCTCAGCGCATTCATCGAAGGTATCGGCTTGGTTGGCCCGGGGCTGAACGACTGGCCGCACGCGGCCGACGTGCTCGCCGGCCGCGCGGCCTATGCGGGCGCGCGCACCGTGCTGCCGCCGCCGGCCGGCCTGCCGAGCGCCGAGCGGCGGCGCACCGGCCCCGTCGTGCGGACCGCGCTCGCGGTCGGCCGCGCAGCGGTCGCCGCCAGCGGACGCGACGCCGCGACGCTCGCGACCGTGTTCAGCGCGTCCGGCGGCGACAGCCAGAACTGCCATGCGATCTGCGAGACGCTCGCGGGCGACGACCGGCTGCTGTCGCCGACGCGCTTTCACAACTCCGTGCACAACGCGCCGGCCGGCTACTGGAGCATCGCGACGGGCGCGACGGCCGCGTCGAACGTGCTGTGCGCGCATGACGGCAGCTTCGCCGCCGGGCTGCTCGAAAGCGTCTGCCAGGTTGCAGTCGATCGCATGCCGTGCCTGCTGATCGCATACGACACCGACTATCCGGAGCCGCTGCGCGCGGTGCGGCCGATCGTCGATGCGTTCGGCGTCGCGCTCGTGCTCGCGCCCGAGGCCGGCGCCGCCACGCTCGCGCGCATCGACGTGCAGCTCACCGACGCGAGCGCGACGACGCTCGCGTCGCCCGCGCTCGAAGCGTTGCGCATCGGCAATCCCGCCGCGCGCGCGTTGCCGCTGCTCGATGCGCTCGCCGCGCCGCGCGCCGCGCGCGTCGTGCTCGACTATCTGGCGGACCGGCGCGTGCAGGTCGACGTCGCGCTGCCGGACGCATTCGCGGAGCCTGCGCGATGACGGCCGCCGGCACGATGCGCGACCGCGCGTGGATCGCCGCGCACATTCCGCACGACGGCGCGATGTGCCTGCTCGACACGGTCGACTTCTGGGACGGCGCGCGGATCCGCTGCACGGCGACGAGCCACCGCGATCCGCGCAACCCGCTGCGCGCGCACGGCCGGCTCGCGTCGGTCTGCGGGATCGAATACGCGGCGCAGGCGATGGCCGTGCACGGCGCGCTCGTCGGCGCGCCGCGCGAGCGGCCGCGCGCCGGCTTTCTGGCGAGCGTGCGCGGCGTCGACGCGTTCGTCGAGCGCCTCGACACGTGCGACGCGCCGCTGACCGTCGAAGCCGAACGCGTCGGCGGCGACGACGTCACGGTGCTGTACGGCTTCACGCTTCGCTGCGGCGAGCGCGTGCTGCTGAGCGGCCGCGCCGCGGTGATGCTCGATGCGTCCGCGGCCGGCGCGCTTCGCCCGCCTGGCGGCGGCGCGGAGATTCGATGACAACGTTGGGAGGAATCTGCTTGTGAAAGGTCGTCAGTTCATTTTTGCCGCACTCGTGTTCGCGACGGTTTGCCCGGCCGCGCACGCGGACCTGTCCGAGGTGAAGCAGGACATCAAGCGCGACTCGAAGGAAGCCGCGCACAAGACCGGCGAGGCCGCGCGCAGCTTCGGCCACGCTACCGCGAGCGCCGCGAAGGCGGTCGGCCACGGCGTCGCGCATGCGTCGCGCGAGGGTTGGGACGCGACCAAGCACGCATCGCGCGAAGGCTGGGACGCGACCAAGCGCACGACGAAGCGGGTCTTCCACAAGGACGGCAGCGACTGAGCGCAGTCCGCGGCGGCGCAGCGGGACGCTGCGCCGCAACCCGACCACTCAGCCCGCCCGGCGCTTCGCCCTGACGCCGTGCAAGGCCGCCTTGCCGTATGCCGCACGCCAGCAGTCGCGATGATCGAAGTCGCGCAGCAAGCGCGCGCGGCGCCGCTCGAGCCAGTAGTGAACGATCGCCGCCGTCAGCGCGACGGCGAGCGCTGCCCCGCCGATCGCGAGCCCCATCGAAGTGTCACCCATGCCTGCTCCGGAATATGAAGCCGCGGCCGCGCAGCGGGCGACGGCGAGCGGGGCGGGCCCCCGTCCGTCATCGCGCACGCGCGCTGCCCCGGCGCTGGATAGCGCTGGAGCACGTCCCGGGCGCGCGACGCGCGCGGCCCGGGCCGCCGCGCGTCAATGCATGTGCTGCCCGCCGTTGATCGCGATGTTGGAGCCGGTCACGAAGCCCGCCTCGTCGGAGCACAGGTACGCGACGAGCGCCGCGACCTCCTCGGGCTTGCCGAGCCGGCCGGCCGGAATCTGCGGCAGGATCTTGCTGTCGAGGACGTCCTGCGGAATCGCCGTCACCATCTTCGTCGCGAGATAGCCGGGCGACACGGTGTTCACCGTCACGCCCTTGCGCGCGACTTCCAGCGCGAGCGATTTCGTGAAGCCGTGCATGCCGGCCTTCGCGGCCGCGTAGTTGGTCTGGCCGACCGAACCCTTCGAGCCGTTGACCGACGAGATGTTGACGATCCGCCCCCAGCCGCGCTCGACCATCCCTTCGCACACCGGCTTGGTCATGTTGAACACGGAATCGAGGTTGGTGCGGATCACCGCGTCCCAGTTGACCTTGTCGAGCTTGCGGAACGTCATGTCGCGCGTGATGCCCGCGTTGTTCACCAGCACGTCGATCGGCCCGACGTCCTGCACGATCTTCGCCACGCATTGCTGGCACGAGTCGTGATCGGCCACGTCCACCGGATACGCGTGGAATTCGCGGCCCGCGGCATGCATCTCGGTCAACCAGCGGTCGACGCCGTTGTTGTTCGGCGAATACGTGACGACGACCCGGTAGCCCGCGTCGTGCAACCGGATGCTGATTGCCTCGCCGAGACCGCCCATTCCACCTGTCACAACTGCAATTCGCTTAGTCATCCTATAGAGTACCGACAAAAAGAGTAATCGATGATGTAGGGGCCAATTGGCACCGCTTGGACACCGTCTGCCGCCCACATCGCTTCGATGCGCCGAGCGCATCGTCGAATCGCGCGTTTTTGTTGTGAACTGCTTGTCCGGCGCGCGCAAGCCGTCACGGGCCGCCGTCGTGGTGCAGGCCTGCACCGCGACGGCGCCTTACCTCACAAACTGCTGTCAGAAGCCGCTCAACCGCGCTCGACCGCGAGCGCAACCCCCATCCCGCCGCCGATGCACAGCGACGCCAGCCCGCGCTTCGCGTCGCGCTTGACCATCTCGTGCAGCAGCGTCACCAGGATCCGGCAGCCCGACGCCCCGATCGGATGACCGATCGCGATCGCCCCGCCGTTCACGTTCACCTTCGACGTGTCCCAGCCCATCTGCTTGTGCACCGCCAGCGCCTGCGCCGCGAACGCCTCGTTGACCTCCATCAGGTCCAGGTCGCCCGGCGTCCACCCCGCGCGCTCCAGGCACCGCCGCGACGCCGGCACCGGACCCATCCCCATCACGCTCGGGTCCACCCCCGCGTTCGCGTACGCCTTGATCCGCGCCAGCGGCGTCAGACCCAGCGCCGCCGCCTTCTGCGCCGACATCACCAGCACCGCCGCCGCGCCGTCGTTGATCCCCGACGCGTTCGCCGCCGTCACCGTGCCGTCCTTCGCGAACGCCGGCTTCAGCCCCGCCAGCGCGTCCGCCGTCACGCCGTGACGCACGAACTCGTCGGTCGCGAACTGCAGCGGCTCGCCCTTCTTCTGCGGGATCGCCACCGGCACGATCTCGGCATCGAAGCGTCCCGCCTTCTGCGCCGCTTCCGCCTTGTTCTGCGACAGCGCCGCGAATGCGTCCTGCTCCGCGCGCGTGATCCCGTATTCCTTCGCGACGTTCTCCGCCGTGATCCCCATGTGGTACTGGTTGTACACGTCCCACAGCCCGTCGACGATCATCGTGTCGACCAGCTTCGCGTCGCCCATCCGGAACCCGTCGCGCGAGCCCGGCAGCACGTGCGGCGCCGCGCTCATGTTCTCCTGCCCGCCCGCGACCACGATCTCCGCGTCGCCCGCCGCGATCGCGTTCGCCGCCAGCATCACCGCCTTCAGGCCCGAGCCGCACACCTTGTTGATCGTCATCCCCGGCACCGCGCTCGGCAGCCCGGCCTTGATCAGCGACTGCCGCGCCGGGTTCTGCCCCGAGCCGGCCGCCAGCACCTGGCCCATGATCACTTCGCTCACCTGCTCCGGCTTCACGCCGGCGCGCTCCAGCACCGCGCGGATCACCGTCGCGCCCAGCTCCGGCGCCGCGATCTTCGCGAGCGTGCCGCCGAATTTGCCGACCGCGGTCCGCGCGGCCGATACGATCACTACGTCCGTCATGTTCTGTTCCTGCGTTGAAATCAATGGGTCGATAGGGGATGCGCGGCGGTGGGCGGGAGGCGCGCAGACTGCCGCGCCTCGGCGCCGCGCGGCCGCGCGTGCGGACGCGCAGCGCGACCGTCAGAGCGGATGCGTCGCACACCGCGAAAGCGATACGCGGCACTTCCGCGCGCTCCGGCCGTTCCCGGACATCGCGCCGCAAGCCGACCGCGCGCACCGGCCGCCGCGCAGCACACGCGACGGCCGGCACGCGGCTCCCGTGGCGATCGAGCGATCGTGTTCGTGTCGCGCGTGTCGCGACCCGCGATCACGCCGCCGATTCGCGCGAAGCGGCGTCCTTGCGGGCGGCTGCGGCCGTCTGCTTCGCGCCGCGCGCGGCCGTGTCGCTGACCGCGTCGAGGCCGCTTTGCGCCGCCTCGATCACCTGGCCCGTCGCCGCGCGCACCGATTCCGCCGCCGCGCTGGCCGCGGACAGCGCCGAATTCAGTGCGGCCACCACGGCGCCCGAACCGGCCGGCGCGTGCTTCGTCAGCTCGCCGATCACGTCCTTCAGGCGCTTGTCGGTCTCCTCATACTGCGCCTGAGCGACTTTGGCCCACTCGGCCTGCGTCGACACCGCGATGTCGAACAGATGGCGACCGTACGCGGCTGCCTTGCCGGCCGCTTCCTGCGGCGCGGCGACCTGCTGCGCGAAACCAGCCGCCGGGTTGCTCGCGTTGAACGCGTTCTTCAGCTTGTCCTCGTACTCAGCGAGCGCCGTCCGGGCCACTTGCAGATTGAGTTCGACGACGGCCTCAAAGCCGCTGATCGCCGGACGCGCGATCGCAAACCAGGCTGCGATACCGGACTGATAATCGGCGGCGAATTTTTCGGGGGCAAATACGGACATCGGGCACGCTCCTGTTTGGCAATGCGAGAGACGACGTAATGGAAAATGGAAGGCAGATCGACGGCCCGCTTCCTTATTGACAACCCGCAACTCCATTGAGCTCGAGAAGTTGAGGAAGGCCATTCTAGAACGTTTAATTGTCAATTAAATGGCATTAATGATAGGTAAAAACCCTTATGCCTCGAAATGACCGACACCGCGAGGCGTCCTCAGGCTTGCATGGCGGCGTTGCACCGCATTGCCGACGAGCGCTTTTACCTTTTTACAGCATGCCGCGGCACGACGAGACGCAATATTTACCCCGTCATTATTCCCGATATTCGAAAAATGGTCGCATTTGAATGCGTCCATTTCTCATGTAATCGTTTTTCCGATTTATTATGAAACCGTTGCCGGGATTACTAATACGCATTTAAATGATCGGATGATTCCGATTATTGCCGGCGCAGATTCACCCGGCCAACTCGCGGTGCAGTGCGCGGAATTCGTGCGCGAGCTTGTGCCCTGGTTCGAGATGAATGACGGGGGTCGCACGCTGATGCGATTCGCGGATCTTCACCGACGACGACAGCCGCGACGCGAGCACGGGCAGCCCTTCGCCGACCAGTTCGTCGACGAGCTGCTGCGGCAGGCTCGCGCGCGGCTGGAACTGGTTGATCACGATCCCTTCGACCTCGAGCCCCGCGTTGTGGTCCTGCTGGATCTCCTTCACGTTCTCGAGCAGCGTGTACAGCGCGCGGCGCGAGAAGTCGTCGCAGTCGAACGGGATCAGGCAACGTTCGACTGCGATCAGCGCGGACCGCGTGTAGAAATTGAGCGCGGGCGGCGTGTCGATGTAGACCGCATCGTACGCGTCGAGCTCGTTCAGCGCGTCGCGCAGCTTGTAGATCTTGTAGCGGGACTCGAGCTTGCCGTGCAGCGCATCGAGATCCGGATGCGCGGGCATCACGTCGAGGTTCTCGAACGGGGTCGGATGAATGTACGACGCGGCGTCGACAGGCCGGAAGTTGAACGTCAGCGCGGTTTCGAAGAAGTCGGCGACGGTCGGCGCATTGCCGGCAGCGCGCTCGCCGAGCAGGTACTGGGTCGAGTTCGCCTGCGCGTCCAGGTCGATCACCAGCGTGCGCAGCCCTTCGCTCGCGCTGATCGCGGCGAGATTGCAGACGATCGTCGACTTGCCTACGCCGCCCTTCTGGTTGAACACGACACGCCGCATTGCGTCTCCTTCGATCGAACGTCGAAGAGACGAGCTTAGCCGGTCAATCATGGCGGCCGCGTGACATCGATCAGATGCGCGCGATTGCGCACGATTGCGGGCGGCATCCGCGGCGTGTCGGGCGCGCGGCACGTATACGGCAAAGGGCCCGGCGGTCCGCGCCGAGCGATTCGCTCGACTCGGGCCGCCGGGCCCCCTTCGGGTACGCGATGCCGTCGGTCCGCTTTAGAACGGTTCTGTTCCACAATTATGTAAACATTGCTACGCGACGAGCGACAGACCGACCGCCACGATGTTGACGGCCCTGAAACCGTAAAGATCGGTACTGGACCGCCCGTGCCTGCTGGGCAATCGGTCGATGCGCGACGCGCGCTGAGTTGAGATCAGTCTAGGCTTGTGTCGCCTCCCCTTTGCTGCGAATCATCGACATTTCGGGGTAGCTATTTATCGGTGCCCGCCTTCTTCGATACTGCAGGCGCTCAACCATTCAAATCCGCAGCTTGGTGCCGAGCGGCAGCAGCCGACCCAGAGCGGAAATTCGCGTCCTCGCATTCGACCTCAAAAGCCGACGCCAGCTGAAGTCGATGCTCTCCTTGGTAGGCCTGCGCGCCGGCACTTCTGCGTCAGACCTTCGCGCCCTGTGCCAATCCCGTAATTCACCGTCGAGGCGACCCCAGGTTAACCTCTCGATTCGGTGAAGCCATGCTCCTCCATGAACTTAACGAGGATTTCAGGGATGGACACCTGCCCACTGGAACCACTAGACCTCCAGGCGTTAGCTCGGTAGCTGACCCTCAGCTCTTGGGTGCCGACCTGAAGCACTAGTGCGGGTTGCGTGTCGTCATAGGTCTCTGCATAGCGGTAAGTTATTCCCGGTAGTGTGCCCTTTGAACGTTGCAGCGCAAGGAAGAGCGCGTAGCTCCTTAGCTCCGCGTGATACCCGGAAAGGCGTTTGCGCGACAACAAATAGATATCATCTGACCCCTCACGGTGTATAAGACGCTCCCCGCAATAGTCGATAAGCTGTGGCTCTGCCACGACATACCTGCGCCAATCCGTGCAGACTGCGGCCTCGATGAGTTCACGTAGCGCAGCACTGGCATCACCCTCGATGCGGTCGAGCAGATTCTGGAACTCGCGCCGGCCGATCACCTTCAACCAGTTCTCCGACCTGTCGCGGTAGGTACCGGCATCAGGCTGGCAGAAGGAGAACTTGGACGATCCACGCCCAATCAAGTAGTCGTCTATAGACAACAACGCACGCTCTAGGAGGTGCTCCGTGGAGGCGCGCACGCTCGCATCGAGGACCGCTCTTGCTCGCTCCGAGTAGCGGGAGAACGTGTCACGGTCAAGAGCCCCTTCGGACGGAGTGCTGAAGTCAAGCAGGAACCCGATCTTTCCTTGCAAGTATGGATGCGCCTCAGCTTCGATGAACAAGTCTTCCCATGTCGGATCTTCGACAATTAGTCGTGCCTTTCGTACCTCTTCCTTTACCTGCTCGCCGCTGAAGCCGGTGGGAGGTTCAGTCGCCTTCGATAGCGACTCGTACAAATTTCCGGCGTGAGAAGACAAGGCCTGCACCCCCTTGATGGCAAGGATAGCTGCGTAGACATCGTCTATACGGTGGTTGGCCAGAAGGTTCGAGGTGACGCGGTCCCATCGCGACCTCTCGCGCTCCAGCCCAGACGGCTCCGACGTCACCGCGGAGCAATTAACCCACGCAATGATGCAGAACAGCCTCATGAGATCAAGGTAGTCGCTGTTCGGCGCCAGAGCTCGCTCCAGCGTGGCCAGATCTGCTGTCGAAGCAGGGTCACAGAAGTGGTCCAATGCCACCGACGCGACTTGCGCAGTCGAGGGGCTAAAGGCTCCGTAGCCCTCGAGCTCTCGCAGCGGGATGTAGCCGCGGGCCTGGCGCAACCTCATGATCCATTCGACTGCCTGTTTTGGGGCACCGTAAGCGCGTTCGATTTGATTGCAGGCGTCGAAGAACGCCATCACGTACATGAACCGCAGGTAGAAGTCATCAACCACCTGTCCAACGGGTACGTTCTTCTTCTGAGAGGCAAGGCGCCAGAAAAGATCCATCCACTTCTGGTCCATCGCCAGGTCGAAGTCGCCGGCCCAAGGCTCTGGCGCCACACGGCCGACAAGCCATGCCTTGAAGTTCTCGAACGCCGTGAGCGGCTTGCCCCGAGCATTCATCTTGATGTACAGGTCGTCGGTCAGGCCGAAGCGCTCCAAGTCGAGAAAATGGAAAGTGATCCTGGGTTCGCGCTCATCTATGAGGCGCGCATACATGCCTTCAGTGACACCAAACGTCTTGGCAATAGAGTTGAGCGCGGTCAGACATGACTTGACCGTAGGGTCACTGCGCCACGACAGGAAAAACCAATTGCTGTCGACCAAGCGTTCTGAGAGTCTGCCCTCCCACTGCTTCCCGTCGGCCGGCGGCGCAACCACAGCGCTTGCAAGCGCGTCAAAGAACTCAGCCGAACTAGGCCGCGTGGCGTAAGTGAACCTGGAGCGCCCGCCTTTCGTCCAGCGAGCCCTGAAGTCTTCCAACTGCCCCTCGCACATTGCGACGTACCAGTGCAGGAGGAACAGGGTTGTTAGACGCTGTTGGCCGTCGAGCAGGGACAGCACACTGCTTGCACTGTCCTCGAATGTCCCGTAGATGAAGTCGAGGTCAATCCCGCGCCCGTCCTCACTGCTCAATGCGTCCCGCAGCGACGCCAGGAAGCCACCCAAGACCTCAGTGGACTGCTCGCGGCCCTGGGCGTAGTCACGTTGAATGATGGGAATTTCAACGGCATCGACGCTCGAGAAGAGCGTAGCGAATGAATGCTGTCGGGCCTCGCTCATACGCATGCTCCGTCATATGTGAAGAACCGCACCAGCGCACTGACGAGTGCTTCCTGATGCTCCTTCGCATCCAAACGACTCCAGACCAGCATTTCGTCGATCTTGGTGCTGTAGTACTTCAGGAAGGCGTTCTTCGTACAAGGCGGAACGAAGCGGCCTGCCTTGTCCAACGCGATGAGTTTGCGCCGTTTGTGCGGGAAGATAGCGTTCCCGTAGCTTCGGTTCGTACTAGCGTCGAGCAACGTCAAGTTGCCAATACTGTTGTCGAACTCAACATCCGAGCCTGGATCGTAGCGGTCAATAACGTCGTTGAATGCAGTCTCGAATGCGACGGCGTCGAAGGGTTCCTTCGCGCTCAGCGCGCGCAAACGTTCAGCCAACTCCTGCTCGCATGTGCGACTCGTGCGGCCGACCGCCGCCAACTCAGGCTCGGAGAAGTATTCGACAGCCTGTCCGAGCCAAGCTTTCTGAGCGTCAACGCGTTGAGGCATGTCGGATTTCACCGAGCGAATGTGTTCTAGGTCCCATTGATCTTTCTTGAAGTGATCGAAAGGAAACCACGGCCCGCTGTCGCCGAGTTCCAGTAGCGACGCGATATTGAACAGTAGAAGGAGACGACGGATGGAAGCACGATGCGACTCATAGTCCAGCTGCGCGACGTAGCCTTCAACGAACCGAGCCAATCCCATCTCATCCGCGGCGCTCCGAGTTTTACCAAAGACGAGCTTGAAAATTTCTGCCTTCAGCGCGGCTCGGAAGGCGGTCTTGGACCCAGCGCCCCGCGCGAGGTCACGTATCTGCCCTACTTTGACTTCTTGGCTGAGAAGGAACCCAACAACGTGATACAGGAAGCGGTCCCGGAACCACTCGTCGAGTTGCAGAAACATTCGTTTTACTGCGTCCCACTCGTTTGCTACCGCGTCCTGCCTTGCAGCCAGATGCGCGTTGAATGCAAGGAACAGGCTGTTGGCATCCCAGCGATTGGCAACCTGCTGGATCTCTTCGGCCCGTAGACCCAAGACGAGGTCAATGCGATTCGCTTCTTGTTGTCGATTCGCCAAGAAGTACCAGAATGCCTCTTCCTGCAGGCGTCGCTCAATCTCATCCCAGTCTTGGGCAATTCTCAGTTGCTGCAATTGCTTGGCCCGTGGTCCCTCGCTGTCGAAATTACCACCCCGCAAGAACAGTGCCTTCACAAGCTCTGCGTTCGTGAGTGGAATCTTGCCGACATTCAGTCGCGTAAACACGTCAATCGGTTCGACGGCCCGGTCTACCTCGTACCAGATGACCTTGACTTCGTTCAGGAAGGCAGCCTCGATGTAGTTCAACCGGTTGCTCCTAGGTTTGAACCAGTCGCGAATGGCTTGGTACGAGTGCCAGATATGGAAAAAGTCGATGTTCTCCTCGTGGAGCTTTTCGTCGAGGGAACGCAGGTAGCTCGCACTGTTCTCACGAGTCTTGTAGTTGAGCGCGAATAGGGCCTTGCGCTCTTCGGGTACCAAGCGGTTGTTGAAGTAGGAGAGGATAAGAAAAATCGTAGTGAGCCGTTGCTGCCCATCAATGAGTTCCCAGTAGTCGTTACGTCGTGTGACGACGACTGGCTGCAAGCAATAAAACTCCCCTTGAACCGGTCTTTGCCTTTCCGTGAAGGCGGCGACGTCATCAAGCAACTCCGTTACCTGCCGAGAGGTCCAGCGATAGCCGCGCTGGTAAGCGGGGATTAAGAACGACTCGGTCATTAGCTGACTTATCGAGCGCAGTTGAAGTTCACCGGTACTCATACATCCTCGTTGAGTAGTACACCATGCCGCAAACCTCACGATCTGCGATGAACGTGCGGCCGGACCAATTCGCCCCCTCACGCGACTATTGACTCACGTGAGCAACTGGATAAAGCTGCGCGCCACGTTGGCTTCTGGGCCACGTATGGCGAAAGTCGACCTGTTATCGTCGTTCGTCATTGGACCACTTTTATGGCAGCCTCCAACGGAAAACAACTAACGACAACGTCGGCGGTTCGGCCACCGCCGATCGAATAACCGAAGCTGGTCAGGGCGCAGTCGTCAGAATCCCTGCGATTCTCAGTCATTTCTTTCAGCCCTCATCGACTCGGAGTTGTCTTCCGATGTGCCGCCCTCAGAGCGCCAAGAGGCGCTCTTTCATCAAAGCGTCACGGCGATAGAGGCTCACATGGCACACAGCTATGGGGAAGTGAAGAGGTAGCTGAAACTTCTTTCCACCTCGTCGACCTTCGCATCTAGTTGGTCGGGCAATCGAATCCCGCTTTTTCGCAGGCCATACCGGCTTTTCACTAAGTACTCGACGTTATCGCACCCCGACCCAACGTGATACCCCAGTGCGAAGCAATAGCGAGCCAGTTCGCCGCATTCAGCTAAGCGCTTCGAAGCAAACTCAACCGCCAGATCGCACCGGGGAAGACCACAACGAAGCGTGTTACCGATAACCTGAGCAAATAGTGCTGGCGCCTCATAGCTCGATGCAAAAAATTCACACCACGTGCTCGCAAAGCGCGCCTGGGTCGTTGCCCACCCGAAATGACGCGCATCGCGTTGCCCGAAGTTTGCCGATCTGAATCTGCCAACGTTCTCACCGCAGCGGAATGCATGCCACGCCAGCGGATCGCCCTCGTCCTGCTCGCTTGTGTCGATAAGCGACTCCAATGCCGATAACCAGGTGAGAGGATGCCACGTCGGCAATGAGGTAATGTCGGCAACTACGGGTGCCAAAGCATAGCGCTGCTGCGTGCGCCAAGTGCTCACTTGATCGCCAATCTCACCGAAGGCGTCGAATCGCAAGATGTGGGCGCCTTCGTTAGCAAGTCGAGCCTCAAGATTGGCCCAAATGCCTTCAGATTCCGACGAGTACGAGAGGATATTTTGGCCGACTTCAAGATCGAGCAGGAGTCGTACTGCCGTATCATCGATGAGCTCGGTAAAAGTATTCGACCATGCAAAGTCCTCTGCCTCCTGTTCGGTCTTGAATTCAGGGATTTCTTGAGGGCGAAATGAGTTACGCACTGCCATAGAAACGAATAGCCTGACTTGCGATTGACTCGATCTCTCACGCGGGCAGTACCAAACGACAACAAACCCGGATGCGCGCCCTCTTTCTGCCTCGCGCACTAGTGCCGTGACAGCGTGCTCAATACGATTACACCAGCGCTCAACCTGAGGCGGAATACGCCAGTCGTCAGGAAGCAAGAAGACCTTTGTATCCGCCAACAAAGCATCCGGAGAGAAGGGTCTGACATCCGCGATTGGTAGCAGGTCATCCCGCACCAGTAGGGTCGGCGTCCGTTCGTACGCACTCTCTTCGCGGTACTCCAACGCGAGGGTGGGGATTTCATAGTGTGCCAGTTGCGCAAATGCGTGTTGCTCGAGGGGAGCCCAGCTCGTCGAGATCGCCACGAGAAACACCTGCGAGCCGGGATACTGCTCGGATAAGCAGTTAGCGTAGGCTAGCAGCTCCGTAGCGAATTCTCGGGCAGTTTTACGGCTACGCTTGAGTTCCACTATTACGAAGGCGCTGCTGATCTCGTCCTCGAGAATTAAGTCCGGTTTGAGAACCTTCCCAGGATCCAAAGAGATGTTCCTGTTCGCGCTTTTGAATCGAGGCTCCACGAGACTTTTTAGTACTCGACAAGCCTCACGGGCCGAGCGGTGTCGTGATGGACCGAGGCCACCTTCGAGTCCGTATCGCTCTACCTCGTTCTTCATCTCCCGGCTCAGTGAACTGTCGTCATACCGGACGACGCTGTACAAGTCGCTGTTGCCAACCCTGCCGTCCCCACCAGCCAATTGCACCATCCACTCTTGAATCACGCTTTCAAGCTTCATTGCATTTAGCCTCAGTACTCGTCTAGCAATGCTAGCGTACTAGATAGTTGGCCGCTGCTCCGTCGGCGGCCAACTATTTCGAGTTAATCGCGGCGACGCCGACTTTCGGCAATGCATGACTGCCTAGCTACGGCCGCATTGTCCTCGCGACTAATCGAGTGTCGTGTCTGTCAAATTTCAGGCCTCGAGTCGCCCCCGCCATTGCCACATCATCATTCAGAGTTAAGTCCCTATATAAGCCCCTTCGGTAGCTGAATTGAAAAGCTACCTGCTATGGCCGACGCGCAAGCCCCGCTGGTGGTGTCTTACCTAGTCGTTTCTTCACCATCTTCGGCGCTCCCGGCGACAACGCGAGAAGCTTGGGACCGAAGTGGTCCATCGGCACGTCGAAGACAGCCACCGAGATTTGGTTCGCCCCATGCGCGTGGGAGATAGTGCGTCGATGTTCATCGTCATACGGAGCCTGCGCGGACGAGCCACCGAACTCACCGATGTTGCAGACGACTACGTGCTGATACATGTGATATCTGAGCGCGGCAATCATGCTGTCAAACGTTTTAATGTCTTGATTGTGTGCAGGCACCACAAACATGTGCGACTCGTTCCTCATGTCGGCGGCAAGCGCGAGGTCAGTGGCGTCGTAACAGATGGCTCCCACCATCCGATACGATGTGAGCTGGTCCAGCTGTAGCTCTATCACCACCCGGTATGGACACCACTTCTCAACCCCCATCCCCAGCTCAACGCCCGTGAGATGCAACTTTCCCTGGTCAACTTCGATCCACGATCTCCGGCTGCTCGTTCGGACCGGAATCAGCCAGCGTGACGCATTTGTATGCCTCCCGGTTATCGGGTGCAGCGCTCCCAGCAGGCCGTAGTGGAGCATCGCACCGGTGTCATCGGAGAAGGCTCGAAGCAGGTCTTGGTCACCAACATGAATTGAGTACTCGGGGAAGACGACGAGGTCAACGATTGGCTTCTTCGCGCCGTCACCGAGGCGCTCGTATGCATCGAGTTTCTTCGCGACCAAGTTCAACAGCGCGGCGGTGTGATTGCGGTGTTGCGTTCGGAAAGGGTTGCTGCTGAGACCGTCGAGTTCATGTGTCTTGAAGTCCGCGACGCTTGGAAGCAACCCCTGGACGACGACGACTCGCAGCGACCGGGAATCGCGGAGCTGCCAACGTACGGGGTAGCGGTAGACCGGTGAACCAGTGCTGCGGCCAAAAATTCCGCTCTGGACCTTGAGGCGCTCGTTAATGATGCCCCTCAGATCCTTCACTTCGGCAGTGCTTGAGGCCGGATGCTCGTCCGGGTCAACCTCAATCCCGGGCCATCGAAGCAGAACGTTGAGCAGGCCACTAAACCATGGCGTAACTGACGAGGCAGTGCCGCCCAGAGCCTGCGAGGAATGGAGCATCCCAACTTGTCGACGTGACGGGGTACTTGAAAGTCCGCGGTACCAACCAGACTCGCTCCCGCCGACGCGCCAAACGAGGGTGAAGTCGTTGCTGCCAACCGCAGCGGCACGCAGGATTGCGCCAATCGCGTACTGCCAACTCAACTCGGGTTTGCACCACGCTGGAGCCCGGAATCGCGGCGTCTTTCGTTGCGCGCTCTTTGGCTGGAGACGAACATGCAGCGATGGGCCGTCGGGGTCGTCGAGCCGCGTCCAGTCTTCGCACATCACATCAAAGTCAAAGGCTGAGTAGATCGTATCGTCCGGCCGAGTCCAGTCATCCACTTCGGTCAGGCATTGCGCAAGCCTCAGCAGCGCGTTCTCATGCCTAAACGGTCTCGTGGAATGACAAGCAGCCCTGCTGAGGCGGAGCCAGACCCCGGTTGGAAGAGGCTCGCCATCCTTGTTCCGAGAATCAACGTGCAGAGCCTGCTCTGGGTTGAGGAGCTCGCGATCAAAAAAAGCGGCACCGTTGGCGCGGAGCGTGGTAATCGCATCGAAAAGAGATGGGTCGCCCTTGTATACCAGCTCGAATGCGCGGCGGGTGCTGTTCTTACTTCGCTTAACCGAGAAGCGACGGAGCCAGTTTGCAAACCTACGCGCGTTGCCTTCCAGCTGATACCCCACGATGGCAATTCCGATAACGTCATCGTCTGGGAGACCTTCAGATTGATATCGACCGGAGAGGTACGCATGGAGGACGCGATAGCGTGCAAGTTCTGGTTCGTCACTCAGTAAGTTCGAGGGAGAGCCAAGTGTAGCTAGCAGTAGCGCAGCCTGTTGCTGCGCAAACCACGGACAGTCGCCGTTCTGCAGGACCGTCTCTGCATACTCAGCAAGCTCCGCACGGTACTCGTCGATATCCCCGACCTGCAGCCCGTCATCACCGACCGACGATCGGCCTGTTTCCGTGGCAGCCGCACGAAACAGCTCGGCCAAAATGTACCAAGCGACAGATGCTTGGTCAGAATGACTGTCTGCGTCCTGAAACTTCCGGGCAAGTGCGTCGAGGACATCCCGTAACAGAGATGCTGAGGGAAATAGGTCAAACGCGTACCGCAGAACTTGAACAAGCGAAGGGTTTTCCGACCAAGCACCAACCAAGCGCCGAGCGGCAAGTTCATAGTCCTGTTGAAGCTGCTCGCCGGCCGTACCGTTCTCGCGCGTCTCGCCCAAGTCGGTCAAAAGCCGGCGCTGCTTCAGCGATTTGCAGATGCGGAATGCAGCGAATCGGGTAAGCGTGTCATCACGTACGTCCATCGGTGGTTTGGTTACAAGGGCCAAGGCAGGAACGCCGCGGGGCTTCCGTACCTTGCTGGTTGCTCCTTCCACCTCTGCCATCGACAGGAGGCCATTCAATGCTGTCTCGAGATCTTCCAACGAAGATAGATCGAATGGGCCACTGAGTTGCTGCTGGACCTGCCGCATGCGATTAGCAATGCTTGTGCCTTTCGCAACTTTGCTCAGCAGCTCAATTTCGGTCTTGGCGCCGTTAAGGGTCAGTGTGATTTTCCCTTGAGCGTCGCCCAAAGATTTGTTCAGTTGCCTTTGAGTCCAGTTTGTGATGCCCGTCTGCAACTCGGCGAGGTCCAACTCAGGGTCATCGGTAGACACTACCAAGCGCAGGTCGTCGACGTAGCGGCAGTAGTCGTGAAGCGTCACCAGTGATTCGCGGTCACCGATTTTGATATTGCGCCGCTTCTGGCATGCAAGCCCAATCGCACGATCAAGCTCCAGTAGGTAGGCATTGGCAAAGAAGCCACTCGCCATGAGCCCTTGCGGCAAACCACGCGGCAGCTCGCTATTCTTCAACAGCCCCTTGAGCGCATCATCGGCAGTAGACCACTCGAAGGTCAGCGCAGCCTCGGCGGCCACCCAGAACGCATCATCGTCCATCGGTCTTTCAATGTCGTCGCCCCAGTAGCGGTTGTACTCATTCTTCAGCTTTGCGATGAGCCGTGGAATATTGATTCGATCGTAGTAGGCGCTGACATCGAGCTTCACCATCAAAACGCGCGCATCGTCTTCATTGTCGAACTCGTCCTCGAGCGCGGCAGCGACCTCCCTGGGCCGAGCGACAAACTGCTGATAGTCAGCGTAGTAGCGACTGTATGTGTCAGAACTGCCCCACGAGAATCTCGCTTGGCTATCGTCGTCGCTCCAACGGCAGTAAAGCCGATTTCCATAGCTGAAGACCCCCTTCCCCAGCGCTTCCGTAGCCTTCACAGCCGGATTGCCCTGTGCGGTCTCGATACAGTCGGCAAGGCAGAGCAGCACTGCGGTAGCGATGGTCTGTTCGCGAATGCCCACATGCGCCAAGGGACGCAGAGTCAGCAGTGTCGATGCACTATCCTGGTTATCCAGAGACGGGAGCGGCCCCCACCCACCCGGTAGATTCTCTGCGAAGCCCCAGCGCCCATTCTTCGGTGCCGGCACCAATCTGGCGGGGTTGGGCTCATAGTGCTTATTTGCGACCTCGAATGACTGAGGCCGGTCGGAAAAAATGGAAGCCAACGTTTCGTAAAATCGAGAAACGGAGGCATGGATGAATCGAATTCCAAGAGCGGTCTATACGAAGGAGCTTCGCGACGAAGCGGTCAAGTTGGCGTTGGCCGAAGGTGTGGGGGTATCGGAAGCTTCCCGGCGCTTGTCGATCCCAATCAAGACGCTGGCAAACTGGGTGCGCGCGGCGAAGGCCGGTAAGCTGAAAGATGTCGGCCGGCACCAGAGGCCACTGACGGAAATGGAGGCCGAGCTGGCGCAGGTCAAGCGCGAACTGGCCGAGGTCAAAATGGAGCGCGATCTGCTAAAAAAGTTCGCGACGTACTTCGCGAAGGAGTCGCGGTGAAGTACGGCGTGATCGAACAAATGCGACAGGACTATCCCGTGCCGCCGATGTGCCGCGTGCTGGGTGTATCGGTGAGCGGCTACTATGCGTGGCGCAAGCGCGGGCCGTCCGAAAGAACGCAGCAGGAGCCTCGCCTGGAAGCGGAGGTACTTGCGGCACATCAGCGAACTCGGGAAAGCTTCGGGCCCGAGCGCCTGAAGCAACATCTCGATGAACGTGGCGTGCGAATCGGCGTGCACCGGATCAGGCGACTGCGTAGAAAACTGGGACTGCGCTGCAAGCAGAAACGCCGGTTCAAGGCCACGACGAATTCGAAGCACGACCTGCCTGTCGCGCCGAATCTGTTGAACCAGGATTTCTCAGTGACCGCGCCCAATCAGGCCTGGTGCGGTGACATCACCTATATCGCGACCGACGAGGGCTGGCTGTATCTTGCCGGCCTGAAGGACCTGTACAGCGGCGAAATCGTCGGCTATGCGATGAGCGAACGTATGACGAAAAATCTGGTCATGCAGGCACTGTTTCGCGCTGTCGCAACCCGACGACCGCCGGCGGGCCTGATTCATCATAGCGACCGTGGGTCGCAATATTGTGCGCTGGCTTATCAAGCACTCATCGGCCAGTTTGACATGCGCGCGTCGATGAGCCGCCGTGGCAACTGCTACGACAACGCGCCCATCGAATCCTTCTGGGGAACGCTGAAGAATGAACTGGTCTATCATCAACGCTTCGCCACGCGCGAGCAGGCGCGCCTGGCGATCAGCGAATACATCGAAATCTTCTACAACCGGCAGCGCACGCAGGCGCGTCTGAACTACCAATCGCCTGTCGCGTTCACGCAGCGCTTCTATTTGAATCAGATCGCTGCTTAACCCGTTGGCCTCCACGAATTCCGTCCGACCTCAGACCACGCTTGGGTCAACCCCTCGAGATTGAGCCCGGAGGCATCCAACTCTAACGTGTCTGCATACCAGTTGTGCCTTCGGACGTACGCCGAAGCCTTCTTCCAAGCAAGCGCCAGAACCACCTCATCACAGAGGTACTCCATTCGAGGGGCCAGTCTTTCGTACTTCGTCTTGATCAAGCTCATATTGGATGAACGTATGGGACCGAGAACAAGCTAGAACGTTGAGCCACTAGGTGTCCAACGTAGGTAGCAGCAACGCGGTACTAGCTCCGCACTCCCATTCCTGCGTCGTCTTCATCGCCCAGATCGTCGCTGGGCACACCACCTGCTTCGCTCGACTCAGCTTCCTCGGCTTCCTCGGCTTCCAAACCATGGCTGACGCCGTCGCGTAATGGATAAAAACCGTACCTACCTTTGCCACGAATACGCGTGAACGTGATGGGATCGAGTGCTTCCGCAGTCTCCAACTTTATGGGTTCGTTCTCGAGAACAATGACTTGGCCACGTCCGCTCCATGTAGACATCCAGCTATAGAACCGATCAACGATCGTTGCAGGAGGTACCTCATGTTCCTCGGTCGACTCCGGATCTGCGTACGTCTTTAAGGGGGAATCCAAGACAACGACACCGAGATGGGGATGTCCTTTCTCAAGGGCATGCTCCATGAGTGCAACCATTAGCGAGGATAGGTACAGACCTCGCACACCCGCGCCGTAGCTCAATCTTGAGCGATCGTCGATACGCAGGTCGCACGCGTCGTCATCGAGTGCGATATTTTCGATAGCGTTGAACCCCCAGGCACTCAACAACTCCCTCGCACGATCCGCCACCTCGCGCCCGAATGTACCGGCTTCACGAGTTACGGTGATGCGCTTGCGAACGGTAGCCTTCTTCAAACGACCAATCTCGGCTGTTAAGCGCTGCATCTCGTCGAAGTTACTCAGTTGCGCCGAGAGCTCAGAACGTCGCAGCGCCAAGCTCTTCGGGTCAGCAGTAAATTCTATGCGTGCGTTCTGTAGAACTGTCGCCTCACGGTTCTGCAACGCACTCATATCACCCGCAAGTTTCTCAGCGTCAGTCTTGCAGAGTTGATATCGGTTTCGCTCGTGGTGGAGTGCCCCGAGGAGTCC
This sequence comes from Burkholderia ubonensis, assembly GCF_001718695.1. Lineage (NCBI taxonomy): Bacteria > Pseudomonadati > Pseudomonadota > Betaproteobacteria > Burkholderiales > Burkholderiaceae > Burkholderia > Burkholderia ubonensis. Next base: position 2,904,873 of record NZ_CP013420.1, on the reverse strand, counting down.
GATGCGCAAGATACGAATCTTCTCGACCTCCGCCGCGATGGCCGTTCGATAATTGCCAGGCGCCCCGGGACGCAGGTCGTTAGGGTCAACTTGACTTTCCGCCGGCGTGCCGCACAAGGGGCAATCCACCGTTGGAAGTTCCTGGAAGAATGCGACGCCCTCGCTAGTGCCACCAAGGCGTGCCAAGTCGTTCGTGTACTTCTTGTCCAGCAGCTCGAACCGGCTAATCATGGACTGCGCATGATTTCGTCTATTTTCTACTCTGCGCAAACTGTCTGACGTTTCTGCAATCTGCTTGCGCAGATCCTGCAATGCGGAAGCACGCGCGTCATACTGGCTCGTCATCGCCGACAAAGTACTATCCACCCGCTCCAGCGCGTCTGCTACATCCCCGCGATTCAGATCCGTCGACATGAATTCTTGAATGCGCGCTAAAGCAGCCTCAGCGGCTTGTAACTCGCCGCGGGCACGCTCGGCCTCTGACAGAGACTTGCGGAGTTGAATACCGGAGTCGTCGGTACCCGTCACGAATAGATGGAAAGAAGCCTCACGCTTCGACGCTGCTTGCCCGATCCCAACGCTGGGCTGCTTAGCGGGGATATCGGATTGCGACCACAACGCCCAGTGACGAAGGTCGTCCCCCGTCACAGCGCCCCGCTTACTGTGATTGCGCAGAATCTGCTTGCCGTCAGCACCAGACAGGCTCACGAGCAATTTCCCGAGGTCTTGATCCAGAGGCTCGAACGCTTGTTCCTCGGGGCTGCCCAACGCTCGCCAGTAAATTGCCGTGCCGCCGCCAGATATCCCGCGGCGGACTTCATATTCATCGCCGAGAGCGGTAAACCGCAAGCAAAATTCCTGATAACCCTGCGACAACGGAAACGTTTCGGGAAAATCGTCGCCTCCCAACATGTACCAGAGGCAGTCGTAGATGTACGACTTCCCGGTCTCACTTGGTCCTCGGATCAGCCGCCGCTTGGGGTGGAACGTGACTTGAGCGACTTCACGATCGGGCCCAAGGACCGAAAGAGACGTCAGAACTATGCCCATACGCCGCCTCCATCTCGTGCCACCGACTCAAGCTCGGCGCCCCACAGGTGGCCGCTAGCAGCGAACTGAGCAGTGAGTTCCGTGGAGCCTGCTTGACCATAGTGTTCCGCTACCCATGTGCAGCGGTGCTCCAACTCGCGCAGATAGTTTGAAGTCAGCGCGCCCGTCATAGTTCGCGCGAGATCCCCTGCAAAATAAGTGATCCCATCTGCACCCCACGTGGCCGTCACCAAGCCACGCGTGCTCATTAAGTAGAGCCCCTGCTCAATTAGCTCGCGTCGGCTCATGAGCTCCGCGCCGCGAAATGGGATGGGCGTATGCAAGCTGCTCGGTCCGTTCAAGTCGGCTGAGTACACGATGGCATAGTCGAGAAGCACCAGTTTCTGTAGGTCCGCTCCTCGCGGCGTGAGTGCCTGCAGCAAGTAGACCATGCGTATGCCAAGCTCGAAGGGTGAATTGAATACAGGCAGCGCCCGTCGCTTCACTTGACCCACTTTAGCCTCTTCTGGTTCACCAAGTGGTGGCAGGTACCCGGCAGATCACCAGGCCGCAATTTGGGAGCAAGTACGCTATCGCTGACGACCAGTTGCTCGGCGCCACTGGTGCCCGCCTCAAGCCTGTCGAGCCCGGTTCGGTGTCGCGGGCTTTTGACCTTCGGCCCTATGCCGGTCAGCACCATGTTCAGCAATGCATCGAACTCGGCTTCTCCATACGTATCTCTACTGAATGTCTTCAGGCCTTCAGCGCAGTAGAAAAGCACACGATGACTTTGGAAATGCTCACCGCACGAATCCGATGACATCAGTTCATCAAGCGTCAAGCTCATGCCGCAAACTTCAGCGTAAACTTTCCGCAACTCCTCGATGTAGACATGTTCACGGACTTCGGGGGCGGTTGGGGCCAAGGGATCGTCACCACGCTCCCCCTCGATGCCGAACAGTTCGAAGTGGGCCTTTCGATCCAGGGCATGCCATTCCAGAATGTCTCGCGTCTGGCATTCGACGATATTCCGGAAGTCGAAAGCAGTAACCAGACTCTCGAGTTCCTGAGTCAACTCAGCGGCACGCCCCTGAAGCCCTGTTCTCTCCGCCTTCCATGCGTCCAGCAGGCGCTGTTTGAATTCGTTGGGCTTGGCTAGCAGATTATGCAGATCATTACCCACGCCGCGCGGTGCGCAGAGGTAGTAGTAGCGCGGCTCAGGGTAAGTCTTCGCCGCTAAGTGCTTGAAGAACTTGACCAGTTCTTTGAACACGTCGGTCGGCGTCAACGCGTGGTCATAATGCTTGCCTTGGAACAAGTCCCATTGCCCCGCGCTCAATGCGGGAACCAGGCGAGCTTCGACGTCGCGCCCACCATCCCCAGAGCCGCCCAAATGCTTGACGAAGGCGTACTTCGCGCCACCGCCGAGCGGACGATTTAGGCAGGCCACCTCGACAAGCTTCTCCCACTGGTCGGGGTGAATTAGCAAAATCTGGGACGACGGAGGAATAACGCCGCGCTTGACCGAAAAACGGCTCTTCCGCACTGGCTTCTGAGTCGGATTTGTACACATATCCCCTCATATATTTCTTCTTGCGCATTGACATACGTCTTCGCACATCGTGAGCATCCGATCCCCGAACTTCTCGCTCGGACTGCTCGTAGCGTCATTGACTCAATACTAATCGACGCTATGATACCGCCGTATATCGCTCCCTTACTTGAGCGATTCGTTCACCGACTTTCTCGTCATCATACGCGTCAATCGCTCCTCGAGACGAGCAGCAGCGCTCGGCTCCACTGCTCGCGCAGCCGCCAATCGTCCTCTCAGCACGTCGCGGTTGTTATCACCGGCTGTCGCAATCGAATCTTGAATTGCCACAATCGCACCGTGGTGCTTGTTGCGAAGCCGAACACCGCCGTCGCGTCGCACGACTCCCGTAATGATGGCTGCCTTTCCCGGCCGCACGACAGCGTCCTTTGCATCCTTCGTTCGCAGACCACACCGCTTAATCATTACCTTTGTTTCAAATAGCAGGCCTTTTGTCGCATGAGGGCCCGATAGGGTCAAGTCATCAACGTAAAGGGTCATCGTGACACCACGCTCAGCGCAGAGTCGTTCGATGTCTGCGAAAAGATGACGATGCGTGAAATACGAGAGCAACGGACTGATGCAACTGCCAGTCGGCAGATGTCCATCCGCAGTACAGATGTTTGCCAAGAACCGAGCAATATCGTGCGAGCAGCCGAGATCTTTGTGAAAGAAACTCTTGACGTGCTGATACATTGTGCTCTCGAAGAATTTGCGTATATCCATCGCCACTACGGCACCACCGCTCTCGGCATGAGCTCGAGCGTTCGTAATGTGTGAGCGCTTCTTCGTGGCGGAATGCAGGAAATCGGGCCGTTGAATACTATCTAGATGCCTGACAAGGCGATAGTGAGCACGCAGCGTGGCTCCAGTAGGCTCTTGGATGTGCCGCGGCTCCTTACCGTCCTTCGATGCTTCATCGAATCGATGGTACGTCGGCGCCATGCACGTGGCCTCAAGCTCATCGACTGGAATGCCGATCAGTACCGCGAGTTGATGAATGCTCGACAATTTCCAGAGCGGAGACGATTCGATCGGATAGCGCGCCGACTTGTTCTTGCGCAGTCGTGCACGCCCCGCAGATTTATCTCGCTTACGCGCGTCTCTCGTCATCGGCGGCTACCCAGTCCAGTACCTTCAGCACGTTTGACGCCATCGCAACACGAATCTTCTCGCTGCGCTTGTCGGATTCCAACTCCTCGGAGAACAGCATCAGGCTCGACACGGGTACGCCAAACACGCTCGCATATCTGTTCAGCAAATCGACCGTGATTGCATGCGCCTTCTTGCCCGATTCGATCTCCGACAAGTAGTTGTTGGAAATCTCGAGGCGGCTCGCCAACTCTTCCTGGGTCATTCGATGATATCGGCGAAGGTGGCGTAAAGCCTTGTGCAACATTTGATCGCCTCCTTTCAAAACAAGGACTAGGCAGGGGTGTCGGCGCTCACCGCGTCCAGTGATCGAACAGCCGCGCAATCGCAACAGCAACGCGAAGCCATCCCATCAACAGTGACACGGTCTTGGGGTTGACCAGGGCTCGCCGAAGCTTGGCCCACGAACCGCCCCGAGATTGATGCACTGACTGTCGTCCCTGGTTGGGTATGGTTTTTTTGACCATGGTGTTCTCTCGTTACCCCTCGGCACAATTGCCTCGGGACCAGTACGTAACGAGAAATCGAAGCGGGACGACGTTTCCCCTGCCTATCCGTCTCCGCCCGCCGTACCAGGCGGCGGGCGGGGCCCCGAGCACACGTGCCGGGGTAAGGTTTGGAGAGTTACCTCTCCGCAGACCGATGAAAACGGTCCAGGTACCACGCTGGCTTTATCTTCAACACCAACCAGACTTCAGCATAGCATAAACTTCGCTGACAGCGAAGTTTATTTCGCTGACAGCGAAGCCAGAGGTGACACGACAGCTCGTCGTTGATCTGGATAGGGAGTGACAGTCGGTATCGTCGTGAATTGGAACGGGATCTCATCCGTTCCACGGTACCTACCGAGAATGATGAGAAGCACGTCGAAAAGGTAAGCGCCGTAGCATCGAGTCGCACGTCGGGCGGACATGTCTACGATGCCTCGCGACACCCACCCTGGCCCCGGTAGATCGGACGTCACAAGTTCCCGGTACTCGCTTTCGTGGTGATCGATCGACGATAAACTCGTTGGCCCTTGCTAGGGTATGTCGGAGCATCGGCTGCCATCGGGAGGTAGTGCCGAGAACCGTCCTCGGCAATCAACGCCATGGCTGGACGTTGGCGTACGTTGCGACTCTTCTGCACCGTCGGTGGAATCACACCGGCACGAATCTCTCGCAACGCTTCAAGCTTCCACATCCGCGACGAACACGCGGCACTCAATCGCAGGATTGCAGCACCGCGAACCACGAGTCCATCGCTAACGCACTGCTGGATTACAGCTGGGCAATCCTTCAAATCGACAAGGGTGACTTTTCTTGGACTTCCTCGCTGAGCACTCTCTGACAGCTGGAGAACAAGTGCGTCATTGCCTCCCCAGATGTCGACGATCGACCATACAGAAAATTGATCCCCCGCGACGGCGGAATAAAACGGCAATGCATTGGCTTTGTGTGTTGCAAACATGGCGCCGATGATACCAAATGAACACTATAGATTGTAGTTCTTTAGTGTTCGAAATGAGTACATCAAGTCCTTTATCGAGGGGGCTTGCATGCACTCATCGGCGCGAATCGGCGCAGCGTTGCGGATGCTTCGCCAAGCGAAAGGAGTATCTCAAGAGGACTTCGGCGTTGTCTCCAGCCGCACCTATGTCAGCACCGTCGAGCGCGGCCTCAAGTCTCCTACTCTCGGAAAGATCGAGCAGTTGGCAGAGGTACTAGGCGTCCACCCTCTCACGCTCATAGCCACTGCATACTTGGACGAATACAACGACAATGGGGTGGAGTCGGCCCTGTCCGACCTGAGAAGTGAATTACTGACTATCCTTGAAGAAGCGCAATAGAACTCGCGGCAGTGACCGAGGTTCGACCGTGCAGCGTCGACGATCGAGAACTCCGATTGAGCTGCGATCACACTCTTCTTCCTGCATCGAAGCTTCGTCCTGGATCATCCAGCGGTTGATCAAGTTCACCGATGCTCAGCCCGCGTCTGGAGCAATGGAATGCGATGCGTTGCCAACGCCGAAGCCACTCCTGTTCCAATGCTTCGTATCGCCTCACCTCCGCTCGTAGCGAAGCAAGAGTTTCGTCAAAGTACGCGCGCTCGTCGTCTTGCGAACGTGACCGGGAACGACGACCAGGCATTGACAGGGACTGTTTGGCTTCCTGTGAGGCCGGTCGGAAAAAATGGAAGCCAACGTTTCGTAAAATCGAGAAACGGAGGCATGGATGAATCGAATTCCAAGAGCGGTCTATACGAAGGAGCTTCGCGACGAAGCGGTCAAGTTGGCGTTGGCCGAAGGTGTGGGGGTATCGGAAGCTTCCCGGCGCTTGTCGATCCCAATCAAGACGCTGGCAAACTGGGTGCGCGCGGCGAAGGCCGGTAAGCTGAAAGATGTCGGCCGGCACCAGAGGCCACTGACGGAAATGGAGGCCGAGCTGGCGCAGGTCAAGCGCGAACTGGCCGAGGTCAAAATGGAGCGCGATCTGCTAAAAAAGTTCGCGACGTACTTCGCGAAGGAGTCGCGGTGAAGTACGGCGTGATCGAACAAATGCGACAGGACTATCCCGTGCCGCCGATGTGCCGCGTGCTGGGTGTATCGGTGAGCGGCTACTATGCGTGGCGCAAGCGCGGGCCGTCCGAAAGAACGCAGCAGGAGCCTCGCCTGGAAGCGGAGGTACTTGCGGCACATCAGCGAACTCGGGAAAGCTTCGGGCCCGAGCGCCTGAAGCAACATCTCGATGAACGTGGCGTGCGAATCGGCGTGCACCGGATCAGGCGACTGCGTAGAAAACTGGGACTGCGCTGCAAGCAGAAACGCCGGTTCAAGGCCACGACGAATTCGAAGCACGACCTGCCTGTCGCGCCGAATCTGTTGAACCAGGATTTCTCAGTGACCGCGCCCAATCAGGCCTGGTGCGGTGACATCACCTATATCGCGACCGACGAGGGCTGGCTGTATCTTGCCGGCCTGAAGGACCTGTACAGCGGCGAAATCGTCGGCTATGCGATGAGCGAACGTATGACGAAAAATCTGGTCATGCAGGCACTGTTTCGCGCTGTCGCAACCCGACGACCGCCGGCGGGCCTGATTCATCATAGCGACCGTGGGTCGCAATATTGTGCGCTGGCTTATCAAGCACTCATCGGCCAGTTTGACATGCGCGCGTCGATGAGCCGCCGTGGCAACTGCTACGACAACGCGCCCATCGAATCCTTCTGGGGAACGCTGAAGAATGAACTGGTCTATCATCAACGCTTCGCCACGCGCGAGCAGGCGCGCCTGGCGATCAGCGAATACATCGAAATCTTCTACAACCGGCAGCGCACGCAGGCGCGTCTGAACTACCAATCGCCTGTCGCGTTCACGCAGCGCTTCTATTTGAATCAGATCGCTGCTTAACCCGTTGGCCTCCACGAATTCCGTCCGACCTCACTGATATGCACTTGCAATCTTCGGGTGACGACTCAGTGCTTGCCGCGTAAATCCTGAAAACGCTTCAATCCTCTCCCATGTCAGTTTGACGCCGAGCTCCTTGTCTCGCCACCGCTCAAGCTCAGCGATGATGCTCGTCAACTTTGCAGCACTGATTTTCGAGTTAGCTCGAATCGCCTTCGGCATGGCAGCCCCCTTGATCGATATAGCGTACAAGATCTACTTCCCCGAAGTTGAGCGGTGCCAATTGCGTCATCAGCTGGTCGTACCGGATACGCAGGTGCCTCATCCAGTCCGGCTCAACCAACGCCTGTCCGTCGATCTGCTTCTGAACACTTTGCAGGCTGATATAGACAACGGCCGCCTGTCTCTTGAGTTCGTCTGACCGTGACGCATCGCGCTTCAACCAGATGTACTCGTCGCAGTTCACCGTGCACTGCAGATGTCGCGGGCACGGCGCCATCTGGAAGTCGTGAATGCACATTCCCGGTCCGACATCGTGGACGGCATGGATGCGTGCAGTCAGGAATGTCTGTGCGAGCTCGGCTGGCAGAACCTTCGCAAGTTCCGTCACCGCACCGCTGATTTGACCGTCCATGATGTCCGCCACTACTTGCGCGGCCTTTTGGGCGTGCGTCAGGTGCTGATAGGCCTTTGTGTCGCCGGCATGCTTGCGCCCGAACCATTTGGTCTGCACGAGATCCGGTGCACCACCCTCGTCCAGTAGATGGTTTAGAAAGTGACGAAATCCATGCGAGCGAACGTTTATTTGGCCGCCACTACTGTCGGCGATCGCGTAACGCTCGAAAACGGAACCAACGACTCCACGTCCAGTCAGGAAATCCCGCACGTTCTGGTCAGTGATCGGACGCGCCGCGTAGGTCAGCGTCGTTCGAGTGCCACGGTGCATCTGATTTGTGTAAACAACGCAGAGCGCTTCATGGAGCGCAAGGCCGCGACCGGGTGTGCCGGGTATGGTGGGCGATGCCCAGTGGTCGCCCCGAATTCCCTGAAGCAGCGCCTCGCGACTGATCCGAATATTCTTCGCGACGACGGTGTAAGTGATGCGCCGAGCTTTCAGGAACTGCGCGACCGCTTTGCTGCGCAGTCCGAGTATTGCGGGTAACGAAGTGCCAACAATTTCCGCCTGTAACGGTAAGGCTGCGAGTAGCTCGCCCGACTCATGGAACGAGCGGGATATTTGGCGAGCTCCCTGCGTCGCCTCCCATAGCTCGATCAGTGCTGCTTCGACGACCTCCTCGGTCTCCGTCAACAGCGGTTTGATAAGCCACTCGACGGCCACATCGTCGGCACGTCCCTTCAAGCGCGCATAGCGCAGATTTTTGCTGCCGTCTTCAGCACGGGAGATGGGTTTCTCTGGCAAGGTCAGCATTTCGCCAATGCGCAGCCCGGTGCAGACCATTACCGTTGCAATCAGAATCATGATGCGATCGGCACTGACGGGATCATGTGGCGATGCGTCACGTGGGATCTGCTGATAGAGGTAGCCGATCGCGCGGATGGCCTCCTCATCTGGTAGCTGACTATGTTGCCCGACCTGCTGTGCCAAGTCGTCAATCCGACCAGGCGTCATTGATTTCGGACGGGATTTGCGTCGGCAGCGCCAGTCGAGTCGTATCCTGCACAAACCGTTACGATCTAGCGCATCGGCGAACTCCTCCATGTGACCAACGACCTTGTATGCCGTTGACTCCCTCTCGCGCTCGAACAGCCTTGCAGCCGCAGCATCCAGATGATTCGCCGTCAACTGGCCGATGTCATAGTCTCTATCTGCCAATGCATCGAACACGTAGCGCGAAGCCCGGATAAACACCATGTGACTGCTTGCCGACTGCCCCCGTTGACGATGCCGCTGGCATATAAGCGACTTCACGACATCCCCAAACGCCCCCCTAAATGGCGCCCCGGGCATCCGTGGCACGTGGCTATGCTGCGTGAACAGCAGACGCTGGGCTGGTCGGTCCGCTTTGTAGCCACGGGTGCGGTGCAGGTAAGCCAACGATACATCCCAGACAGTACCGTCCCATTCCACGCCCGGGAACGGGACTAAGACCTTTGCTTTGTCTACTAGCGTCTCACGGTTGACGATCCAGTTATCCGACAGCTTGCCAACCGCACTGGCAAGCGCCGCCATCGATTTACGCTTTCTTGCGACGCCCGCAGACATATTCGTCGACCTCTCGGATCACTTGCGCAACCGCGTAGATGACATCATCCAACTGGATTGACAAACGCGCGCCGTATTTCGTTTGACGGTACTTGCGGCCCGCGAGCAGTTCGCTTAGCACCGCCTGATGGTCGGCTTCCACGTAGGGTTGGAACTTTGGACAGAGGTAGCACGAGAACGGTGGATCAAGGGCACAAAGCTGATCCTGTCCGCAGGCTCCGATTTCAACCGGCAGTACCGCCGATATATCACCAACGAACTGGATGCGCTTCGTAGGATCAGGGCCACTCACGGCACACTCGGATGACGGTACCAGTGTTCCACGAAACAGCCTCATCAGCGGCCCCATCTTCAGCGCGGCCGCCTGATCGAGAATCTTGGTCAGGCGCCGCCCCTTCAGGGCGTAATAAACCTGAACGTGCTGCGTGTCGGAGTGATCAAGCATGGCGGCAAGCACTCTCTTTGACACACCCAATTCCACCATTGTCGTCGCGAACGTATAGCGCAACCGACGGGAAGTAACATGAAGAGCCTGCCCCGTACGTGGGGAAAAAAGATTCATCCGTACGGCAAACCGTTTTATCAACAGGCGGAATTCATCGACTTTAATGTGGTAGCCGTATTCACCGACGCCGGTGTCCTGACACCAACGATCAAAATTCTCGCGCATGAAGATAGGCCGGGGGTGATCGCCACAGTCAACCAATTTGTTCGCATCAAGAAGCGTCCGCAAGAAGCCCGCCAGTTCGTCGCTCACGCGTTCCTCGATAAAGGCCTGCCTGGCACCAACACCCGGCTTCTTAATTCTGGGAATTGAGAGCGTCCATTGCTCCAGCACGTCAAACCCTGCAAGCACATTCCTAAAGTCTGTCTCCCGCAGCAGGCAGAAGTTAGATGGATTGCGACCGTATGCAAGACTGAGCGCGACTGCCGCGCGCTGCATTACGTGCTGACGCGCCGTCGATACATCCTCCAGCAGCGCGCGACGAAGAATCGTCACTTCGGTATCCCAGAGCGGACCGCACTCCTCGTCCTCGAGTTCAACCGCAAGACGCGACGGTCGCGCAGGAATTTGAACTTCATCGAGTTCGAGAGCGAATTCCTCGTCGAAACCGAGGCAGTCCAACATTTCCGATGACCAAAGATACCAATGGCGCAGGACGTAAAAGTCGACCATTGCTTTCCGTACTCGCAGGCCCTGAATTGCCCTTTCCATCTGGGCGCGCAGAGCCGTTCGCATACGCACTGGATCAGTAATCTCGGCCAGCCCTGGCCACATATGTTGACCCCGTTCTGAGAGGGGATCGCGAAGCGCATCGACAATGGTGCGGATACCGTTCGCCACGGTTCGGCCAGCTTGTTGAGCAAGCAGCAGCACGGCCCATCGCCGCAGCGCATAGCTCACAATCGCATTGCAGTCGGCAAAGCTGGACCAGTCGACGGCTATGTGCTCAGTCGCCACATTAAACTTCCATACCGTGCCATGGAGGTCCATTCGCCGTCCATCCCGGTCAACAACGAAATCCGGCAACGCTGGAAGGCCGTACCGCCGCAGGTGTTCCGCCATAGCTTGGTTCACGTCGCTGTTCGTCATGCGTCGCTCCGGAAGATTGACCTGCCAAGGGACGCAGCCTGGTAGCTCAGGCTGATCTCACACGATTCGCGCCGGATGGCCGCATCGATATACGGCATCACTGAGTCGGCCGAGCGCCAGCCAAAGAAGTACATCATGTCCTTGTCGATTCGCTCCTCGTCCAATCCATTGCGCAAGCCAGCCTCGCGGAAGTTGGTCGCACATGTGCTGCGCAGGCAATGCGGGTGCAGACCTTCGAATTCAGGATGAACAATTGCGATCTGATCAAGGAGACCATTCACGCGCGCAAGGCTCATCGGTTGTCCGCCTCGACTTAGAAATAGGAACGGGCTCCTGCCGGCTCCTGGGATATTTCGGCGCGTCGTGCAGATGTAGTCGTTAAGGTACCTGGCTAGCGATGTGTTGCACGGTAGAAGTCTCGACTCGGTCTTGACTTGCGGCTCGTTGATCCGGGGATCACTTGGATCGTCGGGCGATCTCTGCACACGGATTTCGGGAATAGCGCGAGACAAGTGGCAGTCCGAAACCCGAAGCTTGAGCAACTCCCCCCGACGCACACCGAGCATTGCCATCATCAGCACGATCAGGAAGTTGCGCTGCCGATACGGCTTTTTCCATGGATTCTCGCGAGAGTCAGGATGGCAGATCCGCAATAGTCGTTGCTGTTGATCTGTCGACAGCGGCGTCGCATGAGTCGAAGACTCGACGCGCACGCGCCCCGCTGTTGAGAAGCTACGCTCAATGAACGTCAACCTCTCTCGCATTTCGCGAATTTCTGGGCTACCCACTGGCATCGCGAATATCGCGCACTCGAGATGCCACCTGACACACTGCGAAACGACGTTCAGACGAAACGCTACGGTGCTCGGCGAAACGATGAGCTTGCGAACTTTTCGGGTTGTCTGGAAGTTGCGCCGCAACCAGGGGTAAAGCTGACTGACGATCTCGTCCTGACTCAGACCTTCGCCAGAAACTAGACGCGTCTCCAGCGGAAACGCCTCTGCCAACGCCCAAGCCCACATATAACCGAGAGCGCGCAACGTCTTGATGAGACTGTTGACAGACAGCCTGGGACGCAGGTGCTTGATGAGATACGCGTTAATCCATGGCACCGGTTGCCTTTCCGCATCAAGCAGGATTGGAAGACGCTCCCCTCCTGGATGCAGAACCGTAACCACGTGAAATCGCACTTGCATGCGTCTCTCCTTGATGCTGCCGACTCAAGGTACGCAATGTTTACGACTTTTTCATGGCAACGCCTGGGGAAGCCCGCGCCTCAGGATTGCTAACACCGAAAGTTGACGATATGCGTTATCAGCGAAAAATCGTCTGCCGCCGCGGTACCCCTCCGGCAAATGTTGCGGGTCAAGGAACGCTCTGAATCCCAGATATATAAAGAAAAAACCCCACCAAAAGGCGGGGTTGATCTTTACATTTCTCGGATACGGGAAATCAGAACGGAATATCGTCGTCCATCTCGTCGAACCCGCCGCCGGCCGGCGCGCTCGGACGGCTCTGGCCGCCACCTGCACCGCCCGCACCGCCGCGCGATGCGCCGCCGGTACGGCTGCCGCGTTCCGCCTGCTCGCCGCCGCGGCTGCCGCCGCCACCGCCGTAGCCGCCGCCGTAACCGCCTTCGTCACCACCACCGCCGCCGCCGCCCGAACCACCGCGGCCGCCGAGCATCTGCATCTGGTCGGCGACGATTTCGGTCGAGTAACGGTCCTGGCCGTCCTGGCCTTGCCACTTGCGGGTGCGGATGCGGCCTTCGATATACACCGACGAACCCTTCTTCAGGTATTCGCTGACGATTTCCGCGAGGCGGCCGAAGAACGCGACGCGATGCCACTCGGTCATTTCCTTGAACTCGCCGCTCGCCTTGTCCTTGTAGCGGTCGGTCGTCGCGAGACGGATGTTCGCAACCGCGTCGCCGCTCGGCAGGTAACGGACTTCAGGATCGGCGCCGAGATTGCCGACGAGGATGACCTTGTTGACGGATGCCATGTGTTTCTCCAATAGATTCGATGCCGGGCCGCTCGCGGATCACGTCGAGCCGGCCCGCCGGGCTGCCCGGCAAGCCCCGCCGATGCGAGCCCGGATAAGGGGTCAGGCCTTGCGCGGCGGCGCCTTCATGCTGGCCGCGATTATAAGCCACGCGGCCACGAGGCCCGAGCACGCGTAGAACACCGTGTTCGCGCCGCCATGCTTGAGCAGCCACCCGCCCACGACGCCGCCGAGCGCGAGCCCGATCGATTGCGTCGTGTTGTACACGCCCGTGGCCGCGCCCTTGCGCGAGCCCGGCGCGAGCTTCGAGACCAGCGACGGCTGCGACGCTTCCAGGATGTTGAATCCCAAGAAATAGACGAACAGCACCGCGGCCACAATCAGGATGGTATGCGGCGTGCTGCCCAGCAGCAATTGGCCGATCAGGATAGCGAGGATGCCGCCGAGCAGCACGGGTTTCATCTTGCCCTGCTTTTCCGCGACGATGATCGCCGGCACCATCATCACGAACGCGAGTGCCATCACCGGCAGGTAGACCTTCCAGTGCGACGCGACCGGCAGCCCGCCGTCGACGAGCAGGCGCGGCACGACGAGAAACAGCGCGGTCTGCGTCGCATGCAGCACGAGCACGCCGAAATTGAGGCGCAGCAGCTCGGCGTTGTGCAGCACTTCGGAGAACGGCGCGGGCACGTGCACGGGCTTCGCCGCATTCGGCACGACCCACAGCACGACGCCGATCGCGAGGATCGACAGCACGCCGACGAGCGCGAACAGCCCGTTCATCCCGACCCAGTGGAACACGATCGGCGCGCCGACGATCGCGACCGCGAACGACACGCCGATCGAGCCGCCGACCATCGCCATCGCCTTCGTGCGGTTCTGCTCGGACGTCAGGTCCGCGATGAACGCGAGCACCGCGGACGACACCGCGCCCATCCCCTGGATCACGCGGCCGACGATGATCCACGTGATGTCGTGCGCGAACGCGGCGACGAAGCTGCCGATCGCGAAGATCAAAAGGCCGGTCGCGATCACCGGCTTGCGGCCGAACTTGTCGGACGCCCAGCCGTAGAAGATGTAGAGCAGCGACTGCGTGACGCCGTAGGCCCCGAGCGCGATGCCGACGAGCAGCACGTTGTCGCCGCCCGGGATGGTTTTCGCGTAGACCGAGAACACCGGCATGATCATGAACAGGCCGAGCATGCGCAGCGCGAAGATCGCGGCGAGCGACGTGGTCGCGCGCAATTCGGGCGCGGTCATGCGGGAAGACGTGGCGGACGGATTGGACATCGGGAGTGAATTTCGAATGATCGGAATGTCCGCCCGGCAGCGGGCGGCGGAAGATCACGGCCGTTGGCCCGGGCGGCCGGCCGGGCGCGGGCGACGGCCTTGCTGACAGCTGCTGCAAAGGTCGGGAGCCCCGAACGACGGTCTCGAAAAGCCGTTATAGTAGCAGGTTTGGTCCCCCCTCCTTTTCGCCAGGTTCATGGAACAGATTCGTATCCGTGGGGCGCGCACCCACAACCTGAAAAACGTCAATCTCGACCTGCCGCGCCACAAGCTGATCGTGATTACCGGGCTGTCCGGGTCGGGCAAGTCGTCGCTCGCGTTCGATACCCTTTATGCGGAAGGGCAGCGCCGCTACGTCGAAAGCCTGTCCGCGTACGCGCGCCAGTTCCTGCAGCTGATGGAGAAACCGGACGTCGACCTGATCGAGGGCCTGTCGCCCGCGATCTCGATCGAGCAGAAGGCGACGTCGCACAACCCGCGTTCGACCGTCGGCACGGTCACCGAAATCCACGACTACCTGCGGCTTTTGTACGCACGGGTCGGCACGCCGTACTGCCCGGACCACGAGATCCCGCTGGAAGCGCAGAGCGTGTCGCAGATGGTCGACGCGGCGCTCGCGCTGCCCGAGGACACCAAGCTGATGATCCTCGCGCCCGTCGTCGCGAACCGCAAGGGCGAGCACGCCGAGCTGTTCGAGGACATGCAGGCGCAGGGCTTCGTGCGCTTTCGCGTGCGCTCGGGCGGCGGCACCGCGAACGAAGGCGTCGCGAAGATCTACGAGGTCGACGCGCTGCCGAAGCTCAAGAAGAACGACAAGCACACGATCGACGTGGTCGTCGACCGCCTGAAGGTGCGCCCGGACATGAAGCAGCGCCTCGCCGAGTCGTTCGAGACGGCGCTGCGCCTCGCGGACGGCCGCGCGATCGCGCTCGAGATGGATACCGACAAGGAGCACCTGTTCAGCTCGAAGTTCGCGTGCCCGATCTGCTCGTACTCGCTGCAGGAGCTCGAGCCGCGCCTGTTCTCGTTCAACAACCCGATGGGCGCGTGCCCGGAATGCGACGGCCTCGGCCAGATCACGTTCTTCGATCCGAAGCGGGTCGTCGCGCACCCGTCGCTGTCGCTCGCCGCGGGCGCGGTGAAGGGCTGGGACCGGCGCAACCAGTTCTACTTCCAGATGCTGCAGAGCCTCGCGGCGTTCTACGAATTCGACATCGACGCCGCGTTCGAGGATCTCCCCGAGAAGATCAGGAAGGTGCTGTTGTATGGCTCCGGCAAGCAGACGATCCCGTTCTCGTACATCAACGAGCGCGGCCGCACGACGATCCGCGAGCACGTGTTCGAGGGGATCATCCCGAACCTGGAGCGCCGCTACCGCGAGACCGATTCGGTCGCGGTGCGCGAGGAGCTGTCGAAGTACCAGAACAACCAGCCGTGCCCGTCGTGCGACGGCACCCGCCTGCGCCGCGAGGCGCGCCACGTGCGGGTCGGCGCGGGCGACTACGCGCGCGCGATCTACGAAGTCAGCGGCTGGCCGCTGCGCGACGCGCTCGGCTACTTCGACGGCCTGACGCTCGAAGGCGCGAAGGGCGAAATCGCCGAAAAGGTGATCAAGGAAATCGTCGCGCGGCTGACCTTCCTGAACAACGTCGGCCTCGACTACCTGTCGCTCGAGCGCAGCGCGGAAACGCTGTCGGGCGGCGAGGCGCAGCGCATCCGGCTCGCGTCGCAGATCGGCTCGGGCCTCACCGGCGTGATGTACGTGCTCGACGAGCCGTCGATCGGCCTGCACCAGCGCGACAACGACCGGCTGATCGCGACGCTCAAGCACCTGCGCGACCTCGGCAACTCGGTGATCGTCGTCGAGCACGACGAGGACATGATCCGCACCGCCGACTACGTGGTCGACATGGGCCCCGGCGCGGGCGAGCACGGCGGCGTGGTGGTCGCCGAAGGCACGCCGAAGCAGGTGCAGGCGAACGCGGCATCGCTGACCGGCCAGTACCTCGTCGGCAAGCGCACGATCGAGTATCCGGACGAGCGGATCGCGCCCGAGCCGGAGCGGATGCTGCGCATCGTCGACGCGCACGGCAACAACCTGAAGCACGTCGACCTCGAGCTGCCGGTCGGCCTGCTGACCTGCATCACCGGCGTGTCGGGCTCCGGCAAGTCGACGCTGATCAACGACACGCTGTATCACGCGGTCGCGCGCCACCTGTACGGCTCGTCGGCCGAGCCGGCGCCGCACGAGGCGATCGAGGGCCTCGAGCATTTCGACAAGGTGATCAACGTCGACCAGTCGCCGATCGGCCGCACGCCGCGCTCGAACCCGGCCACGTATACGGGCCTGTTCACGCCGATCCGCGAGCTGTTCTCCGGCGTGCCGACCTCGAAGGAGCGCGGCTACGATCCGGGCCGCTTCTCGTTCAACGTGAAAGGCGGCCGCTGCGAGTCGTGCCAGGGCGACGGCGTGCTGAAGGTCGAGATGCACTTCCTGCCGGACGTCTACGTGCCGTGCGACGTCTGCCACGGCAAGCGCTACAACCGCGAGACGCTCGAAGTCCTGTACAAGGGCAAGAACATCAGCGAAGTGCTCGACATGACGGTCGAGCACGCGTACGAGTTCTTCAACGCGGTGCCCGTCGTCGCGCGCAAGCTGAAGACGCTGCTCGACGTCGGCCTCGGCTACATCCGCCTCGGCCAGTCGGCGACGACGCTGTCGGGCGGCGAGGCGCAGCGCGTGAAGCTGTCGCTCGAGCTCTCCAAGCGCGACACGGGCCGCACGCTGTACATCCTCGACGAGCCGACCACCGGCCTGCACTTCCACGACATCGCGCTGCTGCTCGAAGTGATCCACCGGCTGCGCGACCAGGGCAACACGGTCGTGATCATCGAGCACAACCTCGACGTGATCAAGACGGCCGACTGGGTGATCGACCTCGGCCCGGAAGGCGGCGCGGGCGGCGGCCAGATCATCGCGCAGGGCACGCCCGAGCAGGTCGCGAAGACGAAGGCGAGCTTCACCGGCAAGTACCTCGCGCCGCTGCTCAGGCGCACCACCCGCAAAGTCGCGGCGGGCTGATCCCGCCGCGCCGCGCGCGGCAGGACGGCCGCGCGCGCCCCCTCCCCGGCTGCCGTTCGGCGGCCCGTCGGCGTTTTCCCTTTTTGCGTTCGCACCACGCACCAAATGGCCCCGTGGCGGCTCATAATGGCGGCTATACTTTACGGTCGTAAGGTTCGCCATCCGCACCAATTCGGTGCAGCGAAGGGCGAACGCCGCCGGCCGGACCTCGCATGGCCGGGCGCACGAACGACACCAGGAAATCATGACGGAGAAGCAACACGAGTCGCCGCGCGACGCGCAGAACAAGGAGCCGCACCTGCGCAGCGTCCGGCTGACGAGCGACTTCAGCCTGCCGAAACTGTCGGCGATCGAGATCGGCAGCTACCTGCTGGCGCTCCTCTCGATGTGGCTCGTCCTCGAACTGAAGCTGCTCGGCGGCATGCTGGCCGGCCTGCTCGTCTACCAACTGATCCACACGATCGCGCCCGTGATCGAACGGCACACGACGAGCATGCGGGCGCGCTGGGTCGCGGTCGTGCTGCTGTCCGTCGCGATCGTCGGCGCGCTGACGGGCCTCACGATCGGCATCATCGAGCACTTCGAGCACGCGGTGCCGAACCTGCAGGGCCTGCTCGGCCAGCTGATGCAGATCGTCGAGCAGACCCGCGCGCGCACGCCGGCCTGGATCGCGAACCTGCTGCCCGTCGACGTCGAGCAGATGAAGACGAAGGCGGCCTTGCTGATGCACACGCACATGGACCAGCTCCAGCAGAGCGGCAAGAGCGTCGCGCGCGGCTTCGGCCACGTGCTGTTCGGGATGATCATCGGTGCGATGATCGCGATCGGCGTCGAGCACGACAAGGTGCGCAGGCCGCTGTCGACCGCGCTCGTCACGCGCGTGTCGCGCTTCGCCGACGC
The DNA here is from genome assembly GCF_001718695.1 of Burkholderia ubonensis. Lineage (NCBI taxonomy): Bacteria > Pseudomonadati > Pseudomonadota > Betaproteobacteria > Burkholderiales > Burkholderiaceae > Burkholderia > Burkholderia ubonensis. Next base: position 2,886,622 of record NZ_CP013420.1, on the reverse strand, counting down.
GTTCCGCCGGATCGTGTTCGCGCAGATCAAGATCTCGGCGATCAACGCGTTCTTCACGAGCCTGTACCTGCTCGTCGCGCTGCCGATCTTCCACGAGCGGCTGCCGCTGTCGAAGACGCTCGTGCTCGTCACGTTCATCGTCGGCCTGCTGCCGGTGATCGGCAACCTGATCTCGAACACGCTGATCGTCGCGGTGTCGCTGTCGGTGAGCATGGGCACCGCGATCGCGTCGCTCGCGTTCCTCGTGATCATCCACAAGCTCGAGTACTTCCTGAACGCGAAGATCATCGGCGGCCAGATCGAGTCGCGCGCGTGGGAGCTGCTGCTCGCGATGCTCGTGATGGAAGCCGCGTTCGGGCTGCCGGGCGTGATCGCCGCGCCGATCTTCTACGCATACGTGAAGCGCGAGCTGTACATGCTGCGGCTGATCTGACCCCGCGCGCCGTCACCCGGCCTACGAAAAAAACGCCGCGCTCGATTACGAGCGCGGCGTTTTTGCTGGCGGGCCGGCAAGCGGCCGGCGCGATGCGCCGCTCAGCGGAACACGACCGTCTTCGTCCCGTTCAGCACGATCCGGTGTTCGACGTGCCACTTCACCGCGCGCGCGAGCGTCACGCACTCGACGTCGCGGCCGATCGCGGTCAGCTGGTCCGGCGTCATGCTGTGATCGACGCGCTCCACTTCCTGCTCGATGATCGGGCCTTCGTCCAGGTCGGTCGTCACGTAGTGCGCGGTCGCGCCGATCAGCTTCACGCCGCGGTCGAACGCCTGGTAGTACGGCTTCGCGCCCTTGAAGCTCGGCAGGAACGAATGGTGGATGTTGATCGCGCGCCCGGCGAGCCGCTCGCACATGTCCTGCGACAGGATCTGCATGTAGCGCGCCAGCACGACGAGGTCGGCCTGGTGCTCGTCGATCACTTCCAGCACGCGCGCTTCCTGCGCGGCCTTCGCGGCGTCGGACGAGCCGCCGACGAGCGGGAAGTGATGGAACGGGATGTCGTAGCTCGCCGCGAGCTGGTAGAAGTCCTTGTGGTTCGACACGATCGCCGGGATCTCGATCGGCAGCTGGCCCGTGCGGTAGCGGAACAGCAGGTCGTTCAGGCAATGGCCGATCTTCGACACCATGATCACGACGCGCGGCTTCACCGCCGCGTCATGCAGCTCCCAGCGCATCGCGAACTGCTCTGCGAGCGGCGCGAACTGCGCGCGCAGCGCATCGAGCGTCGTCGCGACGTCCGCGCCGCTGCCGTTCTGGTCGAAGTGCACGCGCATGAAGAATTCGCCGGTGCGGCTGTCACCGAACTGCGCCGAGTCGAGGATGTTGCTGCCGCGCTCGAACAGGAAGCCCGAGACCGCGTGGACGATGCCGTGCCGGTCGGGGCACGACAGTTTCAGGATAAAGCTGTGATCGGCCGACATGACCGTACTCCCTTCGTTTCCGTATTCGTGAAAATGTTGGCGCGCGCAGCTGGCGCGCGCAACCGGCGTCGCGCGTCAGGCCGCCGGCGCGAACAGCGCGTCGATGCCCGCCGCGTCTTCCGGCGCGAGCCAGCGGTGGCGCAGCAGCGTGTCGAGCATCGCGAGGCTCGCATCGAGCGTCGCCTGGCCATCCCGCAGCCACCCGATCACCTCGGGCACGCCCGCCAGCAGGTGCTCGGCGACTTCGCCGTCCTGGTTGTGCGGCGCGAAGTCGCGCGGCAGCGGCAGGTCGTAGACGAACAGCAGTTCGGACTGCGTGCCTTCCGGCAGCGAGCAGAGCACCTGCACCGCGCGGCCCGCGATCGCGCGCGCCGCCAGTTCGGGCGGAATGCCGGCTTCCTCCCAGCACTCCTTGGCCAGCGTCTCGTGAACACCGAGCCCCCAGCCGATGCCGCCCGCGACGACGTTGTCGAGCATGCCGGGATCGGTCGCCTTGGTCGCGCTGCGGCGGCCGAGCCACATCTGCGGCGCAGCCGGCGCCCCTGGGCGAACCGCATATTCTACGATGCCGTTCAAATGCACCGCATAAGTCTGCGTGCCGAAGAACCGCGACGCGGCCCGCTCGATGTACGCGAGCGGCGGATCGTCGAAGCGGTTGCGGATCGCGTAGATCTCGTCGCGCCAGCCGGGAATCGCGCCTTCGGCCGCGAGCGCGCCGATCGCGCTCGCGAGCGCCATGCTGCGCGCGTCGACCGTGTCGTAGCGGTCGGACAGCGTGACGCGGTCGTCCGTCAGGTCGAACACGTCGGGCCAGCGGGCGAGCCGCGCTGCGTCGGAACGCCGCACCCAGCCCACCTGGCGGCCGGCGATCACGAAACGCAGGTGCGCGGCCGGGTCGAAGCGGCGCGCGGCGGCGATGCACGGAAACGTCATCGGCGTCAGTCCTTCAGCGCGACGCGGATGCCGATCGCGATGAACGTCGCGCCGGCGAGCCGGTCGAGCCACACGCCCGCCTTCGGGCGGCGCTTCAGCCACGTGCCGATCGCGCCGGCGCACACGCCGAACAGCGAGAAGATCGCGGCCGTCTGCAGCATGAACAGCGCGCCGAGCTCGAACATCTGCAGCGTCACGCTCTGCATGCCGCGGGCATCGACGAACTGCGGCAGGAACACGACGAAGAACAGCGTCACCTTCGGGTTCATCAGGTTGCCGACCACGCTCTGGCGGAAGATCGACCACAGCGGCTGCGGCGCGCGCTCGTGCGCGGTCGCGAGGCCCTGGCTGCGCAGCGCCTTGATGCCGATCCAGATCAGGTACGCGGCGCCCGCGAGCTTCAGGATCTGGAACGCGACCGGCGACGAACGCAGCACCGCCGCGACGCCGAGCGCGGCGAGCGTCGTGTGGAACGTCACGCCGGCGGCGAAGCCGAGCGCCGCGACGAGGCCGGCCGCGCGGCCCTGCGAGATGCCGCGCGCGAGCACCTGAAGGTTGTCCGGGCCGGGCGCGAACGTGATCGCGATCGACGTGGCGAGAAACAGCGTGAAGTTCGGCATCGTGACCTCGCAGCGTAAGCCGGCGCTCAGTGGCCGGCGAATTCGGTGACGGTATAGACGGGCAGACCCGCGTTGCGCAGCAGCGCCGAGCCGCCGAGATCCGGCAGATCGATGATCGCCGCGCCCTCGACGACGACCGCGCCGAGCCGCTGCAGCAGGTTGCGCCCCGCCATCATCGTGCCGCCGGTCGCGATCAGGTCGTCCATGATGATCACGCGGTCGCCGGGCCGGCACGCATCCTCGTGGATCTCGACGGTCGCGCTGCCGTATTCGAGGTCGTACGATTCGCGCTGGGTCTTGTACGGCAGCTTGCCGACCTTGCGGATGGGCACGAAGCCGACGCTCAGCTCGTATGCGACGATCGGCGCGATGATGAAGCCGCGCGCGTCGAGGCCCGCCACGTAGTCGAGCTTCGCGTCGACATAGCGCTCGACGAACAGGTCGACCAGCACGCGCAGCGCCTTCGGGCTTTGCAGCAGCGTCGTGATGTCGCGGAACTGCACGCCCGGCTGCGGCCAGTCGGGCACCGTGCGGATCTGGCTGTGGATGAAGGCGGCCGGATCGACCGGCGCCCCCGACGACGAATGCGGCATGAAGCTCTCCGAAAAAAACGGTGCGCGACGTTTCGGGCACCGTTCAGAAAATACGGGTCAGATTATGGATCGCCGCTCACGCGGCCGTGGCCGGCGGCTCGCGCCGATGGCGCGACAGGCGCTCTTCAGCAAGCGCCAGCGCTTCGGGCAGCCCGCGCAGCACGACGATGTCGCTCGCGCGCAGCTTGGTCTGCGGATCCGGCTCCACGCCGCGAATCCCGTGCCGGCGGATCGCCGTGACCTCGAGCCCGAGCGCGAACAGCCCGATCTCCTCCAGCGAGCGCCCGACCGCGTCCGCGCGCGCGTCGACCGGCACCGATTGTAGCCGCACCTGCTCGTGGTCGTCGTCGTCCGCGTCGTCGGCGCCGCGGAAGTAGCCGCGCAGCAGGCTGTAGCGCTCGTCGCGCATCTCCTCGACGCGCCGCACGACCTTGCGCATCGGCACGCCGACCAGCACCAGCGTATGCGACGCGAGCATCAGGCTGCCCTCGACGATTTCCGGGATCACCTCGGTCGCGCCGGCGGCGAGCAGCTTTTCCAGGTCGGCGTCGTCGACGGTGCGCACGATCGCCGGCAGCGTGGGCTCGAGCTCGTGCACGTGGTGCAGCACGCGCAGCGCCGACGGCGTGTTCGCATAGGTGATCGCGACCGCCGCCGCGCGGTGGATGCCCGCCGCGAGCAGCGACTCGCGGCGCGCCGCGTCGCCGAACACGACCGACTCGCCCGCGGCCGCGGCCGCGCTCACGCGATCGGGGTCGAGGTCGAGCGCGACGTACGGAATCCCTTCCTGCTCGAGCATCCGCGCAAGGTTCTGGCCCGCGCGGCCGTAGCCGCAGATGATCACGTGGCCACGCTGCTTGAGGCTCTGCGTCGCGATCCGGGTCATCTGCAGCGACTGCTGCATCCATTCGGTCGACGACAGCCGCATCACGATCCGGTCGGCGTTCTGGATCAGGAACGGCGCGGCGAGCATCGACAGCAGCATCGACGCGAGGATCGCCTGCAGCAGCGTCGCATCGACGAGGTGCTTGTCGAGGATCAGGTTCAGCAGCACGAAGCCGAATTCACCGGCCTGCGCGAGCCCGATGCCGGTGCGCATCGCGACGCCCGGCGTCGCGCCGAACACCCGTGCGAGCCCCGTGATCATCGTGCCCTTGAACAGGATCTGCCCAAAGAAGAAGCCGAACACGAGCAACGGATGCTCCCAGATCACGCGCGGATCGAGCAGCATCCCGGTCGTCACGAAGAACAGGCCGAGCAGCACGTCGCGGAACGGCTTGATGTCTTCCTCGACCTGATGGCGGAACGGCGTCTCGGCGATCAGCATCCCCGCGATGAACGCGCCGAGCGCGAGCGACAGGCCGAACTTGTCGGTGAAGAACGCGGCGCCCAGCGTGACGAGCAGCAGGTTCAGCACGAACAGCTCCTGCGAGCGGCGCCGCGCGACGACGTTGAGCCAGCGGGTCATGAAGCGCTGTCCGACGATCAACAGCAGCGCGAGCGCGATCACGATCTTCACGGCCGCGAACCCGAGCGTGAGCACCAGGTCCTTCGACGACTCGGCGCCGAACGCGGCGATCACGATCAGGAGCGGCACAACGGCGAGATCCTGGAACAGCAGCACGCCGAAGATGTTGCGGCCGTGCTCGGTCTCGATCTCGAGGCGCTCGGCGAGCATCTTCGACACGATCGCGGTCGACGACATCGCGAGCGCGCCGCCGAGCGCGATGCAGCCCTGCCACGTGATGTGCATCCAGCGCTCGAACAGCGCGCCGAGCACGAGCGCGAGCACGAGCGTCGCGACCACCTGCAGCAGCCCGAGGCCGAACACGAGCCGCTGCATCGCCCGCAGCTTCGCGAGCGAGAACTCGAGGCCGATCGAGAACATCAGGAACACCACGCCGAATTCCGCGAGATGCTCGGCCCGCTCGAGGTCCGCCGCGACGCCGAACGCGTGCGGGCCGACCAGGATGCCGACGGTCAGGTAGCCGAGCATCGGCGGCAGGTTCAGCGAACGGAATACGACGACGCCCACCACCGAAGCCAGCAGCAGCAGGAGCGTCATTTCGAGCGGGGAAATCACGGGCGAAGCGTCCTCGGTCGTCGGGGCCACGGCAAAGCAGGCGCGGGATGGTGGCGGGAGACAGGCGACATCGGACGAGTCCGAACGGCCGGCGCGGCGAACAAACGCCTTTGCTATACTCCGCGCATGATAGCGAAAATCAATGATGATCGGGCGCTCGCGCTCGCCCGCGACGTGCTCGACATCGAGGCGGACGCCGTGCGCGCACTGAGCGACCAGCTCGACGGCGACTTCGTCAAGGCCGTCGCGCTGCTGCTCGGCTGCGGCGGCCGCGTGGTGGTCTCCGGAATCGGCAAATCCGGGCACATCGCCCGCAAGATCGCGGCCACGCTGGCCAGCACCGGCACGCCCGCGTTCTTCGTCCATCCGGCCGAGGCCAGCCACGGCGACCTCGGGATGGTCACGGCCGACGACGTGTTCATCGGCATCTCGTACTCCGGCGAGTCGGAAGAGCTCGTCGCGATCCTGCCGCTCGTGAAGCGGATCGGCGCGAAGCTGATCGCGATCACGGGCCGCGCCGAATCCAGCCTCGGCCAGCTCGCCGACGTCAACCTGAACGCCGCGGTCGCGAAGGAAGCGTGCCCGCTCAACCTCGCGCCCACCGCGAGCACGACCGCCGCGCTCGCGCTCGGCGACGCGCTCGCGGTCGCGGTGCTCGACGCGCGCGGCTTCGGCTCCGAGGATTTCGCGCGCTCGCACCCGGGCGGCGCGCTCGGCCGGCGCCTGCTCACCTACGTGCGCGACGTGATGCGCACCGGCGACGAGATTCCGTCCGTCGGGCTCGACGCGACGCTGTCCGACGCGCTGTTCCAGATCACCGCGAAGCGGCTCGGGATGACGGCCGTGGTCGACGCCGGCGGCAAGGTCGCCGGGATCTTCACGGACGGCGACCTGCGCCGCGTGCTCGAGCGCGACGGCGACTTCCGCCGGCTGCCGATCGCCGACGTGATGACGCGCCAGCCGCGCACGATCGGGCCGGATCACCTGGCGGTCGAGGCGGTGGAACTGATGGAGCGCCACCGGATCAACCAGATGCTGGTGGTCGATGCCGACGGCGCGCTGATCGGCGCGCTGAACATGCACGACCTGTTCTCGAAGAAGGTGATCTGATGACCGCTGCGCTGACCGCAGCCGAGCGCGCGAGCCGTGTGAAGCTGATGATTTTCGACGTCGACGGCGTGCTGACCGACGGCGGCCTGCTGTTCACGGCCGCCGGCGACGCGATGAAGTCGTTCAATTCGCTCGACGGGCACGGCGTGAAGCTGCTCGGCGAGGCCGGCATCGCAACCGCGATCATCACGGGCCGCAAGTCCGAGATCGTCGCCGCGCGCGCGAAGGAAATGAAGATCGCGCACCTGTTCCAGGGCGCCGAGAACAAGCTCGCCGTGTTCGGCGAGCTGGCCGCGTCGCTCGGCATCGCGCCGCACGCATGCGGCTACATGGGCGACGACTGGCCCGACCTGCCGGTGATGCTGCGCTGCGGCTTCGCTGCCGCGCCGGCGAACGCGCACCCCGAGGTGATCGCCCGTGCGCACTGGGTCGCCGAGGCCCGCGGCGGCCAAGGCGCGGTGCGCGAGGTCTGCGACACGATCCTGCGCGCGCAGCGCCGCTACGACGCGCTGCTCGCGCAAGCCTGCGGGGCCTGACGGATGAATCCTCAATTCCGCTGGACCCAGCTGCTGCCGCTCGCCGCGGTCGCGGCGCTCGCGGGCGTCACCTGGTGGCTGCTGCAGGCGACGCTGCCGCCGCCCGGCGAAGGCCCCGCGCAGCAGAAGCAGCACACGCCCGATTATTTCGCGGACAACTTCTCGGTGACCGAGCTCGACCAGTCGGGCACGACCCAGTACCGGCTGACCGCGGCGAAGCTGATCCACTACGAGGACACCGAGTCGAGCGACCTGACCACCCCGGCGATGCGCGCGTTCCAGCCCGGCAAGCCGGTCGTGACGACCACCGCGAAGCGCGGCACCGTCAACGGCGACGTGTCGATCGTCGACCTGTACGACGACGCGCGCATCCTGCGCGCCGCGGGCGGCGGCGACCCGCAGATGCAGGCGGATTCCCAGCATTTCCGGATCTTCGTCAATGATGATGTGATCCAGACCGAAAAGCCGGTTAAACTTCAGCGCGGCCTGTCGCTCGTCAATGCGACCGACGGCATGAAGTACAACAACGTCACCCGGGTCATCGAGCTTTACGGCAACGTGCGCGGCACGATCGCCGCGTCGGACGCGTCCGGCGGCTCGAAAGGTCAACCCAAGTAACTCATCCCACGCGTGACTGCATGAACGAATCGTTCCCGTGTCAGATTTACGGCGGCGCCCGGCGCGCTGCCCGCGCCGCGCTCGCCGCGACGCTCGTGGCGCTCCCGCTGGCCGGGCTGGCGCCGCTCGCCCATGCCGAAAAGGCCGATCAGGGCAAGCCGATCAACGTCGAAGCGGACAACCTGACCTACGACGACCTGAAGCAGGTCACCATCGCGACCGGCAACGTCGTGATCACGAAGGGCACGATCATCATCAAGGGCGATCGCGTCGAAGTGCGGCAGGATCCGGAAGGCTATCAGTACGCGACGTCGTACGGCAGCGGCAAGAAGCACGCGTCGTTCCGCCAGAAGCGCGAAGGGCTCGACGAGTACATCGACGGCGACTCGGAGCGCATCGACTACGACGGCAAGCAGGACCTGACGACCCTCACGACCGCCGCGACCGTGCGCCGCCTGCAGGGCACGTCGACGATCGCCGACACCGTGCACGGCAGCGTGATCACCTACGACGGCCAGCGCGACTTCTACACCGCGCGCGGCGGCAAGGACGTCGCGGCGCCGGGCAACCCGAACGGCCGCGTGCGCGCGATGCTGTCGCCGCGCAACGGCGGCCCCGCCCCGCTGAACGGCGCGCCGGCCAAGCTGGCGCCGTCGGCCACGATCCAGGGGGCGCCGGGCCAATGAATGCGTTACCGAACCGCCAGCCGGCCGGCACCAGCAGCTCGCTCGTCGTGCGCAACCTGAAGAAGCGCTACGGCTCGCGCACGGTGGTCAAGGATGTGTCGCTCGACGTGAAGAGCGGCGAAGTCGTCGGCCTGCTCGGCCCGAACGGCGCCGGCAAGACCACGTCGTTCTACATGATCGTCGGGCTCGTGCCGCTCGACGCGGGCGAGATTTCGCTGAACGGCAGCTCGATCAGCCTGCTGCCGATCCACAAGCGCGCGTCGCTGGGGCTGTCGTACCTGCCGCAGGAAGCGTCGGTGTTCCGCAAGCTGACCGTCGAGGAAAACATCCGCGCGGTGCTCGAGCTGCAGCACGACGACGGCGGCAAGCGCCTGTCGAAGGACGCGATCGCGTCGCGCACCGAGGCGCTGCTCGACGAGCTGCAGATCGGCCACCTGCGCGAGAATCCGGCACTGTCGCTGTCCGGCGGCGAACGCCGCCGCGTCGAGATCGCGCGCGCGCTCGCGACCAACCCGAGCTTCATCCTGCTCGACGAGCCGTTCGCGGGCGTCGACCCGATCGCGGTGCTCGAGATCCAGAAGATCGTCAAGTTCCTGAAGCAGCGCAACATCGGCGTGCTGATCACGGACCACAACGTCCGCGAAACGCTCGGCATCTGCGACCACGCGTACATCATCAGCGACGGCACCGTGCTCGCCGCCGGCGCGCCGAGCGAAATCATCGAGAACGAAAGCGTGCGCCGCGTCTATCTCGGCGAACATTTCCGCATGTAACCCGTCGTCGAGGACGCGCCCCGCCCGGTCACGCCGCGCGGGGCCGCGACCGGTTTCACAGTCCCGTTCGCGGCCCGCTCGCGGCCGAACGGGCGCCGCGCGTAATCGCGGATGGCTCAAGGCGCCTGGGTCGTGGCAAACTTCCGGTATGACTCCCTCCTTGCCATGAAAGCCAGCCTTCAACTCCGCCTGTCGCAACACCTGGCGCTGACGCCGCAACTGCAGCAGTCGATCCGGCTCCTGCAGCTGTCGACGCTCGAACTGCAGCAGGAAGTGGCGATGGCGGTCGCCCAGAATCCGCTGCTCGAGAGCGACGACGAATGGATCGCGAGCCCGCTGCGCGTTGCCGCCGACGGTTCGCTGATCGCGCAGACGCCGCCCGCGTCGAACCCCGAGCCGATGGCGGCCACGAACGGCGCCGGCCAGACCGGCGAGCGCACCGAACGCGATGAGCCTGCCTCGGCCGACGACTACGACGGCTACGCGTCCGGCGACAGCGACGGCCCGCAATGGAACCTCGACGAATTCGGCCGCGCGAGCGGCGCGTCGGATGACGACGACCTGCCGCCGCTGCAGGTCCAGGAAGCGGCGACGTCGCTGCGCGACCACCTGTCCGCGCAGCTGCGCGTCACGCAGGCCGGGCCGCGCGACCGCGCGCTCGTGATGTTCCTGATCGAATCGCTCGACGACGACGGCTACCTGACCGCCACGCTCGACGAGGTGCTCGCCGACCTGCCGCCCGAACTCGAAGTCGATTGCGACGAACTGAACGCCGCGCTTGCGCTGCTGCACAGCTTCGACCCGGCCGGGGTCGGGGCCCGCTCGGCGTCCGAGTGCCTGAAGCTGCAGTTGCTGCGGCTCGATCCGTCCCCGACGCGCACGCTCGCGCTCGAGATCGTGTCGCAATATCTCGAGCTGCTCGCCGCGCGCGACTTCACGCGGTTGCGCAAGCACCTGAAGGCGAACGACGACGCGCTGCGCGACGCGCACGCGCTGATCCGCTCGCTGGAGCCGTTCCCCGGCGCCGCGTACGGCAAGGCCGAAGCGGACTATGTCGTGCCCGACATCATCGTGAAGAAGGTCGGCCAGGGCTGGCAGGCGGAGCTGAATCCCGAAGTCGTGCCGCGCCTGCGGATCAACAATCTCTACGCGAACATCCTGCGCAACAGCCGCGGCGATCCGTCCGCGGGTTCGCTCAAGCAGCAGCTGCAGGAAGCGCGCTGGCTGATCAAGAATATCCAGCAGCGGTTCGACACGATCCTGCGAGTGGCGCAGGCTATTGTCGAACGTCAGAAGAATTTCTTTGCGCACGGCGAAATTGCCATGCGCCCCTTGGTTTTGAGGGAAATAGCTGATACGCTGGGCCTACACGAGTCGACTGTCAGCCGTGTGACAACCGGGAAGTACATGCTGACCCCGTTCGGGACGCTTGAATTTAAGTACTTCTTCGGATCTCACGTCTCGACCGACACCGGTGGCGCCGCATCGTCGACCGCCATCCGTGCCCTGATCAAGCAACTGATAGGAGCCGAAGACACCAAATCGCCTCTTTCGGACAGCCGCATTGCCGAACTGCTGGCAGAACAAGGCTTCGTGGTCGCGCGCCGCACGGTTGCCAAGTATCGCGAAGCCCTCAAGATCCCGGCAGTGAATCTGCGCAAGTCTCTTTAAGCCTGCTGCCTGCCCGGCGGCAGGCGTGTTCCGGCCACCGCGCATACGGGGAACAGGCCGGGCGACCTGTCCGCCAGCTGCCGCCCCGTGCGGCACGGGCATGTCGACCGGAGCGCCGCCTCGATGCGGCCGCGTGGTCACTCGCTTGGAGAAGCACTATGAACCTGAAGATCAGTGGACATCATCTCGAAGTCACGCCTGCAATTCGCGAATACGTGATCACCAAGCTGGACCGGGTGCTACGGCATAGCGATCAGGTGATCGATGGCACTGTGATCCTCTCGGTCGACAACCACAAGGAAAAGGACAAGCAGCAACGCGCGGAAATCAATCTGCATCTGAAGGGCAAGGACATCTTCGTCGAAAGCGCAAACGGCAACCTGTACGCGGCGATCGACCTGCTGATCGACAAGCTGGACCGCCAGGTCGTGAAGCACATGGAGCGCCTGCAAACGCACGCGCACGATCCGATCAAGCTTCAGCCGGCGGTCGAGCAGTTCGAACAGATCGAAGTGCCGCCGCAATAACCTTTACCGCAACACGCACATCGCCCGGTTCGCCGGGCTTTTTTTGTGCCCTCGGGGCCGTGGTGCGACCGGTCCGTCCATGCTGCGCCATGCACGCGGCTGTGCTCTATAATGTGCCGGTTATCGCCGGGGGGCGTGGCGCGCGGTAGCTGCGTTGCAGGCTGCCGAAGCCGAACGCCTTGATATTGCCAAACATGGAAAATCAGTCTGCCGCCGCGAGGAGACCCCAGGCCGCCCTATCGCCTGCCAACATGAATCGCCTAGCCAAAATCCTGCCCCTAGAGAACGTCGTCATCGACCTCTCCGTCACCAGCAAGAAACGCGTCTTCGAACAAGCCGGGCTGATCTTCGAGAATCAGAACGGCATCGCCCGCAGCACCGTCACGGACAACCTGTTCGCGCGCGAGCGCCTCGGCTCGACCGGGCTCGGCGAAGGCGTCGCGATTCCACACGGACGCATCAAGGGCCTCAAGCATCCGCTCGCCGCGTTCGTGCGGCTCGCCGATCCGATTCCGTTCGAGGCGCCCGACGGCCAGCCCGTTTCGCTCCTGATCTTCCTGCTCGTTCCCGAGCAAGCCACCCAGCAGCATCTCGAGATCCTGTCGGAAATCGCGCAGCTGCTGTCCGACCGCGATGCGCGCGAGCGTCTGCACAACGAACCGGATCGCGCGGAGTTGCACAGCCTGCTCACTCAGTGGCAACCTTGAGTTGATCCGGGCGGTACATTTTCCCGAACCAGGCGGCACGCGCCGCCGCCCCGGGCCGCCCGGCGCCGGCCCGGCGTGGCGACGACCGTCGCTGCGCGCACCGGCTCATTGACCGGCTCACTGGAGTGACGGACTCATGGATACGTCCAGCATCAACGCCCAGAGCATCTTCGACGACAACGCCGCCACGCTGAAGCTCAGCTGGCTGACGGGGCATGAAGGCTGGGAGCGCGGCTTTTCCGCGGATACCGTCGCCAATGCGACGTCGAGCGCCGACCTCGTCGGCCACCTGAACCTGATCCACCCGAACCGGATCCAGGTGCTCGGTGAGGCCGAGATCGACTACTACCAGCGGCAGACCGACGAAGACCGCTCGCGCCACATGGCCGAACTGATCGCCCTCGAACCGCCGTTCCTCGTCGTCGCCGGCGGCGCCGCGGCGCCGCCCGAACTGGTGCTGCGCTGCACGCGCTCGTCGACGCCGCTGTTCACGACGCCGATGTCCGCCGCCGCGGTGATCGACAGCCTGCGCCTCTACATGTCGCGCATTCTCGCGCCGCGCGCCACGCTGCACGGCGTGTTCCTCGACATCCTCGGGATGGGCGTGCTGCTGACGGGCGACTCGGGCCTCGGCAAGAGCGAACTCGGCCTCGAGCTGATCAGCCGCGGCCACGGCCTCGTCGCCGACGACGCGGTCGATTTCGTGCGCCTCGGCCCCGATTTCGTCGAAGGGCGCTGCCCGCCGCTGCTGCAGAACCTGCTCGAAGTGCGCGGCCTCGGCCTGCTCGACATCAAGACGATCTTCGGCGAGACCGCCGTACGGCGGAAAATGAAGCTGAAGCTGATCGTGCAGCTGGTGCGGCGCCCCGACGGCGAGTTCCAGCGCCTGCCGCTCGAAAGCCAGACGGTCGACGTGCTCGGCCTGCCGATCAGCAAGGTCACGATCCAGGTCGCGGCCGGCCGCAACCTCGCGGTGCTGGTCGAGGCGGCGGTTCGCAACACGATCCTGCAGTTGCGCGGCATCGACACGCTGCGCGATTTCATGGATCGGCAACGACTCGCGATGCAAGATCCCGATAGCCAGTTCCCCGGCAAGCTCGTGTAATCGGCACCGGCGCAGGCGTGCGGGCGTGCGGCGCGGGCGCGTCGTGCCGGTGCTATGATGAAACGTCAGGATTTTCTGCTTCCCATGCGCATAGTTCTCATCACCGGCATTTCCGGCTCCGGCAAGTCCGTCGCGCTGAACGCGCTGGAGGACGCGGGCTTCTACTGCGTCGACAACCTGCCGCCGCACGTGCTGCCCGAGCTGGCCCGCTACCTGGCCGAGGAGGGCCAGCGGCGGCTCGCCGTCGCGATCGACGCGCGCTCGAGCGCGTCGCTCGACGAAATGCCCGGCCTGATCCGCGCGCTGTCGCGCGATCACGACGTGCGCGTGCTGTTCCTCAACGCGAGCACCCAGGCGCTGATCCAGCGCTTTTCCGAGACGCGCCGCCGCCATCCGCTGTCCGGCTCGCCGTCGCACGACGCCGACGTCGGCCTGCTGTCGTCGCTCGAGGAGGCGATCGAGCGCGAGCGCGACCTGGTCGCGCCGCTCGCCGAATTCGGCCATCAGATCGACACCAGCAACCTGCGCGCGAACGTGCTGCGCAGCTGGGTCAAGCGGTTCATCGAGCAGAAGAACAACGACCTGATGCTGATGTTCGAATCGTTCGGCTTCAAGCGCGGCGTGCCGCTCGACGCGGACCTGATGTTCGACGTGCGCGCGCTGCCGAATCCGTACTACGACCACGAGCTGCGGCCGCTCACCGGACTCGACCAGCCGGTCATCGCGTTTCTCGACGCACTGCCGATCGTCCACCAGATGATCGACGACATCCATGCGTTTCTCATCAAATGGCTGCCGCACTTCCGCGAAGACAATCGCAGCTACCTGACCGTCGCCATCGGCTGCACGGGCGGGCAGCATCGCTCGGTCTTCATCGCGGAAACGCTCGCTGCGCGCCTCGCGGCCGAGGCGAACGTGATCGTGCGGCATCGTGACGCACCGGTGGATGTCGGCGCGTCGTCGCGGCTCGTGACCGCGGTCGCAAGACCCTAGCGACGCCGCTTCCCCATCAGCGCGCCATGTCCTCTCTCTCCACCACCCTGCTCGACCTGCCGCTGTTTCCGCTGCATACGGTGCTGTTTCCCGGAGGGCTGCTGCCGCTCAAGGTGTTCGAGGCGCGCTATCTCGACATGTCGCGTGCGTGTCTGCGCGACAACGCGCCGTTCGGCGTCTGCCTGCTGAAGAGCGGACCGGAAGTCGCACAGGAAGGCGCGGTGTCGATACCGGAAACGATCGGCTGCATGGCGCGCATCGTCGAATGCGACACCGGCGAATTCGGGATGCTGTTTCTGCAGGCGATCGGCACGCAGCGCTTCGAACTGCTGTCGCACCGCGTCGAGGCGAACGGGCTGCTCGTCGGCATCGCCGAGCCGCTGCCCGACGACATTCCGCTCGAAGGCGAGCAGGCGCTCGCGCAGTTCGGCGCGTGCGCGGAGGTGCTGGAGCGCATCATCGATGCGCTGAAGCAGCAGAAGAACGAGCCGGACAAGCTGCCGTTCTGCGAGCCGTTCCGGCTCGACGATCCGAGCTGGGTGTCGAACCGTCTCGCCGAACTGCTGCCGCTCGATCTGCGCGCGCGGCAGAAGCTGATGGAGTTTCCCGACGTCGGCGCGCGCATCGACGCCGTGCATCATGTGCTGAACCGGCACGGCTGGCTCTGACCGCCCGCAGCGCGCGTTCCGCGCGAGTTACAGCAGCGGCCCGCTCAACGCATCGAGCAGCTTGCGCACCGGCGCGGGCACGCCGTACGCGTCGAGTCCGCTCAGCGGCACCCATGCGGTTTGCGCATCCTGCGCGACGACGTCACCGCCGCCGCCCTCGCCCATTTCGCTCAGCCGCGGCTCGATCTCGAGCTTGAAATGCGTGAACGTGTGCGTGAGCGGCGCGAGCGGCACCGGCCCGCCGCCGCCCAGGCCGCGCGCGCGGTCGGCGAGCGCGGCGTCGCCGTCGGCTTCCGGCAGGCTCCACAACCCGCCCCAGATGCCCGTCGGCGGCCGCCGCTCGAGCAGCACCGCGTCGCCGTCGCGCAGCACGAGCATCCAGGTCTTGCGCGTCGGCACCTTCTTCTTCGGACGCGCGGCCGGCAATTCGCGCTGCCGGCCGGTGGACTGCGCGACGCAATCGCCGGCGAACGGGCAGCGCGCGCAATCCGGCTTGCCGCGCACACACAGCGTCGCGCCGAGATCCATCAGGCCCTGCGTATACGCGCTCACGTCGGCTGCATTCGCGGCATCGGGCAGCAGCGATTCCGCCAGCGCCCACATGTCGTTCTCGACGCGCTTCTCGCCGGGGAAGCCTTCGACGCCGAACACCCGCGCGAGCACGCGCTTCACGTTGCCGTCGAGAATCGTCGCGTGCGCGCCGAACGCGAACGATGCGATCGCCGCGGCGGTCGAGCGGCCGATGCCGGGCAGCTCGGCGAGCGCGTCCGGCGTCGCCGGGAACGCGCCGCCGTGCTCGGCGGCCACCACCTGCGCGCAGCGGTGGAGGTTGCGCGCGCGCGAGTAGTAGCCGAGGCCCGCCCATAGCGCCATCACGTCGTCGGCCGGCGCGGCGGCGAGCGCGGCGACGTCCGGGAAGCGCTCGAGAAAGCGCAGGTAGTACGGCACGACGGTCGACACCTGGGTCTGCTGCAGCATGATTTCCGACAGCCAGATGCGATAGGGATCGCGTGTGTTCTGCCACGGCAGGTCGTGGCGCCCGTGCGCACGCTGCCACGCGATCAGGCGCGTGGCGAACGTGCGGTGCAGCGGCGTGACGGGAAACGGAGCGGGAGCGATACGGGGCGGCTTCAAGATGACGGGAAAATGGCGAAAGGTTTCAACGCTGGCACGTCGGACAGAAATAGGTCGACCGCTGGCCCTGCACGATCTGCCGGACCGGCGTGCCGCACACGCGGCAAGGCAGGCCCGCGCGATCGTAGACGAAGCAGTCGAGCTGGAAGTAGCCGCTCTCGCCGTTGCTGCCGACGAAATCGCGCAACGTGCTGCCGCCGCGCTCGATCGCGTCGGCGAGCGTCGCGCGCACGGCATCGGCCAGCCGCTCGTAACGCGGCAGCGACACCTTCCCGGCGGCGGCGGTCGGCCGGATGCCGGCGCGGAACAGGCTCTCCGATGCATAGATGTTGCCGACGCCGACGACGATGTCGCCCGCGAGCAGCGCCTGCTTCACCGACACCGAGCGCCCGCGCGTGCGCGCATGCAGCAGCGCGCCGCTGAAGGCCGGCGAGAACGGTTCGACGCCGAGGCTCGCGAGCAGCGGGTGCGCGTGCACGTCGCCTGCCTCGCGCGGATGCCACAGCACGGCGCCGAAGCGGCGCGGATCGCGGTAGCGCAGCACGAATTCGTCGAAGATCCAGTCGATGTGGTCGTGCTTCGCGGCGGCGGGGGGCGGCGCGCCGGCGGTCGGCAGCACGCGCAGCGTGCCCGTCATGCCGAGATGCACGATGAACCAGCCTGCGTCGACCTCGAACAGCAGGTACTTGCCGCGCCGCTCGACGCCGAGCACCTCGCGCGCGCGCAACTGCTCCGCGAGCCCGGCCGGCACCGGCCAGCGCAGCATCGCGGTACGGACGTCGACGCGCTCGACGCGCCGCCCCGCGACAAAGGGTTCGATACCCCGGCGCGTCACTTCGACTTCTGGCAACTCTGGCATGTTCTGCGGGTCTCAAGCTGGTAGTCGTGATTGTGCGTGTATTGTAGCGAGCGCGTTACAATCGACCGAAACATCGAACGGATTTCCATGACCCTGCCCTTGAAGCTGCTTCAGAAGCGCCCCGCCGCCGACGACGCGCGCGGCTTGCGCGCCTTCCCGGTCCGCCGCGTGCTTGGCGCCGCGCTGATCGCCGCATGGACCTTCGCCGCCATTCCGGCCCACGCGCAGATGCCCGCGCCGGACGACGACGAGCCGCAGGGCGCGTTCGACCATGTGTTGCCGGACGAGAAAAAGAATCTCCCGAGCGTGCCGCTGACGAGTCAGATCGTCTACCAGGTGCTGGCCGCGGAAGTCGCGCTCCAGCGCAACCAGCCCGCGCCGGCCTTCCAGACCTATCTCGCGCTCGCGCGCGACACGCGCGACCCGCGCATGGCGCAGCGCGCGACCGAAATCGCGCTCGCCGCGCAGAGCCCGGCCGATGCGCTGTCCGCCGCGAACCTGTGGCGCCAGTACGCGCCGGATTCGAACCGCGCGTCGCAGGTCGACGCCGCGCTGCTGGTGCTCGCTGGCAAGCCGGCCGACGCGCAGCCGATGCTCGCGCGCGAACTCGCGCGCGCGAACGGCGACACGCGCGGCCCCGCGATCCTCGCGCTGCAGGCGCTGCTCGCGCGCGGCGCCGACCGCGTCGGCGGCCTCGCGGTGCTGCGGGACATGCTGAAGAACGACATGAACCGCCCGGAGGCGCAACTCGCGATCGCCCGCCAGCAGCTCGCCGTCGACGACAAGGACGGCGCCGCGCAATCGCTGAAGCAGGCGCTGCAGATCCGGCCGGACTACCTGCCCGCGGCGCTGATGCTGTCGCAGATGGGCCCCGCGGAGCGCGCGGCCGGCATCACGTCGTTCGAGAAGTATGTTCAGCAGAATCCGAAGTCGCGCGACGCGCGGCTCGCGCTGTCGCAGCTGTATCTCGCGGACGAACGCCTCGACGACGCGCAGAAGCAGTTCGAGACGATGCGCAAGCTCGACTCGAAGGATCCGACTCCGCTGATGGCGCTTGCGCTGATCAAGATTCAGCAGAAGAAGCTCGACGATGCGACGGCCTACCTGAAACAGTACGTGCAGCTCGGCGCGAAGCAGCCGAACGCCGACGTCGGCCAGGGCTACATCTACCTCGCGCAGATCGCGATCGACCAAGGCAACGACGCGACCGCGTCGCAATGGCTCGACAAGGTCGACCAGACGAGCCAGCACTACCTGCCCGCGCAGATCACACGCGCGCAGCTGCTGCAGAAACAGGGCAAGACCGACGAGGCGCGCAAGGTGCTCGACAACCTGCCGGTCAACGATCCGCGCGACGCCGCCGTGATCGCGCGCACCGACGCGTCGATCCTGTTTACCGCGAAGCGCTACGGCGAAGCGGAGACGCGCCTGTGTCGCGGGCCGTCGCCGATTTCCCGGACGATCCGGACCTGCGCTACGACTACGCGATGGCGGCCGAGAAGACCGGCCACTACACGACGATGGAACAGCAGTTGCGCGAACTGATCCGCACGCAGCCCGACAACCCGCAGGCGTACAACGCACTCGGCTATTCGCTCGCCGACCGCAACCAGCGCCTGCCGGAAGCCAGCAAGCTGATCGAGAAGGCCAACGCGCTCGCGCCGAACGACGCGTACATCATGGACAGCCTCGGCTGGGTGAAATTCCGGATGGGCGACACCGCCGGCGCGACGAAGGTCCTGCGGCGCGCATACGACCTGCAGCCGAACGCCGAAATCGGCGCGCATCTCGGCGAGGTGCTGTGGAAGAGCGGCGCGCAGGAAGAAGCGCGCACCGCGTGGCGCGCGGCGCAGAAGCTCGAGCCGGACAACGACACGCTCGTGCAGACGCTCAAGCGCCTCCAGATCAACGGCCTCTGATGCGGATGGCCCGGATGTTTTCCCTGTCCTCACGTGCGGCGCGCGGCATCGCCGCGGCCGGCGCGGCACTTGCGCTCGCCGGCTGTGCGAGCACGCCGCCGTCGGCGAGCGCACCCGGCGGCGTGCTGCAGACGGCCGCGACGCACGCGTATCACGGCCGCTTCGCGGTGCAGTACAACGACCGCCTCGGCAGGCAGCAGAACGTGTACGGCAACTTCGACTGGCAGGAGTACGGCGACGACGTGTCGCTCGAATTGCGCAGCCCGCTCGGCCAGACGCTCGCGGTCGTGAAGTCTTCGCCGCGCACCGCGTCGCTCGAGCTGCCGAACCGCCAGCCGCAGTTCGCGACGGACGTCGACCAGCTGATGCAGAACACGCTCGGCTTTTCGCTGCCGCTCGCCGGGCTGCGCTACTGGCTGCAGCCGACGCCCGCGCCCGCGTCGCCGGCCGCGACCGTGCGCGACGCCGAAGACGGCGCGCGCATCAAGCAGATCCGCCAGGACGGCTGGACGATCGACTACCTCTCGTACGCGGATGCGCCGGCCACCGGCGTCAAGCGCGTGAACCTCGTGCGCGCGACGCCGCCGCTCGACATCAAGCTCGTGCTCGACCAGTGAGCACGCGCGCCTAGCCTGACACGACACCAGCATGACCGACTCGACCCGTTCGCTGCGCAATTGCCTTGCGCCCGCGAAACTCAACCTGTTCCTGCACATCACCGGCCGCCGCCCGAACGGCTATCACGACCTGCAGAGCGTGTTCCAGCTGCTGAACTGGGGCGACACGCTGCACTTCACGCTGCGCGACGACGGCAAGGTTGCGCGCGCGACCGACATGCCGGGCGTGCCCGAGGAAAGCGACCTCGTCGTGCGCGCCGCCAACCTGCTGAAGGCGCACACGGGCGCGACGGCCGGCGTCGACATCGAGATCGACAAGCGCCTGCCGATGGGCGCGGGCCTCGGCGGCGGCAGCTCCGACGCGGCGACCACGCTGCTCGCGCTGAACCGTCTGTGGCAGCTGAATCTGCCGCGCGCGGAATTGCAGTCGCTCGCGGTGAAACTCGGCGCGGACGTGCCGTTTTTTATTTTTGGGAAAAATGCGTTCGCAGAGGGTATCGGAGAAGAATTAGCTGAGGTAGAATTGCCGACTCGCTGGTTCCTGGTTGTGACGCCAAGCGTTCATGTCCCGACCGCTGAAATTTTTTCAGATGAGTTGTTGACAAGAGATTCAAAGGCAGTCACAATTACAGACTTTCTTGCACGACAAAGCAGCGACGCAGGATGGCCAGACAGCTTCGGCCGGAATGACATGCAGCAAGTTGTGACAAGTAAGTACGCGGAAGTTGCGCAGGTGGTCAAATGGTTGTATGATGTGACCCCCGCGAGGATGACCGGCTCCGGAGCAAGCGTGTTTGCAGTGTTTCGCAGCAAGCACGAGGCAGAAGCGGTGAAAGCCAAACTGCCCGCCGGTTGGAACGGCGCAGTTGCCGAGAGCCTGAACGAGCATCCGCTCTTCGCTTTCGCGTCATGAAGTTTTACTTTGTCGGATGACCTACAGTCCGGCGGAGTTATCAGTTAAGTGTAGGGGAGTCGCCAAGTTGGTCAAGGCACCGGATTTTGATTCCGGCATGCGAGGGTTCGAGTCCTTCCTCCCCTGCCAAAAATTTTCCCGCATTTCCCGCCCAAGCCCGAAGCAGGTGCACGATGAGCAGCCACAGCCATGATGGCTTGATGGTCTTTACTGGCAACGCGAATCCCGCGCTTGCTCAGGAAGTCGTCAATATTCTTGGAATTCCCCTCGGCAAGGCAATGGTCAGCCGTTTCTCCGACGGCGAGATCCAGGTCGAGATCCAGGAAAACGTGCGCGGCAAGGACGTCTTCGTCCTGCAATCCACGTGCGCGCCGACCAACGACAACCTGATGGAACTGATGATCATGGTCGATGCGCTCAAGCGCGCATCCGCCGGCCGGATCACCGCAGCCATCCCCTACTTCGGCTACGCCCGCCAGGACCGCCGCCCGCGTTCGGCGCGCGTCGCGATCTCGGCGAAGATCGTCGCGAACATGCTGGAAATCGCCGGCGTCGAGCGGATCATCACGATGGATCTGCACGCCGACCAGATTCAGGGCTTCTTCGACATTCCGGTCGACAACATCTACGCGACGCCGATCCTGCTGGGTGACCTGCGCAAGCAGAATTACTCGGATCTGCTCGTCGTGTCGCCGGACGTCGGCGGCGTGGTCCGCGCCCGTGCGCTCGCGAAGCAGCTCAACTGCGATCTCGCGATCATCGACAAGCGTCGCCCGAAGGCGAACGTCGCCGAAGTGATGAACATCATCGGTGAAGTCGAAGGCCGCACCTGCGTGATCATGGACGACATGGTCGACACCGCCGGCACGCTCTGCAAGGCTGCGCAAGTGCTGAAGGATCGCGGCGCGAAGCAGGTGTTCGCATATGCGACGCACCCGGTGCTGTCGGGTGGCGCCGCCGAGCGCATCGCCGCATCGGCGCTCGACGAGCTGGTCGTCACCGACACGATCCCGCTGTCCGCAGAATCGCTCGGCTGCTCGAAGATCCGCTCGCTGACGAGCGCGAGCCTCCTGGCCGAGACGTTCTCGCGGATCCGCCGCGGCGATTCGGTGATGTCGCTGTTCGCGGAATCCTGATCGAGATACCCGACAAGCAAAGCATGCGCGAAAAGCGAAGCGGCAACGCTTCGCTTTTTGCACAATCGGCCGGGACGTACGAAACCCCGGCCGTTTCATCAGGGGCCGCCGTTATGACGGCCGTCTTACTGCCTGGTCGCGGGCAGCATATGGAGAATCACATGAAAGTCGTCGCTTTCGAGCGCCAACAGCAAGGTACGGGTGCGAGCCGCCGCCTGCGCAACGCTGGTAAGACCACGGGTATCGTCTATGGTGGCGAAGCAGCCCCGCAAATGATCGAACTCGATCACAACGCCCTGTGGCACGCGCTGAAGAAGGAAGCCTTCCACTCGTCGATCCTCGACCTCGAAGTGGCCGGCGCGTCGCAGCAAGTCCTGCTGCGTGACGTTCAGTACCACCCGTTCAAGCAACTCGTGCTGCACGTGGACTTCCAGCGCGTCGACGCGAAGAAGAAGCTGCACACGAAGGTGCCGCTGCACTTCCTGAACGCTGAAGTCAGCCCAGCCGTGAAGCTGTCGAGCGCGATCATCTCGCACGTCGTGACGGAAATCGAAGTCGAGTGCCTGCCGGCCGACCTGCCGGAATTCCTCGAAATCGACCTGTCGAAGATCGAAGCAGGCCAGTCGCTGCACGCGAAGGACATCGTGCTGCCGAAGGGCGTTGCGCTGACCTCGCACGTCGACGCTGAAAACCCGGTCGTCGCGTCGGCAGCGCTGCCGGCTGGCGCCGTGTCGGACGCGGCCGAAGGCGAAACGCCGGCTGCCTAAGCGCCCTTTCGATCCGTTTTCCGAAACGGTCGACGCAACCCGCCGCGGCTTGCCCCCGGCGGGTTTTTCTTTTTTGCGCCCAGGCGGCTCGCCGCCGCCATCGAAACGTCATGATCAAACTGATCGTCGGCCTCGGCAATCCCGGGGCGGAATACACCGCGACGCGCCACAACGCCGGCTTCTGGCTGATCGACCAGCTGGCCCGCGAAGCGGGCGCCACGCTGCGCGACGAGCGCCGCTTCCACGGCTTCTACGCGAAGGCCCGCCTGCACGGCGAGGAAGTGCATCTGCTCGAGCCGCAGACGTACATGAATCGCTCCGGCCAGTCGGTCGTCGCGCTCGCGCAATTCTTCAAGATCCTGCCCGACCAGATCCTCGTCGCGCACGACGAGCTCGACCTGCCGCCCGGCACCGTCAAGCTGAAGCGCGGCGGCGGCAGCGGCGGCCACAACGGCCTCAAGGACATTTCCGCACACCTGTCGTCGCAGCAATACTGGCGGCTGCGGATCGGCATCGGCCATCCGCGCGACCTGATCCCCGAAAGCGCGCGCGCCGGCGCGAAGCCGGACGTCGCGAATTTCGTGCTGAAGCCGCCGCGCCGCGAAGAGCAGGACGTGATCGACGCGTCGATCGAACGTGCGCTCGCCGTGATGCCGATGATCGTCAAGGGCGAGCTCGACCGCGCGACGATGCTGCTGCATCGCAACGGCTGAGCGCATGCGCAGCGCGCACCGCATGCCGCGCATGAGGTAATCTCGTCGTTTTACCCGTCAGGAGTCGTGCGGTGAGCCGTTACTGGAGCGAAGTCGTTCAGCAACTCGTGCCCTACGTGCCGGGCGAACAGCCCGCGCTCGCGCATCCGGTCAAGCTGAACACCAACGAGAATCCGTATCCGCCGTCGCCGCGCGTCGTCGCGGCGATCGCGCACGAGCTCGGCGAGACCGGCGACACGCTGCGCCGCTATCCCGATCCGCTCGCGCGCCAGTTGCGCGAGACGGTCGCCGCCCATCACCGCATCGCGCCCGACCAGGTGTTCGTCGGCAACGGCTCCGACGAAGTGCTCGCGCACACGTTCCAGGCGCTGCTCAAGCATGACCGGCCGCTGCGCTTCCCCGACATCACGTACAGCTTCTATCCGACCTATGCGCGGCTGTACGGCGTGCCATACACGGCGCTGCCGCTCGCCGACGATTTCTCGATCCGTGTCGACGACTACCTCGACGACGCGGGCTGCGTGCTGTTCCCGAACCCGAACGCGCCGACGGGCCGCGCGCTGCCGCTCGCGGACATCGAGCGGATCGCCGCCGCGAATCCGTCGTCGGCGGTCGTCATCGACGAGGCGTATGTGGATTTCGGCGCGCAGTCGGCAATCTCGCTGATCGACCGCTATCCGAACCTGCTGGTCGTCCATACGACGTCGAAAGCACGCTCGCTCGCGGGGATGCGGGTCGGCTTCGCATTCGGCGATGCCGGCCTGATCGACGCGCTCAACCGCGTGAAGGACAGCTTCAACTCGTACCCGCTCGACCGCCTCGCGCAGGTCGCGGCGCGCGCCGCCTACGAGGACGACGCGTACTTCGACGCGACGTGCCGGCGCGTGATCGACAGCCGCACGCGGCTCACGCAGGCGCTGGAAGCAATGGGATTCGACGTCGTGCCGTCGGCCGCGAATTTCGTGTTCGCGCGCCATCCGGCGCACGACGCGGCCACGCTGGCGACACGGCTCAAGGAGCGGGAGATTTTCGTGCGGCACTTCAAGCTGCCGCGGATCGACCAGCATCTGCGCATCACCGTCGGCACCGATGCCGAGTGCGACGCGCTCGTCGCGGCCTTGCGTGAAATGATCGGCTGAACACCGGAAGGACGCCGGCGCGAGGCTGCGCCGGCCGAAGAAACGGTGACGCGCACGCGTCACCGCGACATCACTGCGCGTCGTCGCCCTTCGCGGCGATCAGCGCGCGGTACTTCTCCATCAACTGCGCGTGCGTTTCCGCGTGCTGCGGATCGCGCGGGATGCATTCGACCGGACACACCTGCTGGCACTGCGGCTCGTCGAAATGGCCGACGCACTCGGTGCACTTGCCGGGGTCGATCACGTAGATTTCCGGGCCCATCGAAATCGCGCCGTTCGGGCACTCGGGCTCGCACACGTCGCAATTGATGCACTCGTCGGTAATCATCAAAGCCATACTGATCTCACTTGCTCAGGCCCGCGGCCGGCTTCGGGGAGAAACCGGCCGGCGCCGCATCACGCGGCCGGGCCTTGGCCCATTGCGGCCACTTTTTCCGTCAGCCACTTCTCGACCGACGGGAACACGAACTTGCTGACATCTCCACCCAACTGGGCGATTTCGCGCACGATCGTCCCCGAAATGAACTGGTACTGGTCGGACGGCGTCATGAACATCGTCTCGACGTCCGGCAGCAGATAGCGGTTCATCCCCGCCATCTGGAACTCGTATTCGAAATCGGACACCGCGCGCAGGCCGCGCACGATCACCCGCGCGTTGTTGGTGCGGACGAAATCCTTCAGCAGGCCGGTGAAGCCCATCACCTTCACGTTCGGGTAATGGCCGAGCACCTCGTTCGCAATCTCCAGACGTTCCTCCAGCGAGAAGAACGGCTTTTTCGCGCGGCTGTCGGCGACGCCGACGACCAGCGTATCAAAAATGCTCGACGCGCGCCGCACGAGATCTTCGTGGCCACGCGTCAGCGGATCGAACGTACCCGGATACACGGCGACTACCATGTCGCTCCTCCTGTCATCACGCAAATGGGGGTGCAGCCGTGCGACGCGCACGCCACTGCCGAGCTGGGCAAACGTCGCCTGTCGCACGTCGCCTCGTTTTTGGAACGCGCATTATTCATCATTTTCGCGTCGCAGCAAATGATAGTGGACCGCGCCGGCCTTGCCATGCTTCACGATCTCCCAGCCGGCGAGCGCGTCGTGCCCGGCCGGGTCGAGTTCCGCGCCCGTCTCGACGTACAGCGCGCCGCCCGGCGCAACCAGCGGTGCGGTGAGCGCGATCGCGCGCGCGAGCACGTCCGCGTCGCCGAACGGCGGGTCGAGGAACACGACGTCGAACGCGCCCGGCGCGAGGCCGGCCGCGAGCCGCAGCGCATCGGCCTCCGCGACCTCGACCGTGCGCGCGCCGAGCTTGTCCCGGATCGCGCGCAGCTGCTGCGCCGCGCGCGGATGGCGCTCGACCATCACGACGCTCGCCGCGCCGCGCGATGCGGCCTCGAAGCCGAGCGCGCCGGTGCCGGCGAACAGGTCGAGGCAGCGCTGCCCGTCGAGGTCCTGGCCGAGCCAGTTGAACAGCGTCTCGCGGACGCGGTCGGGCGTCGGGCGCAGGCCGTCGAGATCCAGCACCGCGAGCGGCGTGCGTTTCCAGTCGCCGCCGATGATGCGGATCGTGTGCGGCTTGCCGCGGCTGGTGGGGGCCGCGGGGCGACCGGAGGATGAACGGGATGAACGGGACATGCGGGAGGAATATCGAACGGAGGACCGGGCGCGAACGGGGCGCGCCGCCAAACAGGCGCACGTTACCACAGCGGCGGCGCGCGCTGGCGCGAGCGCCGCGCTGCGCCTGATAAAATGCGAGGTTTCGGCTGTCGCGCGCGGCAGCCCGCACGCAGTCCGCGCCTTCAGCGGCGACGAACGGCCCTCTTCCCGACGCCAGACCATGTTCAGTTTCTTCAAACGATTCAAGAAAACGCAGGAGCCGACGCCCGCAGAAGCGCCGTCGGCCGCCGAGCCGCAGGCGGACGCGCAGTCCGTCGATGCACCCGCGCCGCAGCCGGCCGCGCCCGCCGTCGTGATGACGGTCACCCCGGCCGACGGCGGCCGCGGCGAAGTCGTCGAGACGGTCGAGATCGTCCCGCCGCCCGCCGTGTGGAGCCGAACGCGAAGAAATCGTGGCTCGCGCGCCTGAAGTCCGGGCTCGCGAAAACCAGTTCGAGCATCACCGGCGTGTTCGTCAGCACGAAGATCGACGAGGACCTGTACGAGGAGCTCGAGACCGCGCTACTGATGTCCGACGCGGGCGTCGACGCGACCGAATACCTGCTCGACGCGCTGCGCGAGAAAGTGCGCACGGGCCGGCTCACCGATCCGCAGCAGGTCAAGGCCGCGCTGCACGACCTGCTCGTCGACCTGCTGAAGCCGCTCGAGAAATCGCTGATGCTCGGCCGCGCGCAGCCGCTCGTGATGATGATCGCGGGCGTCAACGGCGCCGGCAAGACGACCAGCATCGGCAAGCTCGCAAAGCACCTGCAGAGCTTCGACCAGTCGGTGCTGCTGGCCGCGGGCGACACGTTCCGCGCGGCCGCCCGCGAACAGCTGGCGATCTGGGGCGAGCGCAACAACGTGACGGTCGTGCAGCAGGAAAGCGGCGATCCGGCCGCGGTGATCTTCGACGCGGTCAGCGCCGCGCGCGCGCGCGGCATCGACGTGATGATGGCCGACACCGCGGGCCGCCTGCCGACGCAGCTGCATCTGATGGAAGAGCTGAAGAAGGTGAAGCGCGTGATCTCGAAGGCGCACGACGGCGCGCCGCACGAAGTGCTGCTCGTGATCGACGCGAACACGGGCCAGAACGCACTCACGCAGGTGAAGGCGTTCGACGACGCGCTCGGCCTGACCGGCCTCATCGTCACGAAGCTCGACGGCACCGCGAAGGGCGGCATCCTCGCCGCGATCGCGCGGCAGCGCCCGGTGCCCGTCTACTTCATCGGCGTCGGCGAGAAGGTCGAGGACCTGCAGCCGTTCAGCGCAGTGGAATTCGCGGACGCGCTGCTCGGCTGAACGCCGTCGACACGTCCTGCAACGGGCGCCTTCGGGCGCCCGTTTTCATTGGCGGCGGCGGGCCGCGGCGACGTCAGCCGGCCATCATTCGGCGTCGGGCTGCACGCCGGGCGCGGCCGCCTTGAACGCGTCGAGCGTCATCGCGTAGTCGTGGATCCGCTGGATCGTCGGGAAGCGCGACGTGTCGATCGCGAAGCGGTTCGCGTTGAACACCTGCGGCACGACGCAGATGTCGGCGAGCGTCGGCGTGTCGCCGAAGCACAGCTTGCCGGTGCGCGGATCGTTCGCGAGGCGCGCTTCCAGTGTCGCGAACCCCGCCTCGATCCAGTGGCGGTACCAGTCGTTCTTCGCCTCTTCCGGCACCTGGAGCATGTGCTTCAGGTACTTCAGCACGCGCAGGTTGTTGAGCGGGTGGATCTCGCACGCGATCTGCAGCGCGATCGACCGCACGTACGCGCGGTCGAGCGGCGCATTCGGCAGCAGCGGCGGCTCGGGATGGGTCTCGTCCAGGTACTCGACGATCGCGAGCGACTGCTGCAGCGCCGCATCGCCGTCGACGAGCGTCGGCACCAGTGAATCCGGGCTCAGCGCGCGATATTCGTCCTTCAGTTGCTGGCCGCCGTCGCGCAGCAGGTGCACCGGCACGTAGTCGAACGGCAGCTGCTTCAGGTGCAGCGCGATCCGCACGCGATACGACGCGGAACTGCGGAAATAGCTGTAAAGCTTCATCGGATGTCTCTCGTAATCGTATTCGGCCGGCGCCGCCGGGGACTCCGAGTTTAGCGCGCCGCACCGCGTCGGCATACGCGGCCGCGCTTGCGCGACGCGCGCCCGTGCGATACTCGGGCATTCCTCACCGCTCAGCGCGCGGCCCGATGCCGGCCGCCCGCCCCGTCACGATGACCGCTTCCCAAGACTCCACAGCCGCTTCGCCGTTCCCGTGCGCCCGCTTCATCAAGGAAATCGGGCGCGGCCCGCATGGCGCGCGCGCGCTGTCCGCCGAAGACACCTTCGAGCTGTATCGGGCGATGCTCGATGCGCGCGTGTCGGACCTCGAACTCGGCGCGATCCTGATCGCGTATCGCCTGAAGGGCGAGACCGCCGACGAGCTGGCCGCGATGCTGGCCGCCGCGCACGCGTCGTTCGAACCCGTGCACGTGCGCGACGGCGCGTTCCGCGCGGTGTCGATCCCGAGCTACAACGGCGCGCGCAAGCAGCCGAACCTCGTGCCGCTGCTCGCGCTCCTGCTCGCGCGCGAAGGCGTGCCGGTGCTCGTGCACGGCGTCACGCACGACCCGGGCCGCGTGACGAGCGCCGAGATCTTCAATGCGCTGTCGATCGCTCCGTCGGCGTCGCACGACGGAATCGAGGACATGCTCGCCGAACGCCGCGTCGCGTTCGCGCCGATCGACACGCTCGCGCCGCGGCTCGCGCGCCTGCTGGCGATGCGCGGCGTGCTCGGCGTGCGCAACTCGACGCATACGCTCGTGAAGATCCTGCAGCCGTTCGCGCCCGCCGGCCTGCGGCTCGTCAACTACACGCATCCACCGTACCGCGACAGTCTCGCGCAGTTGTTCCGCGATCATCCGGACGCGGCGCTGGGCGGCGCGCTGCTCGCGCGCGGCACCGAAGGCGAAGCGGTCGCCGACACGCGGCGCCAGGTGCAGGTCGACTGGCTGCATGACGGCGTCTGCGACACGCTGATCGAAGCGGAGCGCTCGTCGGCCGACGCGCCGCCCGTCGCGCTGCCGGAATCGCGCGACGCGGCCACGACCGCGGCCTGGACGGACGCCGTGCTGCGCGGCGAGATGCCGGTGCCGGAGACGGTCGCGCGCCAGGTCGAGACGATCGTGCGCATCGTCCGCCGCGGCGCCTGAGCGCGCAATGGCGTGCCGGACCCGTTCCGGCGCCGCCGCACGCGACGCACGCCATCCGACGCGCCCCATTTGACACGCGCGGGCATCCTGGCATAGAGTTGTCGCCATGCGTTCCTTTCCGAACACCCTCCGAATTACCTCCGGCCGCCTAGCGCGGCCGCTATCGCTACGACTAGCCTAAGGCTGTCGTAGCGCCGTGTGCTGTCCGCACGGTCCCTCCCAGCAGTTCCTCGCAGTACCCCTCTCGCAGTTTTTACAACCGAAGTCGTCAGCTTTCGTCCGTCTATCCGTCGGCCGATTCGCGAAGATCATCCGCATCCGCAGCGCGTTCCGGCGCCACACGGTGCGAGGCAGCGTCAACCGACGCTCATGCCGCCCGTCTTCGCTCGCGACTTGAGACCCGAGGTCCCGAAGATGAAGCGCAACCCACAAGAAAAGTACCGACCGTTCGAACCCGTCCGCATCAACGGCCGCAAGTGGCCGACCCGCACGATCGAGCGCGCGCCGGTCTGGATGAGCACCGATCTGCGCGACGGCAACCAGTCGCTGATCGAGCCGATGAGCATCGAGCAGAAGCTCGAATTCTTCGAGATGCTCGTCGCGATCGGCTTCAAGGAGATCGAAGTCGGTTTTCCGTCGGCGTCGCAAACCGACTTCGATTTCGTGCGCAGGCTGATCGACGAGAAGCGCATTCCCGGCGACGTGACGATCGAAGTGCTCGTGCAATCGCGCGAAGACCTGATCGCCCGCACGTTCGACGCGCTCGAAGGCGCGCCGCGCGCGATCGTGCACCTGTACAACGCGATCTGCCCGTCGTTCCGCCGCATCGTGTTCGGGATGTCGAAGGACGACGTGAAGGCGCTCGCGGTCGACGGCACGCGAATGATCAAGGAACACGCGATGGCGCGCCCGGACACGCACTGGACCTACCAGTATTCGCCGGAAACCTTCAGCATGACCGAACTGCCGTTCGCGCGCGAAGTGTGCGACGCGGTCGCGCAGACCTGGCGGCCGACCCGCGACCACAAGATGATCGTCAACCTGCCGGCGACCGTCGAAGCCGCGACGCCGAACGTGTTCGCCGACCAGATCGAATGGATGGACCGCAACCTCGGCTATCGCGACAGCATCGTGCTGTCCGTGCATCCGCACAACGACCGCGGCACCGCCGTCGCCGCCGCCGAGCTCGCGCTGCTCGCGGGCGCCGACCGCATCGAAGGCTGCCTGTTCGGCAACGGCGAGCGCACCGGCAACGTCGATCTCGTCACGCTCGCGCTGAACCTCTACACGCAGGGCATCGATCCGGGCCTCGACTTCTCCGACATCGACGCGGTGCGCCGCGTCGTCGAGCGCTGCAACCAGATTCCCGTGCATCCGCGCCACCCGTATGCGGGCGACCTCGTGTTCACCGCATTCTCCGGCTCGCACCAGGATGCGATCCGCAAGGGCTTCGCGCAGCAACGGCCCGACGCGATCTGGGAGGTGCCGTACCTGCCGATCGATCCGGCCGATCTCGGCCGCAGCTACGACGCGGTGATCCGCGTGAACAGCCAGTCCGGCAAGGGCGGCGCGACGTTCCTGCTCGAACGCGGAATGGGCTTCACGCCGCCGCGCCGCGTGCAGATCGAGTTCAGCCATGCGGTGCAGACGCTCGCCGACGCATCCGGCGAGGAAGTGACGGGTGACGCAATCTGCGCGCTGTTCGCACGCGAATTCTTCGAAACCGAGGGCCCGGCCGCGCGCAGCGGCGGCAGCGCACGCTGGCGGAACCGCGACGTCGCGGGCGCCAGCGCGGCCGGCGCGACGCCCGACGAGGCGGCGCGGCGCGCGGCGGCGGCCTTCGCGGCCGCGGCGGGCGTCACGATCGACGTCGCGTCGTGCGAACACGCACGCACGGTCGACGGACGAATCGCGGTATCGGTCGGCTGCCGGGTCGGCGACGCGCCGCCGCGGCACGGCGTCGGCGTGCACGCCGATGCGGCGAGCGCCGCGCTCGACGCGGTCGTCAGCGCGATCAACCGCTCGGCGTGGCACTGCGCCGACCGCCGTGCGGCGGCATAAGGGTTTGAATCAGGGTTTGAAGCAGGCCAGCGAGCGGTGCGAGACCGCCCGCGCAGCGTGCGATCCGCGCTGCGCGGGCCAGCAGGAAGCGGCCCAGAAGGGCGCTTCGGACGGGACACGAAAAGGAACGCGACGCGCGTTCATGTCTCGGTCGCGCACCGCGTCGCCTGCCACGCGAGCAGGCGCCAGCGCCCCTGCTCCTGCGTCTGCACCGCAGTGTACGCAATCGGAAACACGAGGCCGCCGTTGTTCGTTTCCATCTCGATCAGCGCGCGCCCGGTGACGAGGCAGGTATCGTCGCCCACGGGCAGCACGTCCTGCGACTGGATTTCGATCTGGCGATAGCGGCGGCGGCCGGCGGCGATGGCGTCGATGAACTGCTGCTTGGTTTCCCGTTTGCCGTTGGTGTGCACGTAGAACACCTTGTCCGACAGCAGCGCGTCGAGCACTTCGCCGTCGGCGTCCACCATCGCCCGGAACCGATCGCGCTCGAGCGCGCGGATCGCATCGACCACCTTCGCCATCGCCTGACTCCTCGGCAACGCGCACGCCGTGCGCGGGCGTGCGGATCAGAAGTTGTACTGCAGATAGAACTGGTGGAAATTTATACCAGGATTCGGCTCTTTGATACCCGCGTTAGACACATGTTGAAAGCGGTAGCCGACCTGGTACTGTTGCCGCTGCCCGAACTGCACGCCGACGCCCGCCACGTCGGCGAACTGGAACGCGGTCGACATCGACAGATCGTTCGATATCGTCGGATGAGACAGCAGGCGGATGCCGGCGCCGGCTTCGACGTACGGGCGAACCGCGCCCGCGCTCTTGATGAAACGGAACATCGGCGTCGCGCCGACCTCCCAGATGCTCGTGTGGACGTTGCCGTTCGTATGCCAGTAGCTGACGTTGCCCTCCATCACGAACGCGAAGTGCCAGCCGCCGATTTCCCACCAGGTCCAGCCCGGATCCCAGACCACGCCGAGACTGCCCTTGTCGATGCTGTGGCGATCCGAAAACCCGCCGCCCGCCTGAATCCCCCAGCGATCCGCCAGCGCTGCCCCCGAACCGCCCAGCAGCGACGCCGCCAGGACCGCGTGCAACGCAAGCCGGCTCCGCCGCCGACCGTTCTTATTGTTCATCTGACACTCCAACTTTGTGGGTTGAACGGAGCCAGCCGCCACGCGGCTGGGCTCGAGCGAACAGAATGGTATGGTAAAGGACTTTTCGGATCGGCATCACGAAACGAAATGGTTTGCTGTCGAAACTACAAAAATCAGAATCGTCTACTGATTCTCATGAAAAACAACAGGTTACGGAACTTGCGGGCATTCGAGCGGTCAGCCCCAATGCTATCGATATCGCCAGATCGATAGAAAAACGGGAACTCCAAAGCCCGCATCCCCTCTAAGGAATTAGCACTCAGTTGACGGGAGTGCTAAGATTGACCGCGGAATCATCCGAGACCGGGGTTCATCCCTGATTCCAAAGGAGTTTTCTTAAGTGAGCAACGCACTGACCCTTCCGAACACCCTGAGCCCGGCGTCTGCTAAGGCCGAATCGGCAGGCTCGCTGGCGCTCGCAACCCATTCGATGTTGCCGGGCCAGCTGGGCAATATCGACGCCTATATCCAGGCAGTCAATCGTATTCCGCTGCTGACGGCCGAGGAAGAACGCCGGTACGCCACCGAGTTCCGCGAGCAGAACAACCTCGATGCGGCCCGCCGCCTCGTGCTGTCGCACCTGCGGCTCGTCGTGTCGATCGCGCGCAACTATCTCGGCTACGGCCTGCCGCACGGCGACCTGATCCAGGAAGGCAACATCGGCCTGATGAAGGCCGTGAAGCGCTTCGATCCGGCGCAGAACGTGCGCCTCGTGTCCTATGCGATCCACTGGATCAAGGCCGAGATCCACGAGTACATCCTGCGCAACTGGCGCATGGTGAAGGTCGCGACGACGAAGGCGCAGCGCAAGCTGTTCTTCAACCTGCGCAGCCACAAAAAGGGCATGCAGGCGATGACGCCCGAGGAAATCGACGGCCTCGCGCAGGAGCTCAACGTCAAGCGCGAGGAAGTCACCGAGATGGAAACCCGCCTGTCGGGCGGCGACATCGCGCTCGAAGGGCAGGTCGAGGACGGCGAGGAAAGCTACGCGCCGATCGCGTATCTCGCCGATTCGCACAACGAGCCGACCGCCGTGCTCGCCGCGCGTCAGCGCGACATGCTGCAGACGGACGGCATCGCGCAGGCACTCGACGCGCTCGACGCGCGCAGCCGCCGCATCATCGAGGCACGCTGGCTGCACGTCGACGACGACGGCTCGGGCGGCTCGACGCTGCACGATCTCGCCGCCGAGTTCGGCGTGTCGGCGGAGCGCATTCGCCAGATCGAAGCGAGCGCGATGAAGAAAATGCGCACGGCGCTCGCCGAATACGCGTAACGCCCGCTGAATTAAAACGCTTCATCGAAAACCGCTGCCCGTCCGGCAGCGGTTTTTTTTCGCCCATAATTTGACCAATTCAATCGGGTATTCACCAAAACGCCGCCTGTTCCGCCGATGCTTGATCTAGCTCAAGTTTCGACGATCCCTTCGCGACGGTCCGCCGCAGCGCGGCACTGGCACGTCGCGAGCGTCCTCTTAAAATTGATGCGTCAGGCGCAATAGGATTTAAAACTGCTTAACGGCCGTCATCAATCCGACGTAGAGTCGCCCCAAACCTGCTTTAAAACGATTCTGGATAATGACCTTGATCTCGATCGATAAAAAGCCCGCGCCCACGGGCGGTGCGACCGGCTGGCGCGGTCGCCTCGCCGCGTGGGCCCGCGGCCCGACGCTCGCCCGCGACATCACCATCGTGCTGCTCGTCAAGCTGGCCCTGCTGATGGCGCTCAAATACGCATTCTTCAATCACCCGCAGGCCAGGCACATGTCGCTGCCGCCTGCCGCCGTCGCCGAGAAGCTGCTCTCGGTGCCGGCCCCCGCCTCTACCGAGGGAGACCACCATGATAAGTAGCGAAGTCGTCGATCTGTCGCGTCTGCAGTTCGGCATCACAGCGCTCTACCACTTCCTGTTCGTACCGCTGACCCTCGGCCTGTCCTGGCTGCTCGTCGTCATGGAAGCCGTCTACGTGATGACCGGCAAGCAGGTCTACAAGGACATGACCCAGTTCTGGGGCAAGCTGTTCGGCATCAATTTCGCGATGGGCGTGACGACCGGCATCACGCTCGAATTCCAGTTCGGCACGAACTGGTCGTACTACTCGCACTACGTCGGCGACATCTTCGGCGTGCCGCTCGCGGTCGAAGGCCTGATGGCGTTCTTCCTCGAATCGACGTTCGTCGGCCTGTTCTTCTTCGGCTGGAACCGCCTGTCGAAGGTCAAGCACCTGATGGTCACGTTCCTCGTCGCGCTCGGCTCGAACCTGTCCGCGCTGTGGATCCTCGTCGCGAACGGCTGGATGAACAACCCGGTCGGCGCCGAGTTCAACTACCAGACGATGCGGATGGAAATGACGAACCTGTTCGACGTGGTGTTCAACCCGGTCGCGCAGGTGAAGTTCGTGCACACCGTGTCGGCCGGCTACGTGTCCGCGGCGATGTTCGTGCTCGGCGTGTCGTCGTGGTATCTGCTGAAGAAGCGCGACACCGATTTCGCGCTGCGCTCGTTCGCGGTCGCGGCCGGCTTCGGCCTCGCGTCGACGCTCTGCGTGATCGTGCTCGGCGACGAATCCGGCTATACGACCGGCGAAGTGCAGAAGATGAAGCTCGCCGCGATCGAATCCGAATGGGAAACCGCACCGGCGCCGGCGGCGTTCACGCTGATCGGGCTGCCGAACCAGCAGGAAGAACGCACCGACTACGCAATCAAGATCCCGTATGCGCTCGGCCTGATCGCGACGCGCTCGATCGACGAGCCGGTGATCGGCCTGCGTGAGCTCGCCAAGCGCAGCGAAGAGCACATCCAGAGCGGGATGATCGCTTACGGCGCGCTGCAGAAGATCAAGGAAGGCGACACCAGCGCCGCGACCCGCGCGCTGTTCGACAAGCACAAGGAATATCTCGGCTACGGGCTGATGCTCAAGCAGTTCACGCCGAAGGTCACCGACGCGACGCCGGAGCAGATCAAGGCCGCCGCGAAGAAGACCATCCCGCCTGTCGCACCGGTGTTCTTCTCGTTCCGGATCATGGTGTTCCTCGGCTTCCTGTTCCTTGCGACGTTCGTCGCCGCGTTCTGGTTCTGCGCGCGCCGCGAGCTGCTGCAGGACAACCGCCGCTGGTTCCTGCGCTATGCGGTGTGGGCGATCCCGCTGCCGTGGATCGCGATCGAATTCGGCTGGATCGTCGCCGAACTGGGCCGCCAGCCGTGGACGATCGCGGGCATCCTGCCGACGCACCTGTCCGCGTCGAGCCTGACGCCGGCCGACCTGTACCTGAGCCTGGCCGGCTTCATCCTGTTCTACACGGCGCTCTTCATCATCGAGATCACGCTGATGTTCAAGTACGCGCGCCTCGGCCCGTCGTCGCTGCATACCGGCCGCTACCACCACGAGCTGGCGGCCGCCGGCGAGCGCGCCCCGGCCTGAGCCCGGCCCAGATACCGAACAAGGAATCGCTATGGACTACGCAACTCTCAAGCTGATCTGGTGGCTGCTCGTCGGCGTGCTGCTGATCGGCTTCGCCGTCACCGACGGCTTCGACATGGGCGCGACCGCGCTGCTGCCGTTCCTCGGCAAGACCGACGAGGAGCGCCGCATCATCGTCAACACGGTCGGCGCGACCTGGGAAGGCAACCAGGTGTGGCTCATCACCGCCGGCGGCGCGATGTTCGCCGCGTGGCCGCTCGTCTATGCGGCATCGTTCTCCGGCTTCTACTTCGCGATGCTGCTCGTGCTGTTCGCGCTGTTCTTCCGGCCGGTCGGCTTCGACTACCGCAGCAAGCGGCCGGACCCGCGCTGGCGCGCGGGCTGGGACTGGGGCCTGTTCGCCGGCGGCTTCGTGCCGGCGCTGGTGTTCGGCGTCGCGTTCGGCAACCTGCTGCAGGGCGTGCCGTTCCAGTTCGACACCGACCTGCGCGTCAGCTATCACGGCAGCTTCTGGGCGCTCCTGAACCCGTTCGCGCTGCTCTGCGGCCTCGTCAGCCTGACGATGCTGGTCGCGCACGGCGCCGCGT
Source organism: Burkholderia ubonensis (assembly GCF_001718695.1). Classification (NCBI taxonomy): domain Bacteria; kingdom Pseudomonadati; phylum Pseudomonadota; class Betaproteobacteria; order Burkholderiales; family Burkholderiaceae; genus Burkholderia; species Burkholderia ubonensis. Next base: position 2,850,326 of record NZ_CP013420.1, on the reverse strand, counting down.
TCATCAAGATGAAGACGGACGGCGTGATCGCGCGCCGCGCGTCGGTCGCGCTGCGCGTGTCGGCGTTCCTCGCCGTCGTGCTGTTCGTGCTCGCGGGCGTGCTGATCGCGTCGTATGTCGGCGGCTATCACGTCACGCACGCGGCGCCGACCGACACGGTCGCGAACCCGCTGCTGAAGGACGTCGCCGCGGGCTCGGGCCTGTGGCTCGCGAACTACGGCGAGTATCCGTGGATGGTCGCGGCGCCGGTCGTCGGCATCGCCGGCGGCGTGCTCGCGCTGCTGCTCGCGGGCTCGCGCCTCGAGAAGACCGCGTTCTTCTGCACGGGCCTGATGATCGTCGGCGTGATCCTGACCGCGGGCTTCTCGATGTTCCCGTTCATCATGCCGTCGTCGCTCGACCCGAAGAGCAGCCTGACCGTGTGGGACTCGACGTCGAGCCACATGACGCTGCAGGTGATGCTGTTCGCCGTGATCGTGTTCCTGCCGATCGTCCTGCTCTATACGGGCTGGGTGTACCGCGTGATGCGCGGCAAGGTCACGCGCGAGGCGCTCGAGGAAAACAAGCACTCGATGTATTGAACCCGGCGGGGCGCGCACGCGCCCCCGCCCCACGTTTCGCAAGGAGTCGGATCATGTGGTACTTCAGCTGGATTCTCGGTATCGGCGTCGCGCTCGCGTTCGGCATCGTCAACGCGATGTGGCTCGAAGCGCAGCCGAAGCGCGTCGCGCCGGCCGGCGCGAAAGCCGACCGGGCCTGACGCCGCGGCGGCAGCCGCCGCGCGCGCCCGGACGACATGCGCCCGGCCGCGCCGGACGGATTGCCGTCCCGCAGCAGCCAACCTCGCCTCGTGCGAGGTTTTTTTTCGCCTGCGGCCCGGCCGCCTCGCGTCGCCCCATCTCAAAATTCAATGCCACTCTGGAACCAAATTAATACCACTTGAATACCATTCAAAGGTTTCATATGATCTTTCACGCGGCGGTCCACAGGCCGCGTCCACTTGGGTGGAGGAGACATGAACGATCACCGCTTGGGCCCCCGCGGCGCCACGCCGAACCGTGAGCGTCCGAGGACCGGCCGCGCCGCGGCGCCCACCGATATGCGCCGCTCATGAACGCGCACGGCCGGCGCGCGTGCCGCGAACCTGATCCGTAGCGCTCGGCATCGCGCGCCTTATGCGCGCCTCGTGCACGCCTTGCGCACTTCGTGCCCCCTCGCCCGCGCACGGCCCCCAGCCTTTCCCCGCAGCCTCCTTGAAAGACCCGATCGCAGCGACGTAATCCCGCGGCGTCGTATCGCCGAACTTTTTTTGAGGAATCCCCATGAATCGAATCCTGCATTCCCTGTGCGCCGGCGCGCTGATCGCGGCGGCGCTGTCGCCGGCCGCGTCGCCTGCGCAGACGCCCGCGCGCGCGGCGCCCGGCGCGAGCGCGAACGCCGCCCCGCCGACGCCCGCCGGGCTCGCGACGCTGCTGTCGAACGGCCTCGCGTTGCGCGTCACCGTCGACAACAATCACGCGGCGTCGGCCGGCGTGCCCTGCGCCGATCTCGGCGCGGACTGGGCGAGCTGCGCGACGGGCCGCCTGATCCTGCAGAACCGCGGCCACCAGCCGATCGCCGACGGCGGCTGGCGGCTCTACCTGCACAGCATCCGCCGCCTGCTGCGGATCGACCGGCCGGGCTTCGCGCTGCGCCGCCTGACGGGCGACCTGTACGAACTGACGCCGCAGCCGGGTTCGCTCAGGCTCGCGCCGGGCGAGCGCATCGAGCTGCCGGTCGTCGCCGAATACTGGCTGCGCCGCTACAGCGACGTGATTCCGCGGCCCTACGTGGTGGTCGACGGCGCGCCGCCCGCGGTGCTGCGCTACAACGACACCGACGACGAGCTGCGCTACGTCGAATCGCTGCCCGCCGACGCGCAGAACAATTCACCCGGCAACGCACCGCCCGTCGCCGCGCGGCCGGACGCCGGCCGCGCGCTGCCGAGCGTGAAGCGGCAGCGCACGCTGGGCGGCACGCTCGAGCTGCGCGGCGTCGACCTGGCGCTGCCGGAGCTCCCGTCCGCGCAAGTGGCGGCGTTGCGCGAGCGCGCGGGCACGCTCGGCCTCGACGGCGCGCGCGTGCCGGTGTGGGGCGTCGTCGCACCTCGCCGGCTGCCGGCCGATATCGCGACGCCCGGCGGCTACCGGCTCGCGATCGGGCCGCGCGGCGCGTTCATCGAGGCCTACGATCGCGCCGGCCTCTACTACGGCGTGCAGACCCTGTTCTCGCTCGCGCCGGCCGGCGGCGGCACGCTTCCCGCGATGCTCGTCGAGGACGCGCCGCGCTTCGTCCATCGCGGCATGCACGTCGACCTCGCGCGCAACTTCAAGCATCCGGCGACGCTGCGCCGCCTGATCGACCAGATGAGCGCGTACAAGCTCAACCGGCTGCACCTGCACCTGTCCGACGACGAGGGCTGGCGCATCGAGATTCCCGGCCTGCCCGAACTGACCGACGTCGGCGCGCGCCGCTGCCACGATCCGTCCGAAACGCGCTGCCTGCTGCCGCAGCTCGGCTCGGGGCCCGACGACCAGTCGGGCGGCGGCTACCTGACGCGCGCCGATTACGTGGCGCTGCTGCGCTATGCGGCCGACCGCTTCGTCGAGGTGATTCCCGAGATCGACATGCCCGCGCACTCGCGCGCGGCCGTCGTGTCGATGGAGGCGCGCTATCGCCGCCTGCACGCGGCGGGCCGCGAGCAGGACGCGAACGCGTACCGGCTGCTCGATCCGCAGGACACGTCGAACCTGCTGACGGTGCAGTTCTACGACCGGCGCAGCGACCTGAACCCGTGCGTGCCGGGCGCGCTCAACTTCGCGTCGAAGGTGATCCGCGAAATCGCGTCGATGCACGCGGACGCGCAAGTGCCGCTGCGCACCTGGCACTACGGCGGCGACGAGGCGAAGAACATCCTGCTCGGCGCGGGCTTCCAGCCGCGCAACGGCGCCGATCCGGGCAAGGGCCGCATCGATCTCGCCGCGCAGGACAAGCCGTGGGCGCGCTCGCCGGCGTGCACCGCGCTGCTGCAACGCGGTGAAGTCAAGTCGATCGACGAGCTGCCGACGCGCTTCGCGAAGCAGGTCAGCGCGGTCGTGAACGCGAACGGAATCGGCACGATGGCCGCGTGGCAGGACGGCATCAAGCACGCGAACGGTCCGCAGGACTTCAGCACGCGCAACGTGATGGTGTCGCTGTGGGACACGATCTTCTGGGGCGCGTCGGACAGCGCGCGCGACCTGAGCGCCAAGGGATACCGGACGGTGCTCGCGCTGCCCGACTACCTGTATTTCGACTTCCCGTACACGCTCAATCCGCGCGAGCGCGGCTATTACTGGGGCTCGCATGCGACGGACGAGTACAAGGTGTTCTCGCTCGCGCCGGAGAACCTGCCGCAGAACGCCGAGGTGATGGGCGACCGCGACGGCAATCCGTTCGAGGTGACGAGCGCCGGACCCGCGCCGCGCCTCGAAGGGATCCAGGGGCAAGCGTGGGGTGAAGTGATGCGCAACGACCGGCTGCTCGAATACATGGTGTATCCGCGGCTGCTCGCGCTCGCCGAGCGCGCATGGCACAAGGCCGACTGGGAGCTGCCGTATGCGGCGGGCGTGCGCTACAAGCTCGGCGACACGCATCACGTCGACACGGCCGCGCTGCAGCGCGACTGGGCAGGCTTCGCGACGCTGCTCCAGCAGCGCGAACTGCCGAAGCTCGAACGCGCGGGGATCGGCTACCGGAAGCCGACGTTCACGCTGACGAACCCGTAAGGGGCGCGCAGTTGCACGGGGTGGGCGAGGCGCGAGGCGGATCGGAGCACCGGCACTGAACACTGAGCAGTGGCACCGCCCCCAAAGTAAAAACGGCTTGCGCCCCATCGGTCGCAAGCCGTTTTCGTACTGGGGCCGGCAGCCGGCCCGCTGCGGCAACGCAGACAGACCGGCAGCGTCGCGTCAGGCCGGTTGCGCGGCCGCGCCGCCCCCGGTCGACGGCAGGCGTGCGCCGAGCTGCTGCGCATAGCGCGCGGCCGCATTGCCGCAGACGATGTGGAATGTGTCCGGCGACACCCATGCGGCGTCGAGCGTGCCGAGCCGTTCGCGATCGACGGCCGATGCGTCGCGCACGACCACGCGCAGCCGCGTGGTCGCCACCGCGTCGAGCGACGCGACGTTGGTCGCGCCGCCGAACACCGCGAGCCAGCGCGCCGGATCGGGATCGAGCGGCCCCGCCGCCGCGCCCGTGACCGCTTGCGCCGTCGATTGCGCGGCCGCGGCCGGCGCTGCGGCTGCGGCCCCAGCCGTACCGCTGCCGATCGCCGCGCGCATTTCGTCGGCGATGATGTCCGCCTCCGGCCCGATGATCACCTGCACGCTGTTGCCGCCGCGCTTGAGCACGCCGCGCGCGCCGATCGCCTTCAGGTCCGGCTCCGACACCTTGTCCGGATCGGCGACGGTCAGCCGCAGGCGCGTCGTGCACGCGTCGACGACCGTCAGGTTGCCCGCGCCGCCGAGCGCGGCGATGTAGCGCTGCGCGCGCGGCGCCGCGGCGCTCGCGGCCGGCGCGACGTAGCCGCCCGGCTGGTACGGCTCGGCCGCGCCTTCGGCCGTCGCCGGCTCACGGCCCGGCGTCGCCATGTCGAACTTGCGGATGAAGAAGCGGAACAGCCCGTAGTACGCGATGCCGTACGCGATGCCGAGCGGAATCGCGACCCAGCCCTTCGTCGACAGCCCGTAGTTCAGCACGTAGTCGATCCCGCCCGCCGAGAACGTGAAGCCGAGCTTCACGCCGAGAATCTGGCAGATCGCGAGCGACAGCCCCGTCAGCACCGCGTGGATCACGTACAGCACCGGCGCGAGGAACATGAAGCTGAATTCGATCGGCTCGGTCACGCCGGTCAGGAACGACGTGAGCGCCATCGAGAACAGCAGGCCGCCGACCACCGCGCGGCGCTCCTTCGGCGCCTCGTGCAGCATCGCGAGGCACGCGGCCGGCAGGCCGAACATCATGATCGGGAAGAAGCCGGCCATGAAGGTGCCCGCGCTCGGGTCGCCCGCGAAGAAGCGGTGCAGGTCGCCGTGCACGAGCTCGCCGCCGGCCGGCGGCGTGAAGTTGCCGAACACGAACCACGCGAGCGAATTGATGATGTGGTGCAGGCCCGTGACGAGCAGCAGCCGGTTCAGGAAGCCGAACACGAACGCGCCGATCGCGCCCGCGGTCGTCAGCCACTGGCCGGCCGCGTCGATCGCATGCTGGACCGGCTGCCACACGTAGCCGAACACGATGCCGAGCACCACGCATGCCAGGCCGGTGATGATCGGCACGAAGCGCTTGCCGCCGAAGAACGCGAGGTAGTCGGGCAGCTTGATGTCCTTGTAGCGGTTGTACAGCAAGCCGGCCACCACGCCCGCGATGATCCCGGACAGCACGCCCATGTTCAGCTTGGGATCGATGTCCTTCATGATCGCGGTTTCGATCAGGTAGCCGATCGCGCCCGCGAGCGCCGCGACGCCGTTGTTGTCCTTCGCGAAGCCGACCGCCACGCCGATCGCGAACAAGAGCGGCAGGTTGTCGAAGATCGCGCCGCCCGCGTCGGCGATCATCTTGATGTTGAACACGTCCGGCTGGCCGAGCCGCAGCAGGATGCCGGCGACCGGCAGCACCGCGATCGGCAGCATCAGCGCCCTTCCCAGGCTCTGTATCTTCAGAAACGGATTCCCGTCCATTCAGTCCTCCAATCCTTGTCTCTTCGTTGACCTTCTTCGTTGACCTGATTGCTTGCGTAGTGAATTTGCGTTGCTGCTGAAACCGCGCGCGAGTCCCCGCCGACGCTCAGTCGAGCGGCCAGATCTCGCGGCTTGCTGCCCTTACCGCCTGCGCCGAGTCGAGCGCGAGCAGATCCTGCGCGCGCTGGCGGCACAACTGGTAATCGAGGCGGCGCACGCGCGCCTTGATGCCCGGCACCGACACCGGATCGACCGACAGCTCGGTCACGCCGAGGCCGACGAGGATCGGCACCGCGAGCGGATCGCCGCCGAGCGCGCCGCACACGCCGACCCACTTGCCGTGCTTCTCGGCACCGCGCACCGCGATGTCGATCAGGCGCAGCACGGCCGGATGCAGGCCGTCCGCCTGCGCGGCGAGGTCGGCCTGGCAGCGGTCCATCGCGAGCGTGTACTGGGTGAGGTCGTTGGTGCCGATCGACAGGAAGTCCGCATGCTGCGCGAGCTGGTCGGCCAGCAGCGCCGCCGACGGCACCTCGATCATCACGCCGACCTCGATCGGCTCGGCGCGGCCCATCGCGCGCGCGAATTCGCCGATGCGCTTTTTCAGCCGCACGAGCTCGCCCGCGTCGGTCACCATCGGCAGCAGGATGCGCACCGCGCCGAACGGCTTCACCGCGAGCAGGCCCTGCAGCTGGTCGTCGAGCAGATCGGGGCGCACCTGCGCGAGGCGGATCCCGCGCAGGCCGAGCGCCGGGTTCGGCTCGGGCGGCAGCGTCAGGTAGTCGACTTCCTTGTCCGCGCCGACGTCGAGCGTGCGGATGATCGCGGTGCGGCCCTGCAGCGCGTCGACGATCGACTGGTAGCTCTGCTGGTGCTCGACGGTGGTCGGCGCCGCCTGGCGATGGATGAACATCAGCTCGGTGCGCAGCAGGCCGACCGCGTCCGCGCCGTTGTCGACGGCCGTGTTCGCGTCGTCGAGCGTCGCGATGTTCGCGGCGACCTCGATCGCGCGGCCGTCGGCGGTCGCGGCGGCTTCGCCCGCGGTCCGGCGGTTCGCTTCGCGCACGCCGGCGAGGCGCTGGCGCTCGTGCCGCGCACGCTCGACGTCGAGCGCGGTCGGCGCGTGTTCGAGACGGCCCGCGCTCGCGTCGACGACGACCTGCGTGCCGTCCGGAATCGCGTACAGCGCGTCGCCGACCGCGACGAGCGCCGGAATGCCGAGCTGGCGCGCGATGATCGCCGCGTGCGACGTCGCGCCGCCGCGCGCCATCACGAGCGCGGTCACGCGCTCGCGATCGAGCGACGACAGCTCGGACGGCGTGAACTCCTCGGCCGCGAGCACGGCCTCGTCGGGCAGCGCGCGCGCCGCGCCGTTCGTGTGGCCGAGTGCGCGCAGCACGCGCTTCTCGATGTCGCGCAGGTCGGCCGCGCGCTCGGCGAGCAGTGCGTCGTCGAGCTTCGACAGCGTGTCGATCTGCGTGCGGATCGTCGCGCGCCACGCGAAGCCCGCGCTCTTGCCGAGGCTGATCAGGTCGCGCGCCGCGTCGATCAGCGTCGGGTCTTCGAGCAGCACGCGATGCACCGCGAAGATCCCCGCCTCGCCGACCGCGCCGCGCGCCGATGCGTTGCGCACGGTGACGTCGAGCTCGGCGTCGACGGCCTTCAGCGCCTGGTCGAGCTGACGGCTTTCCGATGCGGGCGTGCCGCTCGCCTGCTCGGGCGGCGTGAGGTCCGCATCGTCGAGGCGCACCAGCGTGCCGACGGCGATGCCGGGCGCCGCGCACACGCCGGCGAGCGTGTGCGGATCGAGGGGCGCGCCAACGCGCGGGGCGCCGACGTCGCGCACGACCGCCTGCGGCGCGGGCGACAGCGTGCGCGCCGGCTTCTCCTCGACTTCGCCGTGCGCCTCGCGCAGCAGCTCGTGCGCGACCGCGTCGACCGCCTGCTGCGCCTGCGCGCCGCGGCCGACCAGCTCGATCGCCGCCTGTTCGCCGGCGCCGAGGCCGAGCAGCCCGACCACGCTCTGGATCGGCGCCTTGCGGCCTTCGAAATGCACGTCGACGTGCGCATCGAGCCCGCGCGCCGCCTCGCGCGCCCGCGCGGCCGGCCGTGCGTGCAGGCCGCCCGGCTGCGTGAGCACGATCTGGCGGCGCACTTCGTGCGCCGAAGTCGCGGTCGCGGTCGCATGAGCGGCCTGCGTGGCCTGCCCGGCCGCTGCGCCGTTGGCGCGCAGCGTGAGGAGCGGCGTCTCGCCGGCCGTCGCGGAGCCTTGCGCGCGTGCGACGATCTCGAACGCGTCGGAATTCGCGATCGCGATCACCGACACGAGCGAATGCGCGCTGCGCGCGACCGCGTCCTGGTCGAACTCGATCAGCAGGTCGCCCGCGTCGACGCGCGCGCCGGCCTCGACGCGCGCGGTGAAGCCCTTCCCGTTCAGCTCGACGGTGTCGATGCCGATGTGCAGCAGCACTTCCGCGCCCTGCGGCGTCGTGATCGTCACCGCGTGGCCGGTGCGCGCGAGATGCGACACGATGCCGGCGCACGGCGCGACGAGCTTGCCGGCGAGCGGGTCGATGCCGATGCCGTCGCCGAACATCCCGCCGGAGAACACCGGATCGGGCACGTCGGCCAGCGCAACGATCGGCCCCGTCAACGGGGCAAGCAGAACGATCTGATCGTGGGTGGGGCTCTTCAACTGGGACTCCTCGGCGCGTCTCATCGGCGTTCTCGGCTCATCAATGCGTTTCGGTGACTTTGTTCAGGTGGCGCGGCGTATCGGGATTGCGGCCGCGCGCGACGGCGAGATCCGCCGCCATCACGTAGAACGACAGAATGGCGGCGATCGGGTCGAGCGCCGCATGGGCGGACTGCGCGAGCGGCAGCACCGTGCCCGACAGGCCGGGCGTGCCGGCCGGCGCGGCGAGCAGCACCGCGGCGCCGCGCGCGCGCATGTCGGCCGCGAGCTGCAGCAGGCCCGCCTGCTCCGGCCCCGGCGGCGCGAACACGAGCAGCGGATAGTCGCGGTCGATCAGCTCCATCGGGCCGTGACGCACTTCGGCGCTCGAGAACGCCTCGGCCTGGATGCCGGAGGTTTCCTTCAGCTTCAGCGCGGCTTCCTGCGCGATCGCGAGGCCGAGGCCGCGGCCGATCACGATCATCCGCTCGACGTCGGCCAGCGCGGCGACGGCCGGCGACCAGTCGAGCGCGCCCGCCTGCGCGAGCACGTCGGGCAGGCCGCGCAGCGCGGTGACGAGCGCCGCGTCGCGCTGCCAGAACGCGACGATCTGCGCGGACAGCGACAGCATCGCGATGTAGCTCTTGGTGGCCGCGACCGACCGTTCCGGGCCGGCCAGGAGCGGCAGCTGGTGCTCGCAGGCGTCGGCGAGCGGCGACGGCAGCACGTTGACCGCCGCGACGGTGCGCGCGCCCGCTTCGCGCAGCGCGGCCATCGTGTTGACGAGATCGGGGCTCTTGCCCGACTGGGAGAACGCGATCGCAAGCTGGTCCTGCACCTTCAGCGGCGCCTGCTGCAGCGTCGCGACCGACATCGGCAGCGACGCGACCGGCACGCCGAGGCGGCTCATCGTCAGGCTCGCGAAATAGCTCGCGGCGTGATCCGAGCTGCCGCGCGCGACCGTCAGCGCGACGGCCGGCGGATGATCCATCAGCTGGCCGGCGAGCGCTTCGACGCGCGCGGTGTCGGCGAGCTGCGCGGCGACGACCTGGGCGGACTCGCGCGCCTCGTTAAGCATATTCGACAATCGATTCTCCTTCGACGTAGGTCGCGGTGAGGTTCAGGTCGCGATCGAACACGGCGACGTCGGCCCACGCGCCGCGCACGAGGCGGCCGCGATCGGCGATGCCGAGATAGTCGGCCGCGTAGCGCGACATCCGGTTCGACACGTCGGCGATCGGCAGGCCGAGCGACACGAGATTGCGCAGCGCCTGGTCCATCGTCAGCGTGCTGCCGGCGAGCGTGCCGTCGGCGAGCCGCACGCCGCCGAGGCACTTCGTCACGTGCTGGCTGCCGAGCCGGTATTCGCCGTCGGGCATGCCGGTGGCCGACGTGCTGTCGGTCACGACGTACAGGCGCGGGATCGCACGCAGCGCCGCGCGGATCGCGCCCGGATGCACGTGCAGCAGGTCGGGGATGATCTCCGCGTATTCGGCGTGCGCGAGCGCCGCGCCGACGAGGCCCGGGTTGCGGTGATGCAGCGGCGACATCGCGTTGAACAGGTGCGTGAAGCCGCACGCGCCGTGCTTGAGCGCGGCGACCGCGTCGTCGTAGGTCGCGAGCGAGTGGCCGAGCTGCACGCGCACGCCGCGCGCGGCCATCTCGCCGATGATCTCGATGTGGCCCGCGATTTCCGGCGCGAGCGTGACGACGCGGATCGGCGCGATCGACAGGTACTTCAGCACTTCGTCGAGCACGGCCGACACGGCCGCGTCCGGCTGCGCGCCGAGCTTGCCGGGGTTGATGTACGGCCCTTCAAGGTGCACGCCGAGCACGCGCGCGCCGCCCGGCGTGCGGGTGCGCGCGACGCTGCCGAGGTTGCCGACGACCTTCATCAGCTCGTCGCGCGGTGCGGTCATCGTCGTCGCGAGCAGGCTCGTCGTGCCGTACTGCGCGTGCGTGCGGGCAATCGTCTCGATCGCGTCGCCGCCTTCCATCACGTCGGCGCCGCCGCCGCCGTGCACGTGCAGGTCGATGAAGCCGGGCAGGATGTACGGCGCGTCGTTCTTCGCGGGATCGGCCGCGGCGCCGTCGAGCGTCGTGATGCGCCCGTTCTCGCAATCGAGCGAGCCGTGAATCCAGCCGTCGGGGGTCAGGATGTTTCCAGTCAGCATGACATTCTCTTGATGATCTGGTGACGCGGCGAGCCGCGTCGCGATGTGCAAAATCCGCAGGGTGCGCCGGTCGTCGCGCGCCGGTGCAGTCTCCCGCGTCAGCGTTTCAGTTCGGCGACGAAGTCGTAGTAATCGTCGCGGCAATACGTTTCGGTCATTTCGATCGCGCGCTCGTCGGCGCCGTAGCCGATGCGCGTGATCACGAGGAGCGCCGCGCCCGGCGCCACCTTCATCCATTTCGCGATGTCGCGCGTCGCGTTCACCGCGCGAAAGTGCTGCAGCGCGCGCACCACGACCTTGCCGCGCGCTTCGAGGTGCTCGTACAGCGACGCGCCGAGCGCGTGCGGATCGGGCACCACCGCGGCCGGCAGCGTCGAGTGCTCGACCGCCATCACGATGCCGTCCGCGCGGCGCAGCCGCTCGAGCCGCGCGACCAGCGCGCCGGGCGCGAGGCCGAGATGGGTGATCTCGTCGCGGCTCGCGGCGCGCAGCTTGCGCGACAGCCACACCGAATCCGGCGCGAAGCCGCGCTGGCGCATCTTCGCGGTGAAGCCGACCAGGCGCGACAGCGGATCGGTGACGCGCGGCGTAATGAAGGTGCCCGCGCCGCGCGCCCGCGTGACCAGGCCCTGCTCGACCAGCAGCGCCAGCGCGCGCCGCGCGGTGATCCGCGACACGCCGACCGACGCCGACAGCACCCGCTCCGACGGCAGCGCCTCGCCGGCCTGCCATGCGCCGTCGTGGATCGCGCTCGCCAGATTGCGCGCGAGCTGCAGATAGAGCGGCGTATCGCGGCGAGGATCGGGCGCCAGTTCGGAACAGCCGGTTTCCATGAGCCTCCGGGGAAGTCGGACGACGGACGCGGGCCGTCGGAAAGTGAAGGCATTATATAACCACCATAATACCAGTCAACGAACTGGTATTAGTGTCGTCGAAATCGCCGGAAGCCTTGTCCCGTAAGCGTTTTAGCTGCAACAAAGCCTTTGTTTACAAGGTGATGCGGGATAGGGATTTACCCGAGGTGGTATGCAAGGGGACTGTTTCGCGATGCATCAGGACGGGAGAATCGCGACTGAAGTGAGACCGGAATAGAACCAGTTCCGCGCACTGGTATGCATCGTGCAACGCGCCGGCCGCGGCGGGGGCGGCGGATGCTCAGTGGAACTCGCGGCTCGACGTGCGCAGGCCGCCGAGCAGCGGCGTCAGGTCCTCGAAATGCTGCGCGACGAGGTGCCGCACGTCGCTCACGACCTGCCAGACGCCCGACGCCGCGAGCAGCCGCGCATCGAGCGTCTCGCGGCGCTGCCGCGCGAGCAACTCGGGCCGGACGATCAGGTTCACGCAGCCCGTTTCGTCCTCGAGCGTCATGAACATCACGCCTTTCGCGGTGCCCGGCATCTGGCGGGCGGTCACGAGCCCGCAGGCGCGCGCGAGCCGGCCGTCGGGGCGGTCGCGCAGCTCGGCCGCGGACGACAGCCGCCGCTCGCGCAGCGCGGGCCGCAGCAGGGCGACGGGATGGCGGTTCAGCGTGAGGCCGGTGGTGTGGTAATCGGCGAGGACGTCGTCGGCCTCCGACGGCGCGCCGAGCGCGGGCATCTCGGGCTCGTCGATCGGCGCGGCCGCGAGCAGGTCGCGCTCCGGCGCCGCGGCGACGGCCTGCCACAGCGCATCGCGGCGATGCCCGGCGAGCGTCGCTAGCGCGTTCGCGGCGGCGAGCGCTTCGAGATCGCGGCGTTCGAGTTGCGCGCGGCGCGCGAGTGCGTCGACGTTTTCGAACGGACCGGCCGCGCGCGCGGCTTCGATCCGGCGCGCGGCGGCTTCGCCGAGGCCGCGCACGAGCGACAGGCCGAGCCGCACGGCCGGCTGTCCATGTGGACGCGGCTGGCCCGGCAGCGCTTCGAGCGACGCCTCCCAGCCGCTCTTCGTCGCGTCGATCGGCAGGACCTGCACGCCGTGCCGCTTCGCGTCCTGCACGAGTTGCGACGGCGGATAGAATCCCATCGGCTGGCTGTTCAGCAATGCGGCGAGAAAGATCGCCGGCTCGTGGCACTTGAGCCAGCTGCTCGCGTAGGCCAGCTTGGCGAAGCTCGCCGCATGGCTCTCGGGGAAACCGTAATCGCCGAAGCCCTTGATCTGCTCGAAGATCTGTTCGGCGAATTCGGGCGGATAGTCGCGCTCGCGCATGCCGTCGACGATCTTGCGGTGATACTTCTCGAGATTGCCCTTGCGCTTCCATGCGGCCATCGCGCGCCGCAACTCGTCGGCTTCGCCGGGCGTGAAGCCCGCCGCGATCATCGCGACCTGCATCACCTGCTCCTGGAAGATCGGCACGCCCTGCGTGCGTTCGAGCGCCGGCTTCAGATCCTCCTTCGGGTAACTGACCTTTTCGAGCCCCTGCCGCCGTTTCAGGTAGGGATGCACCGCGCCGCCCTGGATCGGCCCCGGCCGCACGATCGCGACCTCGATCACCAGATCGTAGTAAGTGCGCGGCCGCAAACGCGGCAGCATCGACATCTGCGCGCGCGATTCGATCTGGAACACGCCGACCGTGTCGGCGCGGCAGATCATGTCGTAGGTCGCTTCGTCATCCTGCGGAATGTGCTTCAGCGTGAACGGCTTGCCGTCCGGCTCCGGCGGCCCGCGCCACGCGGTGCGCAGGTCGAATGCGCGGTGCAGCGCCGACAGCATGCCGAGCGCCAGCACGTCGACCTTCATCAGTCCGAGCGCTTCGAGGTCGTCCTTGTCCCACTGGATCACGCGACGGCCGTCCATCGCCGCGTTCTCGACGGGCACGAGCCGGGTGAGCTTGCCGCGGCTGATCACGAAGCCGCCCGAGTGCTGCGACAGATGGCGCGGAAAATTGAGCAGCCGCGCGGCAAGATCGGCCCACGCGCGGATCAGCGGCGTATCGGGATCGAGCCCGACCGTCGCGAACTGCTGAAGCAGATCGCGGCTGCCGTCGAACCAGCGGTGCCCCTTCGCGACGCGGTCGATCAGCATCGGATCGACGCCGAGCGCCTTGCCGGTTTCGCGCAGCACGCCGCGCGGACGATACGTCGACACGGCGGCCGCGAGCGCCGCGCGGTCCTTGCCGTATTTTCTGTAGATGTGCTGAATCACCTCTTCCCGGCGCTGATGCTCGAAGTCGACGTCGATGTCGGGCGGCTCCCCGCGCTCCGCGCTGATGAAGCGCTCGAACAGCATCGTGCTCTGCTCGGGATTCACCTCGGTGATGCCGAGGCAATAACAGACGACCGAATTCGCCGCCGAGCCGCGCCCCTGGCACAGGATGTTCTGGCTGCGCGCGTATTTGACGATGTCGTAGACGGTCAGGAAGAACGGTTCGTAGCTCAGCCTGGCGATCAGGTCGAGCTCATGGCGGATCTGCTTCTCCACTTTCTCCGGCACACCCTGCGGATAGCGCTCGGCCGCCCCTGCCCTGGTTTCCTGCTCCAGATAGCTCGTCGGCGTGTGCCCCTTCGGCACGATCTCGTCGGGATACTCGTAGCGCAGCGAGTCGAGTTCGAAGTGACACGCATCGAGAATCGCGCACGTCTGCGCGATCTCGTCCGGCGAAAACAACTGCGCGATCTGCCGCCGCCAGCGCAAATGCTGCTCCGCGTTCGGCGCGAGTGCATACCCGCACTCCGAAACCGGCATCCCGAGCCGGATCGCCGTCATCGTGTCCTGCAACCGCTTGCACGAACGTCGATGCATCGTCACATCGCCGAGCGCGACGACGCGCACTTCACGCCGTGCGCCGGCCATACGAATCTCCTCGCGCTGCGCGCCGTCGAGCGCGCGCTGCAGTTGCACGAGCCCGAGCCGCGCCCGTTCGCCGAACGTCGCGCGAAACCACGCGACCTGCGCATCGAGCACATCCGCGCGCACCGGATAGGCGGGAACGAGAATCGCGAAGCAGCCTGGCATCCCGCGCAGGTGCGCGAATTCTTCGGGCGGTCTCGACAACATTCGCGCCGTCAGCCTGTACGTGCCCTTCGGCGATGCCATCCGCCGCCACGAGATCAGCTCCGACAGGTTGCCGTAGCCCTCGCGGTTCTGCGCGAGCAGCACGAGCCCGAACGCGCCGGGGCCCGGATCGTGGCCGGGCGAAACGTCATCCGGCGTCACCTCGAAGTACGCGCCGACGATCAGCGGCAGCCCTTTCGCCTTGGCCGCGACATGCATCCGCGGCGCGCCCGCGAGCGAGCATTCGTCGGTGATCGCAATACCACGGTAGCCAAGCTCCACCGCACGCTCGACCAGCTCCTCCGCATGTGACGCGCCATGCAGGAACGAGAAGTTCGACCGGCAGAACAGCTCCACATAGTCGGGAAGAACCTTGAATTCCGCAGCCATCGCCATTCATCCGAACAAGCCGTGCAGGAACCAGCGCGGTTCGGTCCCGCTGCTTCCGCTCGGCAGTTCCTGAAAGATCCAGTAGCACGCGCCGGCTTCGTCCTGCGCAACGTAGTAATCACGCCTCTCACGCTGGCCGTCGAACCACCCCGCATCGATCCGTTCGGCCGACGACATCTTCCTGAGCGGCGTGCCAAACACCGGCCGGTCCTCGCGCATCAGCAGCGGCTGCGGCTCGGCCAGCAGCCACACGGGACGCGGCGGCGCGGCCGGCAGGCCGGCGCACGGTTGCCGGCCGGCGCGTCGAGCGGCAGCCAGCGGTTCGCGGCCTCGGGCCGGTAATCGGCGACGGGCGCCGCGCGCAGCACGTTCTCCGCGCCAAGCCGCGCGACCAGCAGCTCGATGAGCCGCGCACGCGTCTCGCGCGTGCCGCCCGGCTCGGGAAACAGATCATCGGCCGGCGGCGCGACCGACTCGACGCGCGTGGCCGTCAGGCGCACCGCGATCACCGCGGCGGGCAGCTCGACGCGGGCAAGCCGCTCGCCGAGCAGCCGCATGAAGTGCGCGTCGTCGCGCGCGGGCGCCGCGAACGCGAGCTCGAGCGACGTCGGCGGCACCGCCTGGCGGCCGCGCTCGTGCTCGAGGCCGAACGTCATCGCGGCCAGCGACAGCTGCCGCGCGGCCAGCCAGCCGCACAGCTGCACGACGAGCCGTCGCGCGGCGAACAGCACGGCTTCCGCATATTCGACGCGCTCCGGCAATTCGAGCCGCACGTCGAACACGGGCGGCACCGGCATCCACGCAAGCGGCTCGACCGCATCGCCGTATGCGCGGTCGAGCGCGGCCAGCAGCGCGGGACCGCAGCGGCGCTGCAGCCCCGCGCGCGGCAGGCCGCGCAGATCGGCCAGCGTGCGGCAGCCGAGGCCGTCGAACCAGTCCGCATACGGACGCGCGTCGGGCAGCAGCACGCACGGCAGCGCGTCGAGCGCGCGGACGAGCGACGCATGGCCGGCCACCCGGCGCCGGCTGCGCGAGCGGGCCGACGCGCGCGCGAGCAGCCACGCGCCGCGCCCCGTCGGCGCGGCGGACAGGCGCGCCGCATAGCCGAGCGCCGCGAGCGTCGCGCGCACCTGGCGGCACAGCGACGGCAGGCCGCCGAACAGGCGCAGGCTCGGGCCGACGTCGACGACGAGCGTCGCTTCGTCGTCGAGCGCGACGCACGGCGAGAAACGCAGCAGCGCGAGCGCGACCGCGCGCAGCGCATCGGCCTCGCGCGCGGGATCGCGCTCGACGAGCTGCGTGTCGGGCGCGAGCGTCAGCACGCCGCCGCGCTTCATGCCCGCGCGCACGCCCTGCCGGTGCGCGGCCGCGTCGGCGATCAGCACGACGCCCTGCTCGAGCACCGCGCAGCCGGCCTCGCCGTCAGACGGCGGCGGGGCGCACACGTCGAGCGGCAGAAGCGGCAGATGGATGCCGAGCAAGACGCGCATAGCGGCTCTCCACGATGGGCGACGGCAGGTCGAGCACGAGCGGCTCGCCGCGCGCGGGCCCGCGACGCTTGACGATGTCGAGCGACACGCCGCCCGGCACGGGATGCAGCGCGACGCGCAGCACGGCGGGCGACGGCTGCCGCGCGGCCTGCAGCGGGCGCAGCATCACGAACAGCGTGTCGCCCGTGCGCGCGGCCGCGAGATGCAGGCGTCGCAGCGCATCGGGCCGCGCATCCTGCCAGAGCAGCAACGCACCGCAGCAGCCGGTCTTGAGCGCCTGCTCGGCGGCCCACAGCGCGTCCGTGCGGCTGCCGGCGCGCAGCCACAGCAGCGCGTCGGCCGGCACGCCGAGACCGGCGAGCGCGGTCGCATGCGGCGAGCGCGGCGGCGCGACGAGCGCGAGCGGCCGACGGGCGCTGACGGTGTGCGCGAGCGCGGGCGCGAGCAGCCGCATCTCGCCGCAACCCGGCTGCGCGGCCAGCAGCTCGACGAGCCCGCCGACCGGCCAGCCGCCGCCCGGCAGCTCGGCGGACAGCGACGCGAAACCCGTGTCGATCGTGCGCGGACCGCCGCGCGCGAGCTGCGAGCCGCGCCAGAGCGACGGATGAAGGGATTCAGGAGAAATGGAGGATGCGAGCATGATGCCACCCACAACTGTATGGATATACAGTATATGGCAATGCGCTCGCGTCGCACAGTCTCGGCACGAAACCGGCCTTTCGTCAGATGAACGCAGCGCATGCCGCACGCGCCGCCAGCGGCCACGGGCCAGCACCCGCCCCAATGAAAAAGGGCCTGCGCGCGGCAGGCCCTTCGGGTCGGCAATCGGACCGGTGTGCGGCGTTCAGAACGACGCGACCATCGAGCCCTTGAACTGCTTCTTGATGAATTCCCGCACTTCCGTCGACTGGTACGCCTTGACCAGCTTCTTCACCCACGGCTGGTCCTTGTCCTTCGCGCGCACCGCGATCAGGTTCGCGTACGGGCTCGTCAGCGATTCGAGCGCGATCGCGTCCTTGGTCGGCTGCAGGTTCGCGGCGATCGCGTAGTTCGTGTTGATCACGGCCGCGTCGACGTCCGACAGCACGCGCGGCAGTTGCGCCGCGTCCAGCTCGGAGATCTTCAGCTTCTTCGGGTTGTCGGCGATGTCGAGCACCGTCGCGTTGTTGCCGCCCGTGCCCGCGCCCGCCTTCAGCTTGATCACGCCCTGCGCCTGCAGCAGCAGCAGCGCGCGGTTCTCGTTCGACGGATCGTTCGGCACCGCGAGCTTCGCGCCTTGCGGCAGGTCCTTCAGCGCCTTGACCTTCTTCGAGTAGACGCCGATCGGCGAGATGTAGGTCAGGCCCGCGCTGACGAGCTTGTAGCCGCGCTGCTTCACCTGGCTGTCGAGGTACGGCTGGTGCTGGAAGCTGTTCGCGTCGAGGTCGCCCGCGTCGAGCGCCGCGTTCGGCTGCACGTAGTCGTTGAACTCGATGACCTTCACGTTCAGGCCTTCCTTCTCCTTCGCGACCTTCTGCACGACCTGCCACACTTCCGCGTCCGGACCGGCCACCGTGCCGACCTTGATCACCTTGTCCTCGGCATGCGCACCCGCCGACATCGTCAGCGCGGCGCCGGTTGCCAGCACGGAAAACACTTTCAGGAGACTGCGACGCTTCATCTGTTTCTCGCCTTCTTGCTAACTATAAAAGGGCGCGATGCGGGTATGTCCCGGCTCGCGGAAAGGGGCAAATGGTGTCACAGGATCGGCGGGAAGTGAAATACATCCCGCTCATATGGGTATGCGCTATGCGGGGGACGGCCGGGTGCGCGCCGCGCCGGCGTCGCCGACCCGGAACGCCCCCACCGCGTCGCGCAGCCGCGCAGCCTGCTCCTGCAGCAACGCGGCGGCCGCGGACGCTTCCTCGACGAGCGCCGCGTTCTGCTGCGTCACCTGGTCCATCTGCGTGACCGCCCGGCCGACCTGCGTGATGCCGCTCGCCTGCTCCTCGGACGCCGCCGCGATCTCGCCCATGATGTCCGTCACGCGCGCGACCGCCTGCAGGATCTCGCCCATCGTCGTACCGGCCTGGCCGACCAGCGTCGAGCCGTTGCGCACCCGATCGACCGAATCGACGATCAGCGCGCGAATCTCCTTCGCGGCCGTCGCGCTGCGCTGCGCGAGCGAGCGCACTTCGCCCGCGACCACCGCGAAGCCGCGGCCCTGCTCGCCCGCGCGCGCCGCCTCGACCGCCGCGTTCAGCGCGAGGATGTTGGTCTGGAACGCGATGCCTTCGATCACGCCGATGATGTCGGCGATCTTGCGCGAACTGTCGTCGATCTCGCCCATCGTGCCGATCACGCGATTCACGACGTCGTGCCCGGCGCGCGCGATGTCCGACGCGTTGTTCGCGAGCCCGCTCGCCTGCCGCGCGTTGTCGGCGTTCTGCTTCACGGTCGCGGTCAGCTGCTCCATGCTCGCCGCCGTCTCCTCCAGCGACGCCGCCTGCTCCTCGGTGCGCTGCGACAGGTCGTCGTTGCCGGATGCGATCTGGCGGCTCGCCGACGCGATCGATTCGGCCGACTGGCGGATGCCGCCGATCGTCGCCTGCAGGCGATCCTGCATCGCATGCATCGCCGCCATCATGCTCGTGCGGTCGCCTGCGCGCACCGGCACCGGCTGCGTCAGGTCGCCGCCCGCGATGCGCGCCGCAAGCGCCGCGGCTTCGTCCGGCTCGCCGCCGAGGCTGCCGCGCACGTTGCGGATGATCACGACCATCGCCGCGGTGATCACGAGGCCGATCACGAGCACCACGGCG
This sequence comes from Burkholderia ubonensis, assembly GCF_001718695.1. Classification (NCBI taxonomy): domain Bacteria; kingdom Pseudomonadati; phylum Pseudomonadota; class Betaproteobacteria; order Burkholderiales; family Burkholderiaceae; genus Burkholderia; species Burkholderia ubonensis. Next base: position 2,831,072 of record NZ_CP013420.1, on the reverse strand, counting down.
AGGTGGCCGAGCAGCGTCTCGTAGTAGACGGTATCGATGTCCTTCACGTACACGCCGCTCGAGATGTTCCAGTCCCACGGCGCGAAGCGCGTGACGTAGCTGATCTTCGGCACCGCGGTCTCGCTGTTCGGCAGGCGCCCGCGATATTCGGCGAAACCGCTGCCGGTGGCCTTCGCGGCGTTCAGGATCGTCACGAACAGCGGCTTGCCGTCCGGGTCCTTGTAGTCGCCGACCTGCGTGCCGACCAGCTTCGGCAGCGTCGGGTGCATCAGCACGACCGGCTTCGAATCCATCACGAACACGTAGCCCGACTCGCCGTAGCGCATCGCGGCGAGGCTCGCGAGCGCATCGCGCTTCGCGTCGGCCTCGGGCAGCGTGCCGGCCTGCGCGAGTGCGTAGTACGACTTACTTCGCGATGCCGGCCGCCGCCTCGACGAGATTTGCCATGCCTTCCTTGCGCTCCGCGAGCATCGTCGCGCGCGTCTCGAACGCGCTCCATGCGCCGACGCCCAGCAGGCCGACCCATACCAGCGCCAGTGCGAGCCACAGCTTGCGGTTCAAACTCATTCTGCTCATCGTGCGTGCCTTGTTATCGATGTCGATGGGTGACGCAACGCGCGCGCGAACGGCCCGCCGCGCGCAATCGATTGCACACGTAATGACGGCAGCGACGCTTGCAACTTGAATGCAACGCGACACGCAACGCGGCCTGTGCTACAAGATCGCCTGGCCGGCGCACCGCGCCCCGGCGACTTTCCTAGGCCACTCATGTACGTCATCGACATTCACTACACCGCGCCGCTCGATCGCATCGACGACGCGCTCGAGCGCCATCGCGCGTATCTGCAGCCGCTGCTGGACAAGGGGATTTTCATCGCGGCGGGGCCGAAGGTGCCGCGCGACGGCGGCATGATCCTCGCGGCGCGCATCGATCGCGACGAACTGGAAGCGATCCTGCAGACCGACCCGTTCGTCACCGAAGGCCTCGCGAACTACCGCGTGACCGAATTCCGGATGACGCGCGCGGCGCCGGGCGTCGTCCTGCCGGCGCTGCCGTGACTTGACGTGACATGACGCGCCGGCGCCTGCCGGGCCACGGCCCGCGTAGGCGATACGGAGAACAGACGGGAAAAGAGAAGACGCGGGACGGCGCGCGCCGCCCCGCCCTGCGGCTCAGCCGAGCAGCAGTTTCAGGTCGTGCAGCCACGGGCCGGGGCCCTGGCCGTCGCGCACGAACAGGCGCAGCTTGCCGTTCGTGTCGAACACGTAGCTCGCGGCGGTGTGATCCATCGTGTAGCTGCCGGGCGCCTTGCCCGGCACTTTCGCGTAATAGACGCGGAAATCCTTCGTCACCTTCTTCAGCTGCGCTTCGTCCGCCGGCCGCAGGCCGATGAACGACGGATCGAACGCCGGCACGTACTGGCCGAGCAGCGCGGCCGTGTCGCGCTCCGGATCGACGGTGACGAACAGCACCTGCACGCGCTTCGCGGCGTCCGGCCCGAGCTGCTTGAGCGCTTCGGACAGTTCGGCCATCGTCGTCGGGCAGACGTCCGGGCAATGCGTATAGCCGAAGAACATCACGACGGCCTTGCCCTTGAAGTCGCCGAGCGTGCGCATCTTGCCGGCCGTATCGGGCAGCGCGAAATCGCTGCCGAACTGCGTGTTGCCGGTGATGTCGAGATTCTGGAATTTCGGCGCGTTGTCGCACGCCGCGAGCAGCATCGCCGCCGCGAATGCGCAGCCGAGCATCCAGCCTTGGCGCGCGCGGCGCCCGAACCATGAACGAAGCATCGTATTCAAACCGTGCGGTTACACGCCGAGCAGCGGGCGTGCATAGTGATCGACGAGGAGCGCCGCGAACAGCAGCGACAGGTAGACGATCGAGTAGCGGAAGGCCTTGCGGGCCAGTTCGTCCGAATACTCGCGGTGGATCTTCCACGCGTATGCGAGGAACACCGCGCCGAGCAGCACCGCGCTCGTCAGGTAGACGGCCCCGCTCATCCCCGAGATGAACGGCATCATCGTGACCGCGAACAGGATCACCGTGTAGAGCAGGATGTGCAGCCGCGTGAACTTCTCGCCGTGCGTGACGGGCAGCATCGGCAGGCCCGCGTTCTCATAGTCCTTGCGGCGGTACAGCGCGAGCACCCAGAAATGCGGCGGGGTCCACACGAAGATGATCAGCACGAGGATCCACGCGTCGCCGGGCACCGCGCCCGTCACCGCGGCCCAGCCGAGCGCCGGCGGCATCGCGCCCGACGCGCCGCCGATCACGATGTTCTGCGGCGTCATCGGCTTGAGCAGCAGCGTGTAGATCACCGCGTAGCCGACGAAGGTCGCGATCGTCAGCCACATCGTCAGCGCGTTCGTGAACGTGTAGAGCGTCCATGCGCCGAGGCTGCCGAGCACGCCCGAGAACAGCAGGATCTGCGCGGTCGTGATCTCGCCGCGCGCGGACGGACGCCACGCGGTGCGGCGCATCATCGCGTCGATCTTCTGCTCGACGAGGCAGTTGATCGCGAACGCCGCGCCCGCCAGCAGCCAGATGCCGATGGTGCCGCCGACCAGCACCCGCCACGGCACCATGCCCGGCGTCGCGAGGAACATGCCGATCACCGCGCAGAACACCGCGAGCTGCGTGACACGCGGCTTCGTCAGCGCCATGTACTGGGAAAACCGGCTACCGGGCGATCGGGAAAGGGTGCTTTGCATGGGGGCGGTCACGCCGGGGCGGCGTCGCGCGCAGGCAGCGCGACACGGCCGGGGCGGCTTGAAAGGATGCGAAAGTTTAACATGACGACGAGCAGCAGCAGGACCGCGGCCCCCCCGTTATGGACCACCGCGACCGGCAAAGGCCACTGCAACACGATATTCGTCAAACCCGTCACGAACTGCAGCACGACCACCAGCAGCACGCCGTTCGCGGGCCGCCGCAGCGATTCGAAGCGGCGCATCTTCAGCGCGAACGCGACCAGGTACGCGACGACGACGAACGCGAACGTGCGGTGCGTCCAGTGGATCGCGACGAGCGCGTCCTGCGTGATCGCGTCGCCGTCCTTCGTCATCCCGAGCGCGCGCCACAGATGGAAGCCATGCTCGAAATCCATCGGCGGAATCCACTGGCCGTTGCAGGTCGGGAAGTCGGTGCACGCGAGCACCGCGTAGTTGGTGCTGACCCAGCCGCCGAGCGCGATCTGCACGACCAGCAGCACGAGCGCCGCGAGCGCCGCCGCGCGATAGCGCCCGGCCTGCGGATCGTGCGCGGGCAGCGGCGTCTGCCGCGCCGCGAGCCAGCCGAGCGTGCCGAGCAGCGTCAGGCCGAGCAGCAGGTGGATCGTGACGATTACCGGCTGCAGCTTCATCGTCACCGTCCACGCGCCGAACGCGCCCTGCACGAGGATCAGCAGCAGCAGGCTCGTCGGCCACCACGGCGACACATGCAGCGGCCGGCGGCGCAGCCGCGCGGCCCACGCGATCATCGTCTGCGCGATGATCAGCACGCCGATCGCCATCGCGAAATAGCGGTGGATCATCTCGATCCACGCCTTCGTCATGCTGACGGGGCCGCTCGGCATCGCCTGATGCGCGGCCGTGATCGCCGCGTGCGCGATGAACGGCGACGACGTGCCGTAGCAGCCGGGCCAGTCCGGACAGCCGAGGCCCGAATCGGTCAGCCGCGTGAAGCCGCCGAACATCACGAGATCGAGGGTCAGGAATGTGGTGATCCACACGAGCTTGCGGAACTTGTCGTCGTCGGCCTTCACCCACACGTACGACAGCGGCAGCAGCGCGATGCACAGGCCGATCAGGCCGAGTTGCAGTAGATACGACATCGGATTATTGCCTCGTAGTCTCGCGTCAGCCGATGCTCGACCACTTCAGCAGCTTCGTGACGTCGGTCTTGATCTTGCTGGGATTCGGGTCCTTCGGGAAGCGCATCATCAGGTTGCCGTTCGGGTCGACCAGGTAGAGGTGGTCGGTGTCCTGCGTGCCGGCGTCGGCCGGCAGCCACCTGGCGACCGCGGCCGGATCGGCGACGAGCCTGCGCGTATCCGGGTACGCGGCGGTGATCTTGTCCGGAACCGCGCCCGCATCGCTGCGCAGCCACACCATCGTGAGCCGGTGCCGTTCGCCGGCCTGCGTCACGCGCACCTGGCGCATGAAATAAAGCTTCTTCGCGCACGCTTCGTCGCACGCGCTGCGGTCGGTCATCACGAACAGCCACACGCCGCGCAGCGACGCGAGCGGCATCGTCTTGCCGGTTTCGTCGGTGACCGTCAGGTCCGGCGGAATCGGCCGCTGCGGCTCGACCAGCGTGCCGTAGTTGGTCGAGCCGCCCTTCGGCTTGATCACGTAATAGGTGAAGTACGACGCGATCATCGGCGCCGCGCAGACGAGCCCGAGCAGCACGAGCGTCCAGCGGCCGCGCTTTCTGGCGGCCGGCGACATGGGCGCCCCCTGACCGGAAGCCGGACCCTGACGGGAAGATTGGATGGACAAATCAGACCTCTCGAAACGTACCCGCGGCGTCGCCGCCGCGCACCGGCATCGCGCCGCCGCTCATGCGCCGGACGGCTTCTTCGCCGCGCGCCGCGCCGCGTACAAGCCGAAACCGAGCGCGGCCGCCGCCATGCCCCACCACTGAAACATGTAACCGTAATTGCGCTCGACGCCGGTCGTCGGCGCCGGCCAGTCGCGCACCAGCTTGTCGCCGTCGTCGCTCGTCTGCTGGATCACGAACGGCTGCAGCGGCAGGCCGGTTTCCTTCGCGAACGCGGCGACGTCCAGGTTCTGCCGAATCTTCTGGTGCGGCGCCGAGCCGCCTTCGCCGAGCTCGAACGCGCGCGTCGCGTCGGCGCGCGCGATGCCCTCGAGCTCGACGTCGCCCGCCGGCGTCGCGAACGGCTCGATCGCGGTGCGCTCGGCGATGTTGCGCGGCAGCCAGCCGCGATTGACGAGCACGTAGCCGCCGCCCGCGAGTTTAAACGGCATCACGACGTAAAAGCCCGGCTGGTCGTTATACGGCCGATTGTCGAGAAACACCGCGAGCTCAGGCATGAAGCGCCCGGTCGCGCGCACCCGATGGAACTCGATCGACGCGAGCGGAATCGGCTGCGCGCCGATCTCGACGGGCGCCGCGTGCTCGTAGCGCACGATGCTCGCCTGCAGCGCCTCCTTCTGGTGCGCGCGCTCGCGCTGCCAGAAACCGAGCCGGATCGTGACCGCGACCACCGCCAGCACGAGCAGCGCGGGAAGCCAGCGAATCTTCATCGCGCCGCCTCGCAGAGGCTGTCGCGAAAGCGAAGTGCGATAATTATCCTCTTCCTTTCGAATTGCCGTCGTCCGGTCCGCTCCATGCACATCCTCGTCCCTATCGCCTTCGTCCTCATCATTGCCAGCATGGTCTCGGCACTCTATTTCATGATGCACGACCGCGGCCACACGAAGCGCATGGTCTGGTCGCTCGCCACCCGCGTCGGCCTGTCGATCTCGCTGTTCCTGTTCATCCTGTTCGCGAACTGGATGGGCTGGATCCATTCGACCGGCATTCCGATCGGGCGCTGACGCGGTTTCCGCCGCGGCCGATGCGGCATTTCGCCACATGGCCGGGCCACCAAGCAAAAGCGCCGCCTGACAAAGTCGCGGCGGCGCCTCGGTGATGCCGGCTGCCGGTAGCGCGCTCGCGCCGCCCGGCTGCCTCGATACGAACGGCCCGCGCATCGCTGCGCGGGCCGTCTTTATTTACAGCCAGTAGACGACGACGTACAGGCCGAGCCAGACGACGTCGACGAAGTGCCAGTACCACGCGGCGCCTTCGAACGCGAAGTGATGTTCCGGCTTGAAGTGGCCGCGGATCAGCCGCACCAGCACCACCGCGAGCATCGTGCCGCCGAGGAACACGTGGAAGCCGTGGAAGCCCGTCAGCAGGAAGAACGTCGAACCGTAGATGCCCGAGCCGAGCGTCAGGTTCAGTTCGTTGTACGCGTGGAAATATTCGAAGCCCTGCGTGAACAGGAAGCAGACGCCGAGCACGAGGGTCGCGGCCAGCCATGCGATCGCCTTGCGGCGGTGATCGTCGCGCAGCGCGTGGTGCGAGATCGTCAGCGTCGCGCCCGACGACAGCAGCAGCGCGGTGTTCAGCGTCGGGATCGGCCACGGGCCCATCGTCTTGAAGTGGCCGGCGAGCGCCGCCGGGCCTTCGTTCGGCCACACGGCGGAGAAATCCGGCCAGATCAGCTTGTAGTCGAGGCTGCCGAGCTGATGCAGCGCAATTTCACGCGCATAGAACAGTGCGCCGAAGAACGCGCCGAAGAACATCACTTCGGAGAAGATGAACCAGCTCATGCTCCAGCGGTACGACACGTCGACCCGCTTGCCGTACATCCCGCCTTCGGACTCGGCGATCGCATCGCCGAACCAGTGGTACAGCGTGAAGAGGAACCACAGCAGGCCGAGCAGCGCGGTATAAGGCGCCCAGTCGTGACCGTTGATCCACAGTGCGAACGATCCGAGCATGACCAGCAGGCCGACGGCCGCGCTGATCGGATGCTGCGACGGATGCGGCACGAAATAGTACGGGGTCTGGTTTTGACCGCTCATGCTTGATTCTCCACTTCAGTCCAATTTGTGTCCCGGAAACCACTCCGGCTTTATTTCTCGCGCGGCGCGACGGCCGCCGCTCTTTCCTTCGCGGCCCGCCAGGGGCGCGCCGCTTGCATTCCGTTGCTGCCGCGGGCCTCAGCCCACGACGGCGCGCACGATCAGGATCAGCACGCCGATGAACACGCCGGCCGCGATCAGCGCGACGATCAGCACGTGCAGCGGATTCAGTTGCGTCGCGTCGGCTTCCAGGTCGCGCCGCTTGCGCACGCCGAAGAACGACCACAGCACCGCCTTCAACGCCTGGCCGAACGAGCCGCTTCGCTTGACCTCCGTCATCGCCCCGCCTCCATCATCATGCGCCCGGCTTCGTCGAGCCGGACTGCTTCGCCGCACCGGCTGTCGCTTGGGCCGGCGTATTCAGTTCGAAGAACGTGTACGACAGCGTGATCGTCTTCACGTCCTTCGGCAATTTCGGATCGATCACGAACACCACCGGCATCTTGCGCGACTCGTTCGCGGCCAGCGTCTGCTGCGTGAAGCAAAAGCACTCGATCTTCCTGAAAAACTCCGTCGCCTGCTTCGGCGCGTAGCTCGGGATCGCCTGCGCGACGACCGGACGGCTCTGGCCGTTCGTCACGTCGTACACGATCGTCGTCAACTCGCCCGGATGCACGTCGAGGCTGTTGTGCTCCGGCTTGAAACCCAGCGGGCCGCGCGCGTTCGCGTCGAACTCGACCGACACGGTGCGGCTCTTGTCGACCTGCGTGTTCTTCGCCTCGCGCTCGCTGACGTCGCGCTGCACGAGGTTGTTGATGCCGGTGATCTGGCAGATCGCGCGATACATCGGCACCAGCGCGAAACCGAAGCCGAACATCAGCCCGGCCACGACGAAGAGCTTCACCAGCATCGAACGGTTGAACCCGCGATCCGTGTGCTCCGCTTCCGGCTTCGACATACGACAACTTCCTCGCTACTGCGTCAGTGAGTGGACAGCCACCACTGCTTGATCACGACACCCACAAAAAAGACGGCGGCGATCGCAAGCAGAATCAGGCCGAGCCGCTTGTTGCCCGCGCGGATCTGCTCGGGCGTGCGTCTTTGTTGTGGATTCCGGTTCATCTGAAACCTGCTGTAGAACGTTCCGCCTCGCCCGCCTGCGGCGGCGGGCATTGGCGGAACATCCGGTGAGACGAATTACTCGACGGTCGGCGGGTGCTCGAACGTATGGAAAGGAGCCGGGCTCGGCACCGTCCACTCGAGGCCCGTCGCGCCGTCCCACGGCTTGTCGGACGCCTTTTCCAGCTCGCCGCCGCCACGGTAGGCCGGCAGCACGACCGCGAACAGGAAGTACACCTGCGCGAGACCAAAACCGAATGCGCCGATCGTCGCGACCTGGTTGAAGTCCGTGAACTGCGCCGGGTAGTCCGCATAGCGGCGCGGCATGCCCGCGAGACCGACGAAGTGCATCGGGAAGAACGTCAGGTTGAAGAAGATCATCGACGCCCAGAAGTGGATCTTGCCGCGCGTCTCGCTGTACATCCAGCCCGTCCACTTCGGCGACCAGTAGTACCAGCCCGCGAACAGCGCGAACAAGGAACCCGCCACCAGCACGTAGTGGAAGTGCGCGACCACGAAGTAGGTGCCGTGGTACTGGATGTCGAGCGGCGCCATCGCCAGCATCAGGCCCGTCAGGCCGCCGAACGTGAACACGAACAGGAAGCCGATCGCGAACAGCATCGGGGTTTCGAAGGTCATCGAGCCGCGCCACATCGTCGCGAGCCAGTTGAACACCTTCACGCCCGTCGGCACCGCGATCAGCATCGTCGCGTACATGAAGAACAGCTGGCCCGTCACCGGCATGCCGGTCGCGAACATGTGGTGCGCCCAGACCATGAACGACAGGATCGCGATCGAAGCCGTCGCGTACACCATCGAGCTGTAGCCGAACAGCGTCTTGCGCGCGAACGCCGGAATCACCTGCGACACGATCCCGAACGCCGGCAGAATCATGATGTACACCTCGGGGTGGCCGAAGAACCAGAAGATGTGCTGGTACATCACCGGGTCGCCGCCGCCTGCCGCGTTGAAGAACGACGTGCCGAAGTGGCGGTCGAACAGCACCATCGTGATCGCGCCTGCGAGCACCGGCATCACCGCGATCAGCAGGTACGCGGTGATCAGCCACGTCCACGCGAACATCGGCATCTTCATCAGCGTCATGCCCGGCGCGCGCATGTTCAGGATCGTCACGACGATGTTGATGCCGCCCATGATCGACGACGCGCCCATGATGTGCACCGCGAAGATCGCGAAGTCCATGCCCGGGCCCATCTGCGTCGACAGCGGCGCATACAGCGTCCAGCCCGCGGCCGTCGCGCCGCCCGGCGCGAAGAACGAGCCGACCAGCAGCACGGCTGCGACCGGCAGCAGCCAGAAGCTGAAGTTGTTCATCCGCGCGAACGCCATGTCGGATGCGCCGATCTGCAGCGGGATCATCCAGTTCGCGAAGCCGACGAACGCCGGCATGATCGCGCCGAACACCATGATCAGGCCGTGCATCGTCGTGAGCTCGTTGAAGAACTCCGGACGCATGATCTGCAGGCCCGGCTCGAACAGCTCGACGCGGATCGCGAGCGCCATCACGCCGCCCGACAGGAACATGATGAACGAGAACAGCAGGTACAGCGTACCGATGTCCTTGTGGTTGGTGGCGAACAGCCAGCGCCGCCAGCCGTGCGGGGTTTCGTGCGCGTGGTCGTCGTGCGCGTGGCCCGCGGCTACGTCGTGCCCGATGCTAGACATGAGAATCTCCTAATGCGAATACGTCGACAAACACAGCGACACGTCAGGCCGCCGGGCCGATCTCGACACGCCGGGCTTCCTTCGCGTCCGCCCCGCCCGTGATCGTTTCCGGCTTCTTCAGAATGATGTGGTCTTCCGCCACGCCCGCCGCCTTCAGCGCATCGCGCACGGCTTGCGCGCGGTGCTTGGCCAGTTCGGCGTTCGCGTCGGCCGAGCCCGACTTGTCGGTGAAGCCCGACAGCGCGAGCTTCGCGTCCGGATGCGCCTTCGCATAGTCCGCCGCCGCCGCGATCGCCGACTGTGCGTCGGCCGGCAGCGTGTCCTTGCCCGTTTCGAAATAGATCGTCGACAGCGCGGCCGTGGCCGCCGGCGCCGCTGCGCCCGAGGCCGCCTGTTCCGGCGCTGCGCCCGCGGTATTCGCGGCGTCTTCCGGCAGCTTGCCGTTACGCGCGTCCGCCACCTGCTTCGGTTGCAGCAGGTCGTTCTTGTGGTTGCCCCACGAGTTGCGCTCGTAGGTGATGACCGACGCGATGTCGAGGTCCGACAGCGACGCCCACGACGGCATCGCGCCCTTGCCCTTCAGCACCTGCTCGAGGTGGCCTGCGATCGGGCCGTTGGAGATCTTGCCGCCGTCGATCGCCGGGAACGCGCCGACGCCCTTGCCGTTCGCCTGGTGGCAGGCCGCGCAGTTCGCCTTGTAGACTTCCTCGCCGTGCGACACCAGCTCGGCCATCGTGTAAACCTTGTTCGGGTCGACTGCCGCGCCGGCCAGCTTGGCCTTCTGCGCGCTGACCCACTTCGCGTAGTCTTCGTCCGACAGCACTTCGACGACAACCGGCATGTACGCGTGCTCCTTGCCGCACAGTTCGGTACAGAAGCCGCGGAAGGTGCCGACCTTGTCGGCCTTGAACCACGTGTCGCGCACGAAGCCCGGAATCGCATCCTGCTTCACGCCGAACGCGGGCACGTACCACGAGTGGACCACGTCGTTCGCGGTCGTGATGATGCGGACTTTCTTGTTGACCGGCACGACGAGCGGGTTGTCGACTTCCTGCAGGTAGGTGTCGCTGATCGGCTTCTTGCCCATCACCGCGTCGCGCGGGGTCGACAGCGTCGACAGGAAGCTGATGCCCTCGCCCGGGCCCTTCACGTAGTCGTAGCCCCACTTCCACTGGTAGCCGGTGACCTTGACCGTGAGATCGGCGTTCGTCGTGTCCTTCATCGCGACCACGGCCTTGGTGGCCGGCAGCGCCATCAGCACGACGATGATGAACGGCACGATCGTCCAGATGATTTCGACGGTCGTGCTTTCATGGAAATTGGCGGCCTTGTGGCCCTTGGATTTGCGGTGCGCGAAGATCGAATAGAACATCACGCCGAACACGCCGACGAAGATCACCGTACAGAGGATCAGCATCATCGTGTGGAGATCGTAGAGCTCCTCGGCGATCTTCGTGACAGGCGGCTGAAAGTTGATCTCGTTGACGCGGGGACCGCCCGGGCTGTCACCGACCGCCAGAGCGGCACCGGCAAAGAGCAGTCCGCTGCATGCCAGCACGCCCGTGAGGGCTCGCTTGATTGTTTTCATAGCATCCTTACCCAAAATTTCCATTCAAACCCTCCCCCGTCGCCAGCCGCCTGCGCCGCGCCGGCCAACCTGCTCAGCCGCAGCGCCGGAGCGCCGCGCGCAGCTCGTCGGCGAACTGCGCGCGCCTGTACTGCGCGAGATGCTGCCCGATCACGACGGTCTGCCCGCGCGATACCAGCCGAATCGGATCGCGTGGCGTCGCGCCCGGCTCGACCCGCACCCAGCGCGGGTTGAATTCGATCTGCGTGAGCTGCTCCGCATTCATCCGTTCGATCACGAGCCGGTGCGGAAACAGCCTGATGCGCTCGTAATCGACCGCATGCCGCGCGTAGACCGCAAACGCGACGCCTACCGCCAGCAGCTCGACTCCGGTGAAAGGCATGACGAGCCACGCCCCCTGCCACATCAGCATTGCCGCGATCGCCAGCGAAAAGCCTGCGAGCGACGCGTAAAACAGCACGAACTGGCGCGGCGACATCGAACAGTTGCGCTTCATGAGCCAGTCCTCGAGGACAGGCTCCGCATCCGCCGAATCAGTCGAAACACTCGCTGCTTCCATCGCCGCCTCACGCGAATGGCATGCGATGCATGCCTGCATCGGGCTCGCCGCCCCGTATTGCGGGGACCCCGGGGCGACAAGCTGACGCATTATAGGCGGGTTCAATGGCATCCACAAGCAAACGCCTATCGCCCCGCGAGCCAAGCGCGACAAGCTTTCCGGCCGTTTTCGGGGCAATTTTGACCCCGCCTTGCGCTGCTAATTTCAGACATAACAAAACCCCTCTTTACCGCTTTACCGATTCTTCGGACGCCCCTTTCCGATGTCCTCGATGCGGACGATGCCGTGCCCTTCCGCGGTCGTGCGCGGCACGGCCTTCCACGCGTGGCCGTAGATCACCTCGAAGGTCAGCGGGATCGTGCCGTCCGCGCGCCGGCGCGCGTCGAGCGCATCGCCGAGCGCCTGCCGGAAGCGCCGCGTCGCGCGCTGCGGCGCCGCGCGCTCGAACGGATAGGCGCCCCAGCGGCGCACGTCGGCCAGCAGCGAATCGGGGGACTTGTAGGTGACGGTCAGCACTTCCTGGTCCATCACGGGAATCTCGAAGCCGCTCTCGACGAGCATGTCGCCGAGGTCGTGCATGTCGACGAAATCGATGACGCGGGGGGGCGCGGCGCTCGCCATGCCGAGCGCGGCCTCGGCCTCGCCGCAGGCCGCGCGCAGCTCGCGCAGCGTGTCGGGGCCGAGCGTGCTGAACATCAGCAGGCCGTTGACGCGCAGCACGCGCTGCCACTCGGGCAGCACCGTGTCGGGGCGCGAATGCCAGTGCAGCGCGAGATTCGACCAGATCAGGTCGAACGCGCCGGCCGCGAACGGCAGCGCCGAGAAGTCCGCCTGCGCGACGCGCGGGCCGCGCTGGCCGAGCGCCTTGCCGAGCGACGCAGGCAGCCAGCGGCGCCAGCTCGTCTGCTCGACCTCGCGCTGCCCCGCCCGCGCGAGCATCGCGCCGGACAGGTCGACGCCGAACACCGGCGCCTCGGGAAAGCGCGCGCGCAGCGCCGGCAGGTCGTCGCCCGCGCCGCAGCCCGCGTCCAGCACGGCCGCGGGGCTCACCTTGATGTATTCGAGACGCTCGCACATCCGGTGCGCAATCTCGCGCGGCAGGAACGCAACCGCGTCGAACGTGGCCGCGCGGCGGTCGAAGATCCGACGCAGGCGCCTCGCGTCATAGGCCGGACGGCCGGAGAGGGTCGAAGGTGGGGACATGTCGGGCAAACTGGCGAAGAGCCCGAAGTATACTCGCTCGCCCCGGAAGCTTCATTGAGGCCATATTGAGGAGCCTGCCGATGATTCGCCGTCCATTTCCGGAGTCGATCCGCGTCGTTATGTCGCAGGCTTTCGCGCAGATCGCGGCAATCGCGCTGCCGAACCGCTGCGCACTGTGCGGCAATATGTCACATACGGTGATCTGCGCCGGATGCGATGCCGCGTACTGGAACGAAGCGCGCCTGCGCTGCGCCGTCTGCGCGGTGCCGCTCGCCCCGGGGCACGCGCGGCGCGCGGCCGGCTACCGGTGCGACGCATGCCGCGCCACGCCGCCGCCGTTCGATGCGACACTCGCGCTCGCCGATTACCGGGCGCCGCTCGACGGCCTCGCGCGCGGACTGAAATTCCACGCGCGGCTCGCGCTCGGCGCGGAATTCGCCGGCCGGCTCGCCCGGCTGCTCGCCGACACGCGCGGCGCGGACGGCGGCTTCGACGTAATCGCGCCGGTGCCGCTTGCCCATGCTCGGCTCGCCGCGCGCGGCTACAACCAGGCGTGGGCGATTGCGCGGCCGCTCGCGCGCCGGCTCGGCGTGCCGGCCGACGCGACGCTGCTCGCGCGCGTGGTGGAAACGGCGCCGCAGTCGCGGCTCGACCGGCGCGCGCGGCGCGACAACGTCGCATCGGCCTTCGCGGTCGCGTGCGACGTCGCGGGTCGCCATGTCGCGCTCGTCGACGACGTGATGACGTCGGGCGCGACGCTGGCCGCCGCAGCGCACGCGCTGAAAGCGGCGGGCGCCGCACGCGTGACGAATCTGGTTGCGCTGCGCACCGCCAGGGATTAATTAGTGAGAAGCCGGCCGCCCGCGGCCGCGATCGTGACAAACCGGCCGGTCCGGCCGCCGCCCCGCAGCAGGGGCGCGCCGGAAACCGCCATCCGAAACCGAAACATGTTCAACGTCGTCCTCGTCGCCCCCGAAATTCCGCCGAACACCGGCAACGTGATCCGCCTGTGCGCGAATACCGGCGCGCGGCTGCACCTGATCGAGCCGCTCGGCTTTCCGCTCGACGACGCGAAGATGCGCCGCGCGGGCCTCGACTATCACGAATACGCGGAAATGCGCGTGCATCCGGACTGGGATGCGTTCGTCGCGGCCGAGACGCCCGATCCCGCGCGGATGTTCGCGTTCACGACACGCGGCTCCGGCCGCTTCCACGACCATGCGTTCCAGCCGGGCGACTGGTTCGTGTTCGGCTCGGAAACGCGCGGCCTGCCCGCCCCGCTGCTCGAGCAGTTCGCGAACGCGCAGCGCGTGCGCCTGCCGATGCGGCCGGGCAACCGCAGCCTGAACCTGTCGAACACGGTCGCGGTGGTCGTGTTCGAGGCGTGGCGCCAGGCCGGCTTCGAAGGCGGCGACTGAGCGTCGACCATCGACCGTCGTTCGCGCGAACGCGTGTCAGCGACGTGCGAGCCGCGCGCGATACAGCTCGTATATGTCGGGAGAAAAGCACGCGAACACCACGCGTGCGAGGTTCGGCGCCTGCGGCAGCATGTCGACGACCGTATCGACGGCGATGTCGACCGCCTGCGCGGCCGGATAACGGTAGACCCCGCAGCTGATCGCCGGAAACGCGATCGACGTGCACGCGACTTCTTCGGCCAGCTCGATCGCGCGGCGGTAGCACGACGCGAGCATCTCGGCCTCGTTCTGCGTGCCGCCGTGCCACACCGGGCCGACCGCATGAATCACGTATCGGGCCGGCAGCCCGTGGCCGCGCGTGAGTTTCGCGTCGCCGGTCTGGCAGCCGCCGAGCGTGCGGCATTCGGCGAGCAGGCCCGGGCCGGCCGCGCGATGGATCGCGCCGTCGACGCCGCCCCCGCCGAGCAGCGAGCTGTTCGCCGCGTTGACGATCGCGTCGACCGCGAGCGTCGTGATGTCGACGACCTGCGCGTCGAGCGTGGTGGAACCGATCTGCAGCATGACGGCCTCCTCGAATGCCGGAGATGGTTCAAGCGTAATCCGCTTTGCGCGGCGATGCGACCGCCGCACTACTCCGCACTACTCCGCGCGCGCGTCCCGCCGCAACAGGCCGCTGACCGCGTCGCGCGGCGCGACGCCGTCGAACAGCACGCCGCACACGGCTTCGGTGATCGGCATTTCGATCGCTTGCTCGCGCGCGATCGCGAGCACCGCCTGCGCGCAGCGCACGCCTTCGGCGACGTGGCCGAGCGCGGCGAGGATGTCGTTCAGCGAGCGGCCGGCGGCCAGTTGCAGGCCGACCGTGCGGTTGCGCGACAGGTCGCCCGTCGCGGTGAGGATCAGGTCGCCGAGGCCCGTGAGGCCGGTGAAGGTTTCCGCGCGGCCGCCGAGCGCGACGCCGAGCCGCGACATTTCCGCGAGGCCGCGCGTGATCAGCGCGGCGCGCGCGTTCAGGCCGAGGCCGAGGCCGTCGGCGATGCCGGTCGCAATCGCCAGCACGTTCTTCACCGCGCCGCCGACCTCGACGCCGACCACGTCGTCGCCGGTATAGATCCGCATCGCGCCGTGATGGAACGCCGCGAGCGTGCGGTCGCGGCACGCGGCCGACGCACTCGCGATCGTCAGCGCGACCGGCAGCCCCTGGCCGACCTCGCGCGCGAAGCTCGGGCCCGACAGCACGCCGTTGCTGCGCTGCTCGGGCAGCTCGGCGGCGATCACCTGATGCGGCAGCAGATGCGTGTCCGCCTCGAAGCCCTTGCAGACCCAGATCACGTGCGCGGGCACGCAGCCCGCGTCGCGCATCGCGCGGCACAGCGCGCGCAGGCCGGCGACGGGCGCGCCGATCACGCACAGCGCGTCGTCCGCGGCGCCGTGCGCGAGCGCCGCGGCGAAATTCGCGTCGTAGCGCAGCGCATCGGGCAGCGCGATGCCGTCGAGATAGCGGGAATTCTCGTGCCGGGCCTGCAGCCCGGCGATGAGCGCGGCGTCGCGCGCCCACAGAAGCGTGTCGTGCCGCGCGGCCAGATGGCCCGCGAGCGCGGTGCCCCAGGCACCGGCGCCGAGAACGGCTACTTTCATACCCAGCACCGGTCCTTGTTCGTCCCTCAGTTCAGCGCCGAGCCGTTCGGCGCGCCGGCCGCGCCAGCCTGTTGTTGCTGCTGGAGCTGCGCGAGACGCTGCTCGTACAGCGCCTGGAAGTTGATCTCGGCGAGGTGGATCGGCGGGAAGCCTGCGCGCGTGATCGCGTCGGCGATGTTCGAGCGCAGGTACGGGAACAGGATCGTCGGGCAGGCGATGCCGACGAGCGGGTCGAGCTGTTCGTCAGGAATGTTGCGAATGTCAAAAATTCCGGCCTGCTTCGCCTCGATCAGGAACGCGACCTTGTCCTTCACCTTCGCGGTCACGGTGCCCGACACGACGACTTCGAACACGCTTTCGGCGAGACGCTCGGCCTTCACGTCGACTTCGACCTCAACCGACGGCATGTCCTGCTCGAGGAAGATCGCCGGCGAATTCGGCTGCTCGAGCGACATATCCTTCAGGTAGACGCGCTGGATGTTGAAGAACGGTTGGTTTTCGACGTCGGACATGGTGTTTCCCTAAATGTGGTGACGAGGCGGCCGGCCTGGCGCCGGCCGCCCCGGTTGATCCTGCGCGCGTGGCCGCGCGACCGGCGGCCATTCTGCCCTAATCAGGCGGCTTGCAGAAGCGGCACGAGGCCGCCTGCGCGGTCGAGCGTCGACAGGTCGTCGTAGCCGCCGACGTGCGTGTCGCCGATGTAGATCTGCGGCACCGTGCGGCGGCCGGTGCGCGACATCATTTCCTCGCGGCGCGCCGGATCCTTGTCGATCAGCACCTTCTCGATCTGCTCGACGCCGCGCAGCTTCAGGAGCCGCTCGGCCTGGATGCAATACGGGCACACCTGGGTGCTGTACATGACCACTTTGTTCACTTCGCCACTCCTTGTTTGACGACCGGCATGCCGGCCTGCTGCCACGCGGCGACGCCGCCCTCGAGCACGTGCACCTCGGCATAGCCCGCCGCCTCGACCGCGCGCGCCGCCTTCTGCGACTGCTGGCCGTTCTGGCACACGAGCAGCACCGGGGTGCTCTTGTTCTTCGCGACCTGCGCGATCTTCGCGCCGATCTCGCCGGCTTCGACCTGGCGCGCCGACGGCAGGTGGCCGGCGGCGAACTCGGACGCCGGACGCACGTCGATCACGACCGCGTTGCGGCGATTGATGAGCTGGGTCGCCTCCGCGGCCGACAGGCCGCCGCGGCCGCGGCGCAGCGCGGGATACGCAAGCAGGCCGCCGGACACCAGCAGGATCGCGACGAGGGCCAGGTTCGTGTAATCGGTAAAGAAACTCACGGAATTCCGCCGGAAAGAGAGAAATCGGAAAAGGACAATCCCGCCATTATAAAATAACCGTCTTGCGCGATGGCGGGCCCGTCCCGGGCGCCGTGCGGCGCGCACCGCTTCCTTCACTACCGACCGCAAGCATCTATGTACAAGCTCGTCCTCATCCGCCACGGCGAATCGACGTGGAACAAGGAAAACCGCTTCACCGGCTGGGTCGACGTCGACCTGACCGAGCAAGGCTGCAACGAGGCCTACCAGGCCGGCGAACTGCTCAAGGAAGCCGGCTACACGTTCGACATCGCGTACACGTCCGTGCTCAAGCGCGCGATCCGCACGCTGTGGCACGTGCAGGACCGCATGGACCTGATGTACCTGCCCGTCGTGCACTCGTGGCGCCTCAACGAGCGCCACTACGGCGCGCTGTCGGGCCTGAACAAGGCGGAAACGGCCGCGAAGTTCGGCGACGAGCAGGTGCTGGTCTGGCGCCGCAGCTACGACACGCCGCCGCCCGCGCTGGAGCCGACCGACGAGCGCGCGCCGTACGCGGACCCGCGCTACGCGCGCGTGCCGCGCGAGCAGCTGCCGCTCACCGAATGCCTGAAGGACACGGTTGCGCGCGTGCTGCCGCTGTGGAACGAATCGATCGCGCCGGCAATCAAGGGCGGCAAGCAGGTGCTGATCGCCGCGCACGGCAACTCGCTGCGCGCGCTGATCAAGTATCTCGACGGCATCTCGGACAGCGACATCGTCGGCCTGAACATCCCGAACGGCGTGCCGCTCGTCTATGAACTCGACGAAAACCTGAAACCGCTCAAGAGCTACTACCTCGGCGACCAGGACGCGATCGCGAAGGCGCAGGCCGCCGTCGCGAAGCAGGGCAAGGCGGGCTGATCCCGCCCCGTCGCGCCGGCCCCCGCGCCGGCGCGACGGGCGCTCGCGCGAACAACCCCGAGCGCTTGCGCGAACCTCTTCGCCCGGGCACGGTCGAACCGGTTTCGGTCCTTTCCACTGCCCCGCCGGACGAACAGTTATACTTGTCCGCTCGATCTCCGCTACCGCCACGCGCTCCCCGACCGCACCAGATCTCTATGCGTATGAAATTGAAGAACATCGGCCTGATTGCCGCGGGCCTTGCCACGGGCGTGTTCGCCACGCTGCAAATCTCCGCGTCGGCCGAGCAGACCGTCACGGCGCCGCTTCCGCTCGACCAGCTGCGCCTGTTCGCCGAGGTGTTCGGCCAGATCAAGCGCGAGTACGTCGAGCCGGTCGACGACAAGAAGCTGCTGACGGCGGCGATCAAGGGCATGGTGTCGAGCCTCGACCCGCACTCGTCGTTCCTCGACAAGACCGACTACGAGGAGCTGCAGGAGCAGACGAAGGGCCGCTTCGCGGGTCTCGGCATCGAGATCTCGCAGGAAGACGGCCTCGTCAAGGTGATCTCCCCGATCGAGGACACCCCGGCGTTTCGCGCCGGCATCCGTCCGGGCGACCTGATCACCCGCATCAACGACAAGCCGGTGCGCGGCATGACGCTCGACAAGGCGGTCAAGCAGATGCGCGGCGAGCCGGGCACCAAGGTCACGCTGACGATCTTCCGCAAGAGCGATGACCGCACGTTCCCGATCACGGTCACGCGTGCGGTGATCCGCGTGCAGAGCGTGAAGCTGAAGATGCTCGACCCGGGCTACGCGTACATCCGCATCACGAGCTTCCAGGAGCGCACGACGCCCGACCTCGCGGCAAGGCTGCAGGACATCGCGCGCCAGCAGCCGAACGTCAAGGGCCTGATCCTCGATCTGCGCAACAACGGCGGCGGCCTGCTGCAGAGCGCGGTCGGCGTCGCGGGCGCGTTCCTGCCGCCGGATTCCGTCGTCGTGTCAACCAACGGCCAGATCCCGGATTCGAAGCAGGTCTATCGCGACACCTACGACAATTACCGCCTGCCGTCGTTCGACGGCGATCCGCTGAAGAGCCTGCCGCCGGTCTTCAAGACCGTGCCGATCGTCGTGCTGACGAATGCGTATTCGGCCTCCGCGTCGGAAATCGTCGCGGGCGCGCTGCAGGATTCGAAGCGCGCGACCATCATGGGCAAGACGACGTTCGGCAAGGGCTCGGTGCAGACGGTCCGCCCGATGACGGCCGACACCGCGCTGCGCCTGACGACCGCCTACTACTACACGCCGAGCGGCCGCTCGATCCAGAACAAGGGCATCACGCCGGACGTGCCGGTCGACCAGTACGCGGACGGCGATCCGGACGACGCGCTCGTGACGCGCGAGGTCGACTACACGAACCACCTCGCGAACACGCAGGACCCGAACGAGAAGAAGGAGCAGGAAGAGCGCGAGCAGCGCCGGATGGACCAGCTCCGCATTCTCGAGGAGCAGAACGACAAGAAGACGCCGGAGCAGCGCCAGAAGGACCGCGATCGCAAGCCGATCGAGTTCGGCAGCACGGAAGACTTCATGATGCAGCAGGCGCTCGCGAAGCTCGAAGGCAAGCCGGTGCAGGCCTCGAAGTCGCTGCTCGCCGAGAGCACGCAGGCCCCGGCCGGCAAGTCGGCTGCGAAGCCGGCGCCGAAGGCGTCCGCCGCCAAGCCGGCGTCCGCGCCGAAGCCCGCGTCGGCGCCGCAGTAAGCGCCGGCCGGCACCCGACGGGCCATCGCGGCAACCCCGCGATGGCCCGTTTCGTTTGGGCGCGCCGCCGCGCACAGATCGATGCCGCCCAGGCCGGCACAGCCCGTTCGCCTGCCCGCCGCCCGTGCCAGCAGGCCCTAGAATAAGCAGGTCCGCCCCGCTTTCTGCCCGCCCTCCGCTCATGAACGACGATCAACTTCTCCGCTACTCCCGCCACATCCTCGTCGACGAAATCGGCATCGAAGCGCAGCAGCGCTTTCTCGACGCGCACGCGATCGTCGTCGGCGCGGGCGGGCTCGGCTCGCCCGCCGCGATGTATCTCGCGGCGTCCGGCGTCGGCACGATCACGCTCGTCGACGCGGACACGGTCGATCTCACGAACCTGCAGCGGCAGATCCTGCACGTGACCGCATCGGTCGGCCGCAGGAAGGTGGAGTCGGGGCGCGACACGCTCGCGCAGCTCAACCCCGACGTGACCGTGCACGCGGTCGCCGAGCGCGTCGACGGCGCGTGGCTCGACGCGCATGTGCCGCAGGCGAGCGTCGTGCTCGACTGCACCGACAATTTCGCGACCCGCCATGCGATCAACCGCGCGTGCGTCGCGCACCGCGTGCCGCTCGTATCGGGCGCGGCGCTGCGCTTCGACGGCCAGATCAGCACGTTCGACTTCCGGCGCGCCGACGCGCCCTGCTACGCATGCGTGTTTCCGGAGGACCAGCCGTTCGAGGAAGTCGCGTGCGCGACGATGGGCGTGTTCGCGCCGACGGTCGGCATCATCGGCGCGATGCAGGCCGCCGAGGCGCTGCGCGTGATCGGCGGCATCGGCGCGACGCTGAACGGCCGGCTGATGATGCTCGATGCGCTGCGGATGGAATGGACGACGATGAAGATCGCGCGCCAGCCGGACTGCCCGGTGTGCGGCGGGCGGCACTGACGCGCGGCCCACGCCCCGCGTGCGGGAACGTGGGCATGAAACCGGCTAGAAGGGCGTGTTCACGCCCTAGGCCGCGTCCGCGTGCGGCTCGGCGGTCGACAGGCGCTGCAGCGCCGACTGCACCTCCTCAGGCTCGAACGCCGCGAGCACGTCGGCCGTCGGCTTTTCGAGCGCCTTCAGGTGCGCGCGCAGGATCTCCTGCTTGACGACGAGCAACTGGCTCGGATGCATCGAGAACTCGGTGAGCCCCATGCCGAGCAAGAGGCGCGTCAGTGCCGGATCGCCCGCCATCTCCCCGCACACCGACACCGGCACCCCGGCGCGCTTCGCTTCGCGCAGCGTGTACGCGATCAGGTGCAGCACCGCCGGATGCAGCGGGTCGTACAGATGCGCGACCGCGTTGTCCGCGCGATCGATCGCGAGCGTGTACTGGATCAGGTCGTTGGTCCCGATCGACAGGAAATCGAAACGCTTCAGGAACAGCGGCAACGCGATCGCCGCGGCCGGAATCTCGATCATCGCGCCGACCCGCACGTTCGGATCGTAGGCGAGGCCCGCGTCGTCGAGCTGGCGCTTCGCCTCGCGGATCAGGTCGAGCGTCTGGTCGATCTCCTGCGCGTGCGCGAGCATCGGGATCAGGATCTTCACCTGCCCGAACGCGGACGCGCGCAGGATCGCGCGCAGCTGCGTGAGGAACATCTGCGGCTCGGACAGGCTCCAGCGGATCGCGCGCAGGCCGAGCGCCGGGTTCGGCGCGGTCTCGTAGCCTTCATCGAGCGCTTCGAGCGGCTTGTCGGCGCCGACGTCGATCGTGCGGATCGTCACCGGCATGCCCTTCATCCATTCGACCGCGCGCTTGTACGCGGCGAACTGCTCCTCTTCCTCCGGCATCGCCTTCTGGTGCATGAACAGGAATTCGGAGCGGAACAGCCCGACGCCGACCGCGCCCGCCTCGACCGCCGCTTTCGCGTCGTCGGGCAGCTCGATGTTCGCGCACAGGTCGATCTTGGTGCCGCATAACGTTTGCGTCGGCGAGAACTTGAGACGCTGCAGCTTGCGTTGCTCGAGCGCCATCTCGGACTGGCGGTACGAATATTCCTCGAGGACGATCGGCGCCGGGTCGACGATCACGATGCCCTGGTCGCCGTCGACGATGATCAGGTCGTCCTGGCGGATCAGCGTGCTCGCGTGCTGCACGCCGACCGCGGCCGGAATGCCGAGGCTGCGCGCGACGATCGCCGTATGCGACGTGCGCCCGCCGAGATCGGTGACGAACGCCTGGAACGACTGGCTCTTGAACTGCATCATGTCGGCCGGCGCGATGTCGTGCGCGACGACGATCATCTCGTCGGTGCCGGACTTCGCGGCGCCGTCGAGCGCCTGCGACGCGGACGGCGCGCCCGCGAGCGCCTTCAGCACGCGCTCGACCACCTGCTCGATGTCGGCCTTGCGTTCGCGCAGGTATTCATCCTCGATGTCGTCGAAATGACGCGTGAGCAGGTCGAGCTGCTCGGTCAGCGCCCATTCGACGTTGTAGCGGCGCGTGCGGATCAGGTCGATGGTTTCCTGCACGAGCATCGCGTCGCTCAGGATCATCGCGTGCACGTCGATGAACGCGGCAACTTCGGTCGGGGTATCGTCGGTCAGGTCCGCGCGAAGCGCGTCGAGCTCGCGATGCACGGCTGCGAGCGCCGAACGGAAGCGCTCGACCTCGGCGTCGATCTGATTCGCCTCGATCAGGTAATGGGCGACGTCGAGCGCCGCCGGCGCGATCAGATACGCACGACCGATCGCGATACCACGTGAGACGGGAATGCCATGCAGCGTGAACGACACGCGCACCTCCTCTTTACATGAACAGCCGCGGCGCACCGCTGCGATGCGCTTATGACCCCGATAGCGATTATAAATTCCGCACGTGGCCGCTGACTGCGTGCAGCGCAGCATTGCGCGGATCGCATCAATCGTGCCTGCGAAAAAAATGCCGCGATAGACGCGGCATTCTCACTGGAAACGGCAACGATTCCGTGCTGCGGGTCACTGCCCTTCGCCGAACTTGTCGGCGATCAGCTTGAGCAGCGCGTCCATCGCTTCATTCTCGTCCGGCCCTTCGGTCTCGATCGTGACCGTGCTGCCGATGCCCGCCGCGAGCATCATCACGCCCATGATGCTTTTCGCGTTGATCTTGCGCCCGTTGCGCGACATCCAGACTTCGGACTGGAAATTGCCGGCCAGTTGCGTGAGCTTGGCCGATGCGCGCGCATGCAGCCCCAATTTATTGACGATGGTGGTTTCTTGTTGAAGCATGGTTCTCGGTCGGGTCGGTCGAGGCCGCCGGCGACGTGCCGTCGGCGGGTCAGTCTAAAACGTGAATACGGGGCGTCAGTGCGATTCCGTGCGCGGCTGCGGCTCCGGCGGAATCGGCGCGCACTGCCCGCAGCCGACTTCGGACGGCGGCGGCGGCGTGCCCGCCGCGACTTCGTGGACGCCTTTCGCGCCGCCGGACAGCGCCTTGTCGACGAGCTTGTCGAGCGGCAGCGTGCGGTAGCAGACCGCACGCACCAGCATCGGCAGGTTGGCGCCCGCCAGCACCCGCACGTCCGTGACCTTCGCGAGCTGGCCGGCGATGTTCGCAGGCGTCGCGCCGTACATGTCGGTCAGCACGATTGCGCCGTTTTCTTCCTTGAGCCGCGCGAGCTCCGCGTGCGCGAACGCCATCACCTGGACGGGATCGCTGTCCGCCTGCACGTCGATGCAGCCGATGCGCGCGGGCACGCCGCCGTAGATGTGCGCGATGCAGTCCCGCAGCGCGGTCGCGAGCGGGGCATGCGCGATGATCAGAATCCCTGCCATGTCAGACTGCCTCCGCCCCGTGGCGGGGCAACGAGCATAGCGAGTGGGGAAAACGTGTCATGTTCAAGCCTTGCAACGGTTCGGCCCGGCCGCCGGGCCTGCGGCGCGTCGAATCGCGGCGCCGGGCGAGCGGGCATTGTAGCAGGCCGGTCGAACCGCTCCGGCAGCGGTGGACCTGCGCGGCCGCCGCCGGGATTGCGCGCGAAAGCGGGCTACGCGGCCGCGCGCTCCAGCGCGTCGACGAACATCGCGGCGACGTCGAAGCCCGTCTGCTCCATGATCTCGCGAAAGCACGTGGGGCTCGTCACGTTCACTTCGGTCAGCCAGTCGCCGATCGCGTCGAGTCCGACCAGCAGCAGGCCGCGTGCGGCCAGCACCGGACCGAGCGTTTCGGCGATCTCGCGATCGCGCGCGGTGAGCGGCTGCGCGACGCCGACGCCGCCCGCCGCGAGATTGCCGCGCACCTCGCTGCCCTGCGGAATCCGCGCGAGCGAATACGGCACGGGCTCGCCCGCGATCAGCAGGATGCGCTTGTCCCCCGCCTTGATCTCGGGGATGAACTTCTGGATCATCAGCGAACGCGTGCCGTCGTGGCCGAGCATCTCGATGATCGAGCCGAGATTCATCCCGTCCGCCTTCACGCGGAACACGCCCATCCCGCCCATGCCGTCGAGCGGCTTCACGATCACGTCGCCGTGCTCGGCGTGGAATGCGCGCAGCCGCGCGGCATCGCGAGTGACGAGCGTCGGCGCGACGAACTGCGGGAATTCGCCGATCGCGAGCTTCTCCGAATGATCGCGGATCGCCTGCGGCTTGTTGAACACGCGCGCGCCGGCGCGCTCGGCCACCTCGAGCATCCACGTGGCCGTCACGTACTCCATGTCGAACGGCGGGTCCTTGCGCATCAGCACCGCGTCGAACGACGTCAGCAGGCGCGACGCGTGCGCGGCCGCCTCGTGCCACGGATGACGGTGCAGGTCGGCCGCGTCGCCGACGATCGTCACGCGCCGCACGTCCGCCTCGACGCCCGACCCCGTCCACGCGAGCTGGTGCGGCTCGCACGCGTAGATCGCATGCCCGCGCCGCGCGGCCTCCGCCATCATCGCGTAGGTCGAATCCTTGTAGATCTTGAAGCGCTCGAGCGGGTCGGCGATAAAGAGAATGTCCATGCGGGTCCTGTCTTTGCGGTGCCGGCAGCGCGGCCGTTACACCTGGATGGCTTCCGGATCGGTCTTTTCCAGTTCGATCGACGACGCGATCAGCGACAGCCGCGCGACGACGCCGTACATGTAGAACCGGTTCGGCGGCGCGGCGCCCGGCTTGGCGCCGGCATCCGGCAGCGCGGTGTGCTCGAAGCCGAGCGGCACGTAGTGCATGCCCGGCGCGTTCAGGTTCTGGTCGCGCTCGCGGCCGCCGTGCGTGCGGTAGAAGCCGCCGACCACGTAGCGGTCGATCATGTAGACGACCGGCTCCGCGACCTCGTCGCCGATCCGCTCGAACGTGTACACGCCTTCCTGCACGATCACGTCGCGCACCGCGACCCCGGCCTTCGACTCGGCCATCTGCGCGCGCTCGGCCTTCGACATCCGGCCGATCTCGGCCGCGTCGTGCACGGTCATCACGCCGCGCCCGGCGGTGCCGGCATCGGCCTTCACGACGACGTACGGCTTCTCGCTGATGCCGTACTCGCGATACTTGCGCGCGATCTTCTTCAGCACGCCGTCGATCGCGTCGGCGAGCGCCTGGTCGCCTTCATGCCCCTGCCAGTCGACGCCCTCGACGTGCGCAAAATACGGATTCACCATCCACGGATCGACGCCGACCATCTTCGCGAACTTCTTCGCGACGTCGTCGTAGCACGAGAAGTGCGTCGACTTGCGGCGCACCGCCCAGGCCGCGTGCAGCGGCGGCAGCAGGTACTGCTCGTGCAGGTTTTCCAGCACGGGCGGGATGCCGGCCGACAGGTCGTTGTTCAGCAGGATCGAGCACGGGTCGAAATTCTTCAGGCCGAGCCGGCGCGGCGTGCGCTCGAGCGGCTCCAGCACGATCTTCTGGCCGTCGGCGAGCGTGATCGGCGTGATGTCGGTGATGCTCGGGTCGAGCGAGCCGAAGCGCACGTTGAGGCCGGCCTGGCGCATGATCGTCGCGAGCCGCGCGACGTTTTCCAGATAGAACGCGTTGCGGGTCGGCAGCTCGGGAATCACGAGCAGGTTCTTCGCGTCCGGGCAGATCTTCTCGATCGCGGCCATCGCCGCCTGCACGGCGAGCGGCAGCACTTCGGACGGGAGGTTGTTGAAGCCGCCGGGAAACAGGTTGGCGTCGACGGGCGCCAGCTTGAAGCCGGCGTTGCGCAGGTCGACCGAACAGTAGAACGGCGGCGTGTGCTCCTGCCATTCGAGCCTGAACCAGCGTTCGATCGCAGGCGTGGCGTCGAGGATCTTCTGCTCGAGTTCAAGCAGCGGACCGTTTAACGCCGTAACGAGGTGGGGAACCATGAATCACTCGCGAGCGGGAGAATGAAGATTGTAGAGCAATTGCATTGCCCATTTGGGGATTGTTCCCGGAATCGCAAGGATTTGGAGGAAGTTTCTGGCTATTGACCCGATAGCGCGCAGGGTTATCCGCTGCCGGGCGCCGTCGCAGGAGAAAAAAACCCGCCGGGAAGGCGGGCCGAAGTCGCTGCGCTCATTCGTAGCGGGGGCGGCGTCGCGGCCGCCCGCCGTCCATCGTTCCGGCTTATTCGACGTGCTCGCCGTGCAGGATCACGTCGAGGCCTTCGCGTTCTTCCTCTTCCGTCACGCGCAGGCCAATCGTCAGGTCGATCAGCTTCAGCAGCACGAAGCTCAGCACGCCGCTGTAGACCAGCGTGATCAGCACGCCCTTGGCCTGCAGCAGCAGGCTGCCGTCGAAGCCGCCGATGTCCTTGACCGCGAACACGCCCGTCAGCAGCGCGCCGAGAACCCCGCCCACGCCGTGCACGCCGAACGCATCGAGCGAATCGTCGTAGCCGAGCTTCGACTTGAGCCACGTCGCCGACCAGAAGCAGATCACGCCCGCCGCGATGCCGATCGCGAGCGCGCCCGCCACGCCGACGAAGCCGGCGGCCGGCGTGATCGCCACGAGACCCGCGACCGCGCCCGACACGATGCCGAGCACCGACGGCTTGCCCTTCGCGATCCACTCGGCAAACATCCAGCCGAGCGCCGCGCAGGCCGTCGCCACTTGCGTCGTCAGCATCGCGAAGCCGGCACGGCCGTCGGCCGCGACCGCCGAACCCGCGTTGAAGCCGAACCAGCCGACCCACAGCATCGAGCCGCCGATCATCGTCAGCACCAGGTTGTGCGGCGCCATCGATTCGCGGCCGTAGCCGACGCGCTTGCCGAGCACGAGGCACGACATCAGGCCCGCGATGCCGGCGTTGATGTGCACCACCGTGCCGCCCGCGAAGTCGAGCACGCCGTCGGCCGACAGCCAGCCGGTCGGCTCCCACACCATGTGCGCGATCGGCACATAGACGATCAGCGACCAGAGCGTCATGAACACGAGCATCGCCGAGAACTTCATGCGGTCGGCGAACGCGCCGCAGATCAGCGCCGGCGTGATGATCGCGAACGTCATCTGGTAGACGAAGTAGACCGATTCCGGAATCGTCGTCGCCAGATGGCTGACGGTCAGCGTCGTCGCCTTGTCGCCCTTGATGTAGTTCATCCCGTGCAGGAACACGCGCGACAGGCCGCCGATGAAGCCGTTGCCCGGCGTGAACGCGAGGCTGTAGCCGACCACTGTCCAGAGCACCGTGATCAGCGCGGTAATCGCGAAGCTCTGCATCACGGTCGCGAGCACGTTCTTCTTGCGGACCATGCCCGCGTAGAACAGCGCGAGGCCCGGGACCGTCATGAACAGCACGAGCGCGGTGGACGTCAGCATCCACGCGGTGTCGCCCGCGCTGATCTTCGACGAATCGACCGAGAACGGCGCGGTCGGCGCGGCAGGCGCGGCCGGGGCCGACGCGGCGGCGGCGGCCGATGCCTCGGCGCCCGAAGCCGGCGCGGCAGCGGCGGTGGCGCCCGAAGCGGCGGCCTCGGACGCAGCCGGAGCGGCGGCAGCGGCCGAAGCGTCGGCCGGAGCCGACGCAGCCGGCGCGGAAGCGGCCGATGCCGCGTCGTCCGCGAGCGCGGGGCCAACGCCGGCCGCGATCAGCGAGCCGGCCATCAGCAGGGTCATCAGAAGTTTGCGCATCTTGGTTTTCCTCTTGTCGCTCGTCTGTCTGTTACAGCGCGTCCGCGCCCGTCTCCCCGGTGCGGATCCGGATCACCTGCTCGATCGGCGTGACGAAGATCTTGCCGTCGCCGATCTTGCCGGTGCGCGCGGCCCGCTCGATCGCTTCCACCGCTTGGTCGACGAGATCGTCGGACACGGCCGCCTCGATCTTCATCTTCGGCAGGAAATCGACCACGTATTCGGCGCCCCGGTACAGTTCGGTGTGCCCTTTCTGGCGGCCGAACCCTTTCACCTCCGTCACCGTGATGCCGGAGACGCCGAGGGCGGAGAGCGCCTCGCGCGTCTCATCGAGCTTGAACGGCTTGATGATTGCGGTAATGAGTTTCATGAAGTCCTCTCGCTGGGTTGTCCCGTCGAATTGGTTTGGAATGTTGTAACGGTTCTCTCCTCAGCAACTCGCATGCCATGTTTGCGTGAGCGCCGGTTCGAACGGCTCCGGAGCGGGGTCGCACCAGCCGTTGAAAGGTCCGCGAGCCCGGCCGAATGGCCAACGTGGCGCGGTTTGCTGGCGCACCGAAAGGATCGTTGCTAGAGTGCACGCACGTCCCGGGATGCAGGGACTTTCACCCATGCGGGCGCCGTGCCCGGAAATCGCGCGCGACGCGCACCATTTCCGGTCATGCGTGCTTCATGGGCACGTATGCAACTGAAGATGCACATTTTTTGTGCAATGAAGGGGAATCACATGAAACAACCCAGCGACGTTTTCCACGATCTGCAGTCGCGCGTCAGCGACCTGCTGAAAAACTCGCCGGCCAAGGATGTCGAGCGCAACGTGAAGGCCATGCTGTCGCAAGGCTTCTCGAAGCTCGATCTCGTCACCCGCGAGGAGTTCGACACGCAGGCGCAGGTGCTCGCCCGCACCCGCGTGCGTCTCGAGGAACTGGAAAAGCGCGTCGCGGAACTCGAGTCGAGGCTCGCGGCGTCGCAGGACTGACGCGCCGCACCGGCTGACCGGCCGGGCGCGGGCCGCTTCGCGTGGCGCTCGCCCGCGCCGGTAGCACCGGCGAGCGGTCCGGGGAGGTTTGCACTGCCTGCTGTTCGCTGTCCTATGCTGTTCGTCGGGTTCTGCTGGCCTTAGATCTTCGCTGTTCGTCGCTCTTCGCCGTCCTTCGCTCTTCGCCGTCCTTCGTTCTTCGCTGTCCCTCGCTCTTCGCCGTCCTTCGTTCTTCGCAGTTCATCGTTTTTTTCCGCGCCACGCCGGCAAGCGCGCCCTGACTCTCCGATTTCCGAAGGCAGGCGGCCTCGCACGCCCGTAGCCGTCCGATTCATACACAGGAGCCTCGCCATGTCGCTTGCCGTGGTGCGCAGCCGCGCCCCGGCGGCCGGCCGCGCGCCGGACGTCACCGTCGAAGTCCATCTCGCCAACGGCCTGCCGTCGTTCTCGATCGTCGGCCTGCCCGATCTCGAAGTCCGCGAAAGCCGCGAGCGCGTGCGCGCCGCGCTGCAGAACTGCGGATTCGAATTTCCGGTCCGCCGCATCACCGTCAATCTCGCGCCCGCCGACCTGCCGAAGGAATCGGGCCGCTTCGACCTGCCGATCGCGCTCGGCATCCTCGCCGCGAACGGCCAGATTCCGGCCGACGCGCTGGTCGGCCGCGAATTCGCCGGCGAACTGTCGCTGACCGGCGCGCTGCGGCCGATGCGCGGCGCGTTCGCGATGGCGTGCGGCACGGCGCGCGACGGACGCGCCGACGCAACCCGCGATGGTTTCGGCTCTGGCTCTGGCTCTGGCTCTGGCTCTGGCTCTGGCTCTGGCTCTGGCTCTGGCTCTGGCTCTGGCTCTGGCTCCGGCTCCGGTGCCGGCTTCGGCACAGGCGCCTGCTCAGGCTCCGACTCAAACTCCGCCGCCAATACCGCACCCGAACCCCACGCGCGAGCGCCGGAGCTTTACCTGCCGCTCGACAGCGCCGCCGAAGCCGCGCTCGTGCCGGGCGTGACCGTATTCGGCGCGCCCGACCTCCCCGCGCTGTGCGCGCACCTCTCCGGTGCGCCCGACGCGCGACTCGTGCCGGTCGCGGCGCCGTGCGTCGACGGCTTGCCGGCACCGGCCGCGCCCGACCTCGCCGACGTGATCGGCCAGCGCGGCGCGCGGCGGGCGCTCGAAGTCGCCGCCGCGGGCGGGCATCACATGCTGATGGTCGGGCCGCCCGGTGCGGGCAAGTCGATGCTGGCCGCCCGGCTGCCGGGGCTGCTGCCGCCGCTGACCGACGACGAGGCGCTCATGTCGGCCGCGCTGCTGTCGGCGAGCCGCGTCGGCTTCTCGCCCGCGCAGTGGCGGCAGCGGCCGTTTCGCACGCCGCATCATTCGTCGAGCGCCGCGGCGCTCGTCGGCGGCCGCAATCCGCCGCAGCCGGGCGAAATCACGCTCGCGCACCTCGGCGTGCTGTTCCTCGACGAGCTGCCGGAGTTCGACCGGCACGTGCTGGAAATGCTGCGCGAGCCGCTCGAAGCGGGCCGCATCACGATTTCCCGCGTCGCGATGCAGGCGGATTTCCCTGCCGCGTGCCAGTTGATCGCGGCGATGAATCCGTGCCCGTGCGGCTGGCACGGCGACCCGTCCGGCCGCTGCCGCTGCTCGCCGGACGTCGCCGCGCGCTACCTGCGCAAGCTGTCCGGGCCGCTGCTCGACCGCATCGACATCCAGATCGACCTGCCTGCGCTCACGCCGGCCGAGCTTTCCGCGCGGGCGTCGGCCCCCGGCGAGCCGAGCGCCGCGGTTGCCGCGCGGGTCGCGCAGGCGCGCGCGCTGCAGCTCGACCGCCAGGGCAAGACCAATCACATGCTGACCGGCCGCGAGACCGACGACCTGTGCCGGCCGACCGACGAAGGCGAGCGCCTGCTGCGCGAGGCCGGCGAGCGGTTCGGCTGGTCCGCGCGGGCGTATTACCGGGTGCTGAAGGTCGCGCGGACGATCGCCGATCTCGCCGGCGACCCGCTGCCGACCGCCGCGCAGATCGCCGAGGCGATCCGCTACCGGCGCGCGCTGAGCGCGCCCTGAGGACAAAATTGGCTGTCAAGACTTGACTTATGCACAATTCCACGCATCCGGGCCCGGATTGCGTCGTGACGGGCGATACTCGATGCGCGAATCGCATGCCATTGTTTTTATTGACTTTTCTTGAATGGCAAGCCGCCGTGCAAACAGGCCGGAAGCCCGCCCGGCGCGGGCGGGCGGCAGATTCGGTCAACTTTTCAACAAAGTTATCCACACGCGCTGTGGATAGCCGAAAAAGCCCAGCAAAATCCGGCGATTAGCGGCGAATGCTGCGAAGGAACTTTCAGTGGGCGAAGACGCTCTGAGGCGCCCTCGCCCGCCGTGTTCAGTCGAGTTTCAACGAGCCGAAGAACTGGTCGAGCTGTTCCGGCGCAAGCGGCGCGTCGGCGATCACGACCGCCTGGTACGCATGCTTGCCGCGCGCGACGAGCCGCGCCACGATCGTCTTGCGGGCACGCTCGGGCCCGGCTGCCGCGCCGGCGACGCGCAGCTCGAGCCCGTTCACCGCGCCGCCCGCGGCGAGCGGCACCGGCACCGCGGCCGTCTGCGGCGCGCCTTCGAGGTTGCGGGACAGGCCCGCGCGCAGGTAGTCGAGCACCGCGCGCCGGGTGTCGTCGCGGTCGTCGGGCAGCATCACCGTACCGACCGCGAACACCGCGCCGCCGACGTGCGCGGCCTGCATCCGCATCCTCATCGGCGTGCCGCCGATCGCGACCGCGTGTTCCTCGACGGTCGGCTTCGCGGGCAGGTCGATCGTGTAGCCGGCGTCGCTGTGCAGCGTGCGCCAGTCGAAGGATGGCGAGCACGCCGCCAGCGCGGCGCTCGCGCAGACGACTGCGGCGAACTGCCGCAGCGGACGAAAACGACGAAAGGAATGAAAAAGGGGACGCAGCGAATCGGCAAGTTCCTTCGGCATGACGCGGATCGAAGCAGGCAAAGCGTGCATTATGCGTCGAACGGCCATCCGCGGATGCGCGGCGGCCTCCGGTGCGCACCCCGCATTCGCGCTAAAATAATCGCCGAATTTCGACCGCCCGAATTTCGACCGCAATTTCCCGCACCGTCGACCGACTCCGAGAGCCCCGCAGATGAACTCCACGCCTCCCACCCAGGGCCGCCGCGCCAGCCCGATGCGCTACGTCGCGGCCGCCGTCGTCGTGGCCGCGATCGCCGTGGCCGGCTTTTTCGCGTTCAACGGCAAGTCCAGCGCGCCGGACGCCACCTTCACGCTGCTGTCGGGCCAGAAGATCTCGACCGCGTCCGACCTGAAGGGCAAGGTCTACCTCGTCAACTTCTGGGCGACGAGCTGCGCGACCTGCATGCAGGAAATGCCGCAGATGGTCGAGACCTACAACCGCTTCAAGGGACAGGGTCTGGAATTCGTCGCGGTCGCGATGAACTACGATCCGCCGATGTACGTCGCGAACTACGCGCAGACGCGCCAGCTGCCGTTCAAGGTCGCGCTCGACGACGGCAGCGCCGCGAAGCAGTTCGGCAACGTGCAGCTGACGCCGACGACCTTCGTCGTCGACAAGGACGGCAAGATCCTGAAGCGCTATGTCGGCGCGCCGCAGTTCGCGGAGCTCGACGCGCTGCTCAAGAAGGCGCTCGGCAACGCGGCCTGAGCGCCCGCCCGATACCGGCCGACCGGCGCGCAATGCGCGCGTCGCCGCAAGCAGGCCCCGACACGGACCGCATGACCGGACAGCGCCGGTTCCGCGGTCCGTTTTCGTTTCAGCGGTCTGTATCGCCTTTCGCCGACAGCCCGTAGCGCTTCATCTTCTCGTAAAGCGTCGCCTTGCCGACGTGCAGCCGGTCGGCGGTCGCCGCGACCGCGCCGCCCGTCTGGTTCAGCGCTTCGGCGATCACCGCGCGCTCGAACTCCTCGATCCGCTCCTTCAGCGTCTGCTCGTTCGCGTCGTCGCCCGCCGCGCCCGCGTCCTGCGGCATGTCGGCGACGCCGAGCACGAACCGGTCGGCCGCGTTGCGCAGCTCGCGCACGTTGCCCGGCCAGTCGCGCTGCATCAGGCTCGCGCGCTGCCGGTCGGTGAGCACCGGCGCCGGGCGGTCGTAGCGCACGGCCGCATCGAGCATGAAGTGCTCGAACAGCGGCACGATGTCCTCGCGGCGCTCGGCGAGCGGCGGCAGCGCGATCGTCACGACGTTGAGCCGGTACAGCAGGTCGCGCCGGAACGTGCCGGCCGCGACCAGTTCGCTCATGTCGCCCTTCGCGGCCGCGACGACCCGGCAGTTCACGCGGATCGGCTGGTTCGAGCCGAGCCGCTCGAGCACGCCGTCCTGCAGCACGCGCAGGAGCTTCACCTGCAGCGCGAGCGGCATGCTTTCGATCTCGTCGAGGAACAGCGTGCCGCCGGACGCGTATTCGAGCTTGCCGACCCGGCGCTTCGCCGCGCCCGTGAACGCGCCGGGCTCGTAGCCGAACATCTCCGATTCGAACATCGGCTCGGGCAGCGCGCCGCAGTTCACCGCGATGAACGGCTTGTCGCGGCGCGGCGACAGCTCGTGCAGGCTGCGCGCGATCAGCTCCTTGCCGGCGCCGGTGTCGCCGTTGATGAGGACCGACGCATCGGTCGGCGCGACGTTCGCGATCAGCTTGCGCACCTGCTCGATCGCCGGGCTGCGGCCGATGATGCGCGGCGCGACGACGTTCTGCCCGGCCAGCTCGCGGCGCAGCGCGTGGTTCTCGAGCACCAGCTCGCGCCGCTCCAGCGCGCGCCGCACGGTCTCGATCAGCCGCTCGGCGGCGAACGGCTTCTCGATGAAGTCGTACGCGCCGTCGCGCATCGCCTGCACCGCCATCGAGATGTCGCCGTGGCCGGTGACGAGGATCACCGGCACGTCGGGCACGCGCTCGCGGCATTGCGCGAGCAGGTCGAGCCCGCTCGCGCCGGGCAGGCGGATGTCGCTGACGATCACGCCGGCGGCGTCGGCGACGATCGCCTTCTCGGCGGCCTCGGCCGACTCGAAGCCGGTCACGTCGAAGCCTGCCAGCTGGAGGCTCTGCACGCTCGCGCGGCGCACGAGCGCGTCGTCTTCGATATAGATCACTTGCAGCCGGTTGGCCATCGTACTCACTTGCTCCTGATGGGCGGGCGCGGGTCGGTTCACGCCGATTGTCCGTCGATTCGGCGCGCGGCGCGCCGCGGGCGGCTAGCGCGCGCCCGTCCGCTCGGACACGGAGTCCGGATGATGCGTGCGGGCGCGCCGCAACGTCAAGACGAACAGCGCGCCGCCGCCCGGCGCGTTGCGGGCGGTCAGCGAGCCGCCCGCGTCGCTCGCGATCGACGACGAGATCGCAAGCCCGAGGCCGAGCCCGCGCCCCATTTCCTTCGTCGTGAAGAACGGCTCGAACAGGCGCGGCAGCAGGTCGGGGGCAATGCCCGGGCCGTTGTCGCGCACCTGGATCGCGAGCGTCGCGGCCGACGCCTCGATCGCCACGTCGATCCGTGGAGCGACCGTCCGAGGGGCGGCCCCCGCCGCGACCGCGTCGAGCGCGTTGCCGAGCAGGTTGATCAGCACCTGTTCGAGACGCAGGTCCTCGCAGCGCGCGACGAGCTCCGGATGATCGTTCGCGAGATCGAGCGGCGCGTTCCGCGCGGGCGACACCGCGTCATCCCGCAGCGTCAGCACCAGCTCGACGCCGCGCAGCCGTTCGCCGAGCAGCGCGAGCACGCTGCGCAGCGCGCGCACGACGAGCGCCTGCTCGTTGCGCGGCCGCGCGCGGCCGACGAACAGCTTCAACTGGTTGGTGATCTTGCCCATCCGCTCGGTGAGCGCGGCGATCGCCTCGAGGTTCTCGCGCGCGGCCGCCTGCTCGCCGCGGTCGAGCAGCACGCGCGTGTTGTCGGAAAAGCTGCGCAGCGCGGCGAGCGGCTGGTTCAGCTCGTGCGTGATGCCCGCCGCCATCTGGCCGAGCGCGGCGAGCTTGCTCGCCTGGATCAGCTCGTCGTGCGCGGCGCGCAGGTCCTGCTCGGCGCGAATCCGCTCGCCGACCTCCTTCTGCAGCTGCGCGTTCGCTTCCGACAGGTCGGTCGTGCGCTCCTCGACGCGCCGGTTCAGCTCCGCATACGCCTGCTGCAGCAGCGCGCGGCCGCGGATCATCTCGCGCACGCGCGCGCGGCGCATCCGCCAGTAGAACGCGAGCAGCGCAATCGACACGAAGCCGAAGCCGGTGACGATCGTCGCGTTGCGCGCGTCGGCGTCGACCGGCGCGATCGGCGCGAGCGTGACGAGCAGCCAGTCCGGCTCGCCGATGCGGCGCTGCGTCGCCAGATAGCGCGGCGCGCGGCGGCCCGGCCCGAGCCGCACGATCTGCGCATCGGGATCGAGCACCTGCTCGACCCTGAGCGGCAACGGCGTGACCGGCTGCTGCGCGTACTGGCGGGTCTCGAAGATCGACGCGGCGACGGGCCCCGCCAGCGGCTTGAGCGTGTGGTATTTCCACGCGGGCACCGACGACAGGAACACGACGCCGTGATCGTCGGCGACGACGAGCGGCTCGGACGCGTCGGCGCCCTGGAACCATTCGAGGTTGAGCTTCACGACGACGACGCCGACGATCCGGCCGTCGCGCCACACGGGCTGCGAGATGTAGTAGCCGGGGTCGCGCGAGATCGTGCCGATGCCGAAGAAGCGGCCGACCCGGCCGTTCATCGCGTCGATGAAATACGGGCGAAAACGGTATTCGATCCCGATGAAGCTGTCGGGCGCGCGCCAGTTGCTCGCGGCGACGCACAGGCCGTCCGCGCCGACGAGATAGGTGACGGTCGCGTGCGCGTGCTGGTTGAGGTCTTCGAGGTAGCGGTTCGCGCGCGCGGCGTAGTCGGCACGCTTCGGCTCGGCGAGCAGCTCCTGCACGTACGGGTGGCTGCCGAGCAGGTACGGCAGCGATTCGTAGCGGTCGAGGGTGCTCTTCAGCGCGTTGGTCGTGCGGTCGACGCGCACCGCGGCATTGCGCTGCAGTTCGCCGACCCCGCGCTGCCAGGTCACGGTCCACGTCAGCGCGCACGCCGCGGCGAGCACGGCGGCGAGCGCGACGAGGACGAGCAGGCGGCGCTTCAAGGTGTGACGGCTTCCTGGCGATGCGGATCGTCTATTGTGTCATAGGGCCTGTTCACGCTCATAACGGGCTTGCGCTGGCCGCCAGAAGGGCCGAGCGCGAGGAATGTGCGACGCAGCGAATACTGGACGTATTCGCAAGGAGCATGACGCGGCGATCGGCCCTTCTGGCGGCCAGCCCCACGAATGAATTTCAGAAATCAGGGGAACGTGCCTTGCCGGCCGTATTGCGGCGTCGGTCGTCGCTTGTTTGGCTCGGCCAAACGGCGCTCCTCCCTTCTTGCACTCCGACCGGCAAGGCACGTTCGCAAGCCCGTTATGAGCGTGAACAGGCCCTACGTCCGCGTCTGCCCTGCCGCCCGCTTGCAGCGCGCCGCCCGCGGGCAGCGCCGCCTGCTCCTTCATCGCGTCAGACGCCCGCCGTCTCGGTCGCGGCGACTTCGCCGCCGCCCTTCATCGCCTGGCGCAGCTTGTTGCGGTCGAGCTCCTTCTCCCACGCGGACACGACGACCGTCGCGACGCCGTTGCCGATGATGTTGGTCAGCGCGCGGCACTCGCTCATGAAGCGGTCGATGCCGAGGATCAGCACCATGCCCGACAGCGGAATGGTCGGCACGACGGCGAGCGTCGCGGCCAGCGTGATGAAGCCCGCGCCGGTGACGCCGCTCGCGCCCTTCGACGTCAGCATCGCGACCGCGAGCAGCGTGAGCTGCTGCATCCAGGTCAGCTCGATGTTGGTCGCCTGCGCGATGAACAGCACGGCCATCGTCATGTAGATGTTGGTGCCGTCGAGGTTGAACGAGTAGCCGGTCGGCACGACGAGGCCGACGACCGAGCGCGAGCAGCCGGCCTTCTCGAGCTTTTCCATCAGCTGCGGCAGCGCGGCTTCCGACGAGCTCGTGCCGAGCACGATCAGCAGCTCTTCCTTGATGTAGCCGACGAAGCGGATGATCGAGAAGCCGGTGATGCGCGCGATCGTGCCGAGCACGACGAGCACGAACACGACCGACGTCAGGTAGAACGTGCCGATCAGCTTGAGCAGCGGCACCAGCGAGCCGACGCCGTACTTGCCGATCGTGAACGCCATCGCGCCGAACGCGCCGATCGGCGCGAGCTTCGTGACGATGTGCACGATGCCGAACAGCACGCGCGTGATCCCGTCGATGAAGTCGGTGACGACCTTGCCGCGCTCGCCGAGGTGCGCGAGCACGCTGCCGAACAGCAGCGCAACCAGCAGGATCTGCAGGATCTCGCCCTGCGCGAACGCGTCGACCATCGTGTTCGGGATGATGTGCATCAGGAAGTCGACCGTCGACTGCCCGTGCGCCTTCGCCGCGTACGACGCGACTTCCTTGCCGTTCAGCGTGGCCGGATCGATGTTGAAGCCGACGCCCGGGCGCAGGATGTGCGTCGCCGCGAGGCCGAGCACCAGCGCGAAGGTCGACACGACCTCGAAGTACAGCAGCGCCTTGCCGCCGACGCGCCCGACCTTCTTCATGTCCTCCATCCCGGCGATGCCGGTCACGACCGTACAGAAGATGATCGGCCCGATCACCATCTTGATCAGCTTGATGAAGCCGTCGCCGAGCGGTTTCATCTCGGTGGCGAGCGACGGATAGTAGTGGCCGAGGATCACGCCGACGACGATGGCGAAAATCACCTGCACGTAGAGCACTTTGTAGAACGGTTTCTTCTTCACGATGATTCCTGATGAAGGGTAGATGAGCCGGGAAGCGGCGTCACGCGCGCGGGCGAAGGCCAGGGGAAGTCCGTCGCCCGCGCGGCTGCCGTGCCGCAACAAGCGATGCCTCAGGACATCCGAAGGGGGTGGAAGGCAGTGGTCATCGATTGTCTCCTTGATGTAATAGTCGGGCCGGTGGACGGCCGTGCATTCCATATCGCAAGGTCGATGCCAGCCTTCCGCAAGCCGTCAAGCCATTGTTTTTATTGCATTTCTCATAATACGGAAGGCAAGGAAATCCGGCATTCCGGATTTCCGGAAAACATCCGTCCGGCGATCCGGACGGATTCCGGTTTCGTCGGACGATTCAGTGCCGGGCGGCGAGGCCCGCGAGCACGGGCGGGAAATCGAACACCTTCACGCCCGCGAGCGGCAGCGCGCGCGCTTCGTCTGGCTGCCCGTCGTCTCGATCCACGCGCCGTGCCGTCATCGTTTCGACAACGCGATGTAGCGCGCGAGATGGTGATCCTCGTCGCCGAGCTGGTGATCGATCATCACGAGGCGCTTCGCGTAGTGCGACAGCGGCAGCTCCCACGTCATGCCGATCCCGCCGTGCAGCTGGATGCTCTCCTCCGCGACCAGCGTGCCGATCCGGCCGACGCTGACCTTGGCCGCGGCGAGCGCGCGTTCGCGCACCGCGCGCGGCGCGTCGAGCTGCGCGGCCGCGTTGATCACCGCCGAGCGCGCCTGCTCGACTTCGAGCAGCAGGTCGGCCATCCGGTGCTGCAGCGCCTGGAAGCTGCCGATCGGCAGCCCGAACTGCTTGCGCGTGCGCAGGTAGTCCAGCGTGTGCTCCTTCGCGACGTCCATCGCGCCGAGCGCTTCGGCCGACAGCGCGAGCAGCCCGTAGCCGAGCACGCGCTCGAGCAGCGCCGCGCCCGCTCCGGAATCCGCTTGCGGATCGCCGAGCGCGGCGTCGGCCGGCAGCGTGACGCGGTCGAAGCGCACTTCCGCCGCGCGGCCGCCGTCGATCTTCCGGTAATCGCGCAGCGACACGCCCGGCGCATCGGCCGGCACGACGAACAGGCCGATGCCGTCTTCATCGTCATCGTTGCCGGCCGTGCGCGCGCTGACGATGAAGAACGCCGCCTGCGCGGCCTGGTCGACGACGCCCTTCGCGCCCGTCAGCACCCAGCCGTCGCCGTGCCGTTCCGCACGGGTGCGCACCGTGGTCAGCTCGTAATGCGAGCCCGGCTCGTCGTGCGCGAACGCGGCGCTCGCGCGGCCGTCGATCAGCGCGGCGAGCTTCGCGCGATGCGCGTCGCCGCCGGCCAGCGCGAGCGCGCGGCCCGCGAGCAGCGCGCCGAGGAACGGCTCGACGACGAGCCCGCGCCCGAGGCATTCGAACACGACCGCGATGTCGAAGCCCGCGCCGCCGAAACCGCCGTCGGCTTCGGGAAACAGCGCGCCGATCGCGCCGAGCTCGGCGAAGCGTTCCCACATCGTCCGGTCGAAGCCTGCCGCCGACTGCGCGATGCGGTCGCGCACCGGGAACGCGTACTGTTCGCCGATGAAGCGGTTCAGCGTGTCCGCCAGCATCCGGCGGTCTTCGGTATGTCGAAAGTCCATGAGCGTTCCTTACAAGCCGAGCATCATCTTCGCGATGATGTTCTTCTGGATCTCGTTCGAGCCGCCGAAGATCGACAGCTTGCGGTTGTTGAAGTACTGCAGCGCGGCGCTCGCGGCCTCTTCCGGCCCGACCGGCTCGCCGTCGTATTCCGCGTCGAGCGCTTCGTCGACGAACGGCTGCGCGTACGGCCCCATCGCGCGCCGCATCAGCGCGGTAATCTCCTGGCGGATCTGCGTGCCGCGGATCTTCAGCATCGAGCTTTCCGCGCCCGGCGCGCCGCCGCCCGCCACCGCGGCCAGCACGCGCAGGTTGGTCGTCTTCATGTTCTCGAGCTCGATCTCGACGCGCGCGACGCGCGCCGCGAAGAACGGATCGTCGGCGAGCGGCCGGCCGTTCTTCCGCACCTTCGCGGCGACCGCACGCAGCCGGTCGAGCGCGGCCGTCGAGAAGCCGACGCCCGCGATGTTGGTGCGCTCGTAGGTCAGCAGGTACTTCGCATAGGTCCAGCCGCGGTTCTCCTCGCCGACGAGGTTCTCGGCCGGCACGCGCACGTCGGTGAAGAACACCTCGTTCACCTCGTGCTCGCCGTC
Source organism: Burkholderia ubonensis (assembly GCF_001718695.1). Taxonomy (NCBI): domain Bacteria; kingdom Pseudomonadati; phylum Pseudomonadota; class Betaproteobacteria; order Burkholderiales; family Burkholderiaceae; genus Burkholderia; species Burkholderia ubonensis. The sequence continues at coordinate 2,791,295 of NZ_CP013420.1, read as the reverse complement.
GAGCGTGATGATCGGGCGCACCTCGACGCCGGGCGTGTTCATGTCGATCAGCAGGAAGCTGATGCCCTCCTGCTTGCGCACGTCGGTCGCGGTGCGCACGAGGCAGAAGATCATGTTCGCGTAGTGGCCGAGCGTGGTCCACGTCTTCTGGCCATTCACGATGTAGTGCTCGCCCTGCGCGTCGACGCCCCGCACCGCGCTCGTCTTCACCGCCGCGAGGTCCGAGCCCGCGCCCGGCTCCGAGTAGCCCTGGCACCACCAGTCCGAGCCGTCGAGAATGCGCGGCAGCCAGTAGCGCTGCTGCGCGTCGCTGCCGTACTTGATCAGCACCGGGCCGAGCATGTTCACGCCGAACGGCACGATGCGCGGCGCGCCCGCGAGCGCGCACTCGTGGTCGAACAGGAACTTCTGCGCGACGCTCCAGCCGGGGCCGCCGTGCTCGCGCGGCCAGTGGCTCGCGAGCCAGCCGCGCGCGTGGAGGATCGCGTGCCATTCGCGCATGTCGTCGCGCGTCAGGCGCAGCCCGCCCTTCACCTTGCGCGAGATGCGCTCGGGAAGCTGTTCTTGCAGGAAGCGCTGCACGTCGGCGCGGAACGCTTCTTCTTCGGGAGTGAAATTGAGGTCCATGTTCGGTCCGTGGCAGATGCGGTGGGCGTTCAGTCGAGGCGATTCAGGCTCGCGAAGTTCGCGCCGCGCGCGACGAGCTCGACGATGAGCGGCGACGGCTTCCAGAACAGCGGATCCTCCTTCGCGAACGCGCGGATGTCGGCGAGCACGTTCGCGAGGCCGACCGTGTCCGCGTAATGCATCGGCCCGCCGCGATGGCGCGGAAAGCCGTAGCCGTGCAGGAACACCGCGTCGACGTCGAGCGGGCGCAGCGCGATCCTTTCGTGCACGACGTTCGCGCCTTCGTTGATCATCGCGGCGAGGTAGCGGCGCAGGATTTCGTCGTCGGTGAACGCGCGCGGCGTGACGCCCTTGCTCGCGCGCTCGTCGGCGACGATCGCCGCCACTTCCGGATCGGGCGTGCCGGTGCGCGCGCCGTCCGGATACAGGTAGTAGCCGCGCCCGGTCTTCTGGCCGAACCAGCCGCGTTCGCACAGCCGGTCGGAAATCCCGACATAGCGGGCGCGCGGATCGCGCGTCGCCGCGCGGCGCTTGCGGGCCGCCCAGCCGATGTCGCCGCCCGCGAGGTCGACGACCTGGAACGGCCCCATCGGGAAGCCGAACGCACGCACCGCAGCGTCGATCTGGTACGGCGACGCGCCGTCTTCCATCAGGTAGTCGGCCGCGGTGCGGTAGACGGCGAGGATGCGGTTGCCGATGAAGCCGTCGCACACGCCCGCGCGCACCGGCGTCTTCTTCAGCTTCTTCGCAAGCTCGAACGCGGTCGCGACGACGTCGGGGCTCACGCGCGCCGGCACGACGATCTCGAGCAGCTTCATCACGTTGGCCGGCGAGAAGAAATGCAGGCCGATCACGTCGGACGGCCGGTCGATGCTCGCGGCGATCCGGTCGATGTCGAGATACGACGTGTTGGTCGCGAGCACCGCGCCCGGCTTGCACGCGCGCGCGAGTTCGGCGAACACGGCCTCCTTGACCGCGATGTCCTCGAACACGGCCTCGATCACGACGTCGGCCTGCGCGAGCGCGTCGTACGACGTGCTGCCCTTGAAGCGCGCCATCCGCGCCGCATGCGCGGCGGGCGTCATCCGGCCTTTCGCGACGAGGCCGTCGTACACCTTCTCGACGTGCGCGCGGCCGCGCGCGAGCGATGCGTCGTCGCGCTCGATCATCGTCACCGGCAGCCCCGCGTCGAGCGCCGCGATCGCGATGCCCGCGCCCATCGTGCCGCCGCCGACCACGCCGATCCGCTCGACCGGCCGCGCGCTCGCGCGGCGCGCCTCGGGCGCCTTCGCGGCCTCGCGCTCCGCGAAGAACGCGTGCACGAGGCCCGCGCGCTGCGGGCTGTCGACGCACGCCAGAAACAAGCTGCGCTCGAGCCTCATCCCCATGTCGAACGACAGCGTGAGCGCGGCCTCGACCGCGTCGACGATCTTCGCGGGCGAGAACAGCCCGCGCGACTTCTTCGCGAGCTCGGCGCGCGCCGCGTCGATCGCGGCTTGCGCGGCCGCGCGGTCCGCGAGCCCCTGCGCGTCGCGCGTGCGCCGCGCGCTCGCGCCGAGCGACAGCAGCTCCTGCACGTACGCGAGCCCTTCGGCGAGCGTGTCGTCGCTGTGCGCGAGGCGGTCCACGAGGCCGAGCGCGAGCGCCTCGTCCGCGCTCGCGTGGCGGCCGGACAGCATCAGGTCGAGCGCGGCCTTCGCGCCGATCAGCCGCGGCGCGCGCTGCGTGCCGCCCGCGCCCGGCAGCAGGCCGAGCGTCACTTCGGGCAGCCCGAGCTTCGCGCCCGGCACCGCGAGCCGGTAATGCGCGGCGAGCGCGACTTCGAGGCCGCCGCCGAGCGTCGCGCCGTGCAGCGCGACCACGACCGGCTTCGCGCTCGACTCGATCCGCTCGCACACGTCGGGCAGCGACGGCGGCGCCGCCGGCTTGCCGAATTCGCGGATGTCCGCGCCCGCGATGAAGTTGCGCCCGGCGCCGACGATCAGCACCGCGTGGATCGCGGCGTCGTGCTGCGCGGCGTCGAGCGCGTCGGCGAGGCCGCGCCGGACGTCGGCGGACAGCGCATTGACGGGCGGATGGTCGATCGTGACGACGAGCACCTTGTCGCGCCGCTCATGCGTGACCGTGCCGGTATCGGGAGAGGTGGATGCGTTCATCGTGTCTCGGGCCCCATGCAAAACGGTAGAAGTCTCCGGCGAGACGCCGGGTATGACACGATTCTCGATTGATCGAGATTCATTGACAATTCCAGCGCGCTTTAACAAGCTGTCAAATCCGGCTTGACACTGAATGCTGGCGAATCATTAAAAGGGATCGATGAGGAGACTTTCGGCATGGACCTGAACGCGCTGACGCTGCTGGTCGAGATCCTCGACGCCGGCAATCTCAGCAAGGCTGCGCAGCGGCTGAAGATGAGCCGCGCGAACGTCAGCTACCGGCTGAACCAGCTCGAGCGCTCGATCGGCCAGCAGCTCGTGCGGCGCACGACGCGCCGCATCGAGCCGACCGAGATCGGCCTGAAGCTCTACGAGCACGGCCGGCGCATCCGCAACGAGCTGCTCGCCGCGCAGGAGTCGGTGACGACGCTCGGCCAGGACCTGCAGGGCCGTGTGCGGCTGTCGGTGCCGAGCGGCTACGGGCAGCTCGTGATGTCGGAATGGCTGCTCGCGTTCAAGCGATTGCATCCGGGCATCGTGCTCGACGTCGTGTTCGAGAACCGCGTCGAGGATCTCGTGCGCGACGAGGTCGACATCGCGATCCGCGTGATGTCCGAGCCGCCGCAGAACCTCGTCGCGCGCGACATGGGCGCGGTGCGCTACGTCGCGTGCGCGTCGCCCGCGTTCGCGGCCGCGCACGGGATGCCCGCGAGCCTCGACGCGCTGGCCGGTGCGCCCGTGATCACCGCGACGGTGATGGGCCGGCAGCTGCGCATCGCCGCGTATCTCGGCGACGAGCGCCACGAGGTGCTGCTCGAGCCGACGCTGATCTCCGAGAACTTCCTGTTCCTGCGGCAGGCGATCCTCGCCGGGCTCGGCGTCGGCATCGTGCCGGACTACGTCGTGCACGACGACGTGCGGCGCGGCGCGATCGTCACGTCGCTCGACGCGTACCGGCTCAGCATCTTCGGCACGCACATGTACATGCTCTACATGCCGAACCGGCATCACACGCGCGCGACCGCGACGTTCATAGAGTTCGTCCTCGAACAGGCCGGCAAGGCCGGCCGGGGCGGGCCCGACGCGCTGCGTCAGGGTTTCCTGTCGGATGACAAGCCGCGCGCGGCGCGGCGACAATAGCGCGCCGGCGCCTGTCGCTCCCTGTCGTTCCCTGTTGCGCCGTTTCAGCATTCACTTCTGCCGAGGGTTCAATGTCCGACCGGATTCGTCCGCGCCCGCGCTCGTGGGCGATGCTTGCCGCCGCCGCTGCGCTCGTCGCGCTCAATGCCGCCTGCACGTCCCCCGCGCCGCCCGCCGGCGCCGGCGCCGGCGCCGACAGTACGACCGCACCCGTTGCCGCGTCCGGCGCCGTCGCGAGCGCCGCGCACGCGCCCGAACGGTCGTCCGGCTGGGCCGACAAGCCGGGCTGGACCGCGCAGCGCTACATGATCGCGGCCGCGAATCCGCTCGCGGCGCAGGCCGGCTACACGATGCTGAAGGCGGGCGGCACCGCGATCGACGCAGCGATCGCGACGCAGATGGTGCTCGCGCTCGTCGAGCCGCAATCATCGGGCATCGGCGGCGGCGCGTTCATGCTGTATTTCGACGGCAAGGCGACGCAGGCGTACGACGGCCGCGAGACCGCGCCGGCCGCCGCGACCGAGCGCCTCTTCTACGGCCCGACCGGCCAGCCGATGAGCTTCTACGAAGGCGTCGTCGGCGGGCGCTCGGTCGGCACGCCGGGCGTGCTGCGGATGCTCGAGGCCGCGCATCGCGCGCACGGCAGGCTGCCGTGGCGGCAGCTGTTCCAGCCGGCGATCGCGCTTGCGCAGCACGGCTTCACGATCAGCCCGCGCCTCGCGACGCTGATCGCGAACGACCGCTACCTGATGAAGGACCCGGCCGCGCGCGCGTATTTCTACAACCCGGACGGCACGCCGAAGACGGCCGGCACGGTCCTGAAGAACCCGGCGCTCGCGGTCGTGCTGCGCCAGATCGCCGATCACGGCGCGAATGCGTTCTACACCGGCGCGATCGCGCGCGACATCGTGGCCAAGGTCAGGAAGCATCCGGCCAACCCGGGCCTGCTGTCGCTGCAGGACCTCGCGCGCTACAAGGCGAAGGTGCGCGAGCCGCTGTGCACCGATTACCAACGCTCGGTCGTCTGCGGAATGCCGCCGCCGTCGTCGGGCGGCCTCGCGATCGCGCAGATGCTCGGCATCCTCGACGCGATGCCCGACTGGCAGCGGATCGGCGCGCAGAAGCCGGTGCGCAACGACGTCGGCTTCGAGCCGACGCCGTTCGCCGCGCACCTGTTCAGCGAGGCCGGGCGCCTCGCCTATGCGGACCGCGCGCGCTACGTCGGCGATCCGGACTTCGTGCCGCTGCCGGGCGGCAGCTGGGCGAGCCTCGCCGACAAGTCCTATCTCGCGCAGCGCGCGCGGCTGATCGGCGACGGCAGCATGGGCGCCGCGCAGGCCGGCACGCCGCAGGGCGCGACGCTCGCGCTGGCCGACGACCGCAGCCCCGAGCTGCCGTCGACCTCCGACATCGCGATCGTCGACCGCTACGGGCACGCGCTGTCGATGACGACGAGCGTCGAGGATGCGTTCGGCTCGCGCATGATGGTGCGCGGCTTCCTGCTGAACAACCAGCTCACCGATTTCTCGTTCGTGTCGACCGAGAACGGCCGGCCGGTCGCGAACCGCGTGCAGGCCGGCAAGCGGCCGCGCTCGTCGATGTCGCCGGAGCTCGTGTTCGACCGGAAGACGAAGCAGGTCACGCTGATCGTCGGCTCCGCGGGCGGGCCGGCGATCATCAACCACGTCGCGAAGGCGCTGGTCGGCGTGCTCGACTGGGGGATGACGATGCAGCAGGCGATCGCGCTGCCGAACTTCGGGTCCATGAACGGGCCGACGCAGCTCGAGCGCGGCCGCGTGTCGGACACGCTCGTCGATGCGCTGAAGGGTCGCGGCCACACCGTGCAGGTCGTCGAGATGAACTCGGGCCTGCAGGGCATCCAGCGGCTGAACGTGCAGGGGCAGACGGTCTGGTTCGGCGGCGCGGACCCGCGGCGCGAAGGGATTGCGATGGGGGATTGAGCAGCGGGCGCGCACGACGCATACGCGCTCAGCCCCGGCCCTTCCACGGCACGACCCGCCGCTCGACCCGGCGCATCCCGAGGTCGAACAGCCACGCGATCGCGCCGATGATGAGAATCCCCATCACGACGATGTCCGTGCGCAGGAAGCTCGACGCGTTCAGCACCATCTGCCCGAGGCCGGCCGTCGCGGCGACCATCTCGGCCGCGACGAGCGTCGTCCAGCCGAAGCCGATCGCGATCCGCAGCCCGGTGAGGATTTCCGGCAGCGCGGCCGGCAGCACCACGTGCCGCACGATCTGCGCGAAGCTGCCGCCGAGCGAATACGCGGCGTTGATCTGCTCGACCGTCGCGGCCCGCACGCCCGCGCGCGCCGCCATCGCGACCGGCGCGAAGCACGCGAGGAAGATCACGACGAGCTTGGCCGTCTCGTCGATCCCGAACCAGATCACGACGAGCGGCAGATACGCGAGCGGCGGCAGCGGCCGGTAGAACTCCAGCAGCGGATCGAGCACGCCGCGCGCGATGCGGCTCACCCCCATCAGGATTCCCGCGGGAACGCCGAGCGCGGTCGCCAGCACGAACGCGCCGAACACGCGCGCGGCGCTCCACAGCAGATGCCCGGACAGCGGCAGCCCGCCCTGGATGCGGCCGTGCCACGCGTCGACGAACGCCGCCCACACCGCTTCCGGCGCGGGCAGGAACAGCGGCGGCAGCCATTGCCGATGCGTCGCGGCCCACCACAGCACCGCGAGCGCCGCGACCGTCGCCGCGCTCAGCGCGCCCGTCTTCCCCTGCCCCGGCAGCCGGTAGCGGCGCGACGCGCACGCGGGCCGCGTAACGCGGACGTGCGGCGGCGCGGTGCGTTCATCCTGCTCGAAGCCGGCGGCCGCGCGATCGGCCGCCCACGAATCCTGTGTGCTCATGCTGTCCTGCCTGTGCAAAGTGCCGTTCCGACCGCGCCCGCTGGACGCGCCCTGCCGCGCCAGCTCGCGCATCACGCGGCTTCCCCGGCGGCTTCTCCAACCGCTTCTCCGCCCGCTTCGTCGCGATGCAGATACGCGATCAGCCGCTCCCGCCACGCGATGAAATCGGGCGACGACTTCACCGCGCGCGCGTCGCGCGATTCGACGTAGCGGCGCGCGAACGGCAGGTCGAAGGTCTCGGCGATCCGGCCCGGGCCGGGCGTCATCACGACGAGCCGCGTCGCGAGAAACAGCGCCTCCTCGACGTCGTGCGTGATGAAGAACACGGTCTTGCCGGTGCGCGCCCACACGTCGAGCACGAGCGCCTGCATCGTGCCGCGCGTCATCGCGTCGAGCGCGCCCATCGGCTCGTCCATCAGCAGCACGCGCGGATCGCTCGCGAGCGCGCGCGCGATGCCGACGCGCTGCTGCATCCCGCCCGACAGCTCGTAGACGCGCGCATGCGCATGGCGCCCGAGCCCGACGAGCGCGAGCATCTCCCGGGCGCGCGCCGCGCGCTCGGCCTTCGGCACGCGGGCGAAGCGCAGCCCGAGCGCGACGTTGTCGAGCACGTCGAGCCACGGCAGCAGCGCGTATTTCTGGAACACCACGCCGCGGTCCGCGCCGGGGCCCGTCACGGGCACGCCGTCGACCCGCACGTCGCCGGTCGTCGGCGCGACGAAGCCGGCCATGCAGTTCAGCAACGTCGTCTTGCCGCAACCCGACGCGCCGAGCGCGACGACGAATTCGCCGGCGTCGATGCGCAGGTCGACCTGCGCGAGCGCCTGCGTCGTCGGACGTCCGCGCTCGCCCGGATAGGCGACCGATACCTGACGGACTTCGAGCGTGCTCATGTGTGGCTCCGCGATACGTCGCCGCGCTCAGCGCGCGGCCTTCTGCACGAACTGCGGATCGACGCCGACCGAGTAGTCGGCGAGCACCGTCTGGATCGTGCCCTGCGCTTTCAGGAACGCGGCCGTCGCCGCGAGCGACTTCGCGGCGCCCGACTGCGCGCCGCCGCCGAGCCACGTCGGCGACGCCTGCTCGGCCGGCGTCGGGAATGCATAGAGCGCGAGGCTCGCCGGCACATCGGCGACGTTCGCGCCCGATACATTCGCGACGGCCGCCACCTGCGGCGAGCCGACCTTCCACGCGGCAGCATGCGCGCGGTAATCGGCGTCGGCCGCCGCGAGCACCTTGACGAAGCGCGTGACGAACTCGGGGTGCTCGCGCGCGAACTTGCGGCTCACGACGAAGCCGTCGAAGGTGGCCTTGCCGCTCTGCTTCGCGACCTGGCCCGACGTCGTCAGCACCGTGCCGGACTGCTTGACCTTCGCGAGCACTGGATCCCAGATGTAGGTCGCGTCGATGTCGCCGCGCGTCCATGCGGCCGCGACTTCGGGCGGACGCAGGTTGACGATCTTCACGTCGTTCGGATTCACGCCGGCGGCCTGCAGCGCGACGAGCGTGTGGAAGTGCGACGTCGACACGAACGGCACGCCGATCTTCTTGCCCTTCAGCGCGGCGATGCTCGTCACGCCGGAGCCGTTGCGCGCGACGAGCGCCTCGGCGTCGTTGATGTTGTCGAGCACCCAGAACAGCGAGATGTCGAGCCCCTGCGACAGGCCGGCCGCGATCGGGCTCGAGCCGGCCTCGCCGAGCTGCACCGAGCCGGACGCGAGCGCGCGGATCACGTCCGCGCCGCTGTCGAGCTTGCGGAACGTGACCTTGTAGCCGGTCGCCTTTTCGACCTCGCCGCTCGCCTGCGCATAGCGCCACGGGACGACCATGTCCTGGTACGCGATCACGACCTCGCGCGATTCGGCGTGCGCCGCGCCGGGCGCGGCAAAGCCGGCGAGCGCGGTCAGCCCGGCGAGCGCGGTCAGCGCGGTCAGCGCGACGACCGCGCGGCGGATGAGGCTGAAACGGGGCATGCGGCTCTCCTTCGGCATTCTGGCGATTCAACGAGAGAGCCGACTATAGGAGGTTTGCGCGCGGCGGAAGCGAACTTATCCTGCGAAGCTATCGACGACGTTTCGGCTTTGCTTTCCACGCTGGATTGGATCGCGCGTCCGGTGGGGTGGCGATTGTCGTGCGGGGGCGTGTCTGATTGCCTCGCACGACGCAGTGACGTAACAGCTCTCGCGAGGGCCATTAACGGCCGTAGCGGCCCCGATGAGGGCCATTGGTCGAAGACGACGCGCAAACAAAAAAGCCCGCATCGCTGCGGGCTTTTCCGGACTCGTCCGACGACGAAGCAAAGACGCTCAGACCACCCCGGCCCCATGCGCCTGCAGATCGGCGTGATAGCTCGACCGCACCATCGCGCCGACGGCCGCGTGCGTGAAGCCCATTTTGTACGCCTCTTCCTCGTACATCTTGAAGACGTCCGGATGCACGTACGCACGCACCGGCAGGTGATGCTCGGAAGGCTGCAGGTACTGGCCGATCGTCAGCATGTCGACGTCGTGCGCGCGCAGGTCGCGCATCACCTGCAGGATTTCCTGTTCCGTCTCGCCGAGGCCGACCATCAGCCCCGACTTCGTCGCGACGTCCGGATGCAGCGCCTTGAAGTCCTTCAGGAGCTTCAGCGAGTGCGCGTAGTCCGAGCCGGGGCGCGCTTCCTTGTACAGGCGCGGCACCGTTTCGAGGTTGTGGTTCATCACGTCCGGCGGCGCGGCGTTCAGGATCGAGATCGCGCGGTCGAGGCGGCCGCGGAAGTCCGGCGTCAGGATCTCGATGCGCGTTTCCGGCGACTGCTCGCGCACTTCGCGGATGCACTCGACGAAGTGGGCGGCGCCGCCGTCGCGCAGGTCGTCGCGGTCGACGCTCGTGATCACCACGTACTTGAGCTTCAGCGCAGCGATCGTGCGCGCGAGGTTCTTCGGCTCGTCGGCGTCGAGCGGGTCGGGACGGCCGTGGCCGACGTCGCAGAACGGGCAGCGGCGCGTGCACTTGTCGCCCATGATCATGAACGTCGCGGTGCCCTTGCCGAAGCACTCGCCGATGTTCGGGCAGCTCGCTTCCTCGCACACCGTATGCAGGTTGTGCTCGCGCAGGATCGTCTTGATCTCGTTGAAGCGCGAGCTGCCGGTGGCCGCCTTCACGCGGATCCACTCGGGCTTCTTCAGCCGCTCGATCGGAATGACCTTGATCGGGATGCGCGCCGTCTTCGCCTGCGCCTTCTGCTTGGCGGTCGGATCGTAGGCCGGGGTCGCGGCCGAATCGGCCGGTGCGGGGGAAGCGGTAACGTCAGTCATTCGAATGTTCCAGTGCCTGCGGCTTGTCGGCGGCCGCGGATGCGCCGTCGAGGTTGGCGATCAGACGGCGCACCAGCGTTTGGGCGACGTCGTTCCAGTCGGCGGCAACCTCGAGGCTCGCCATGTCGACGGTTTCCAGTCCGGCATAGCCGCACGGATTGATCGCGAGAAACGGGCGCAGATCCATCTTCACGTTCAGGCTCAGCCCGTGATAGCTGCAGCCGTTGCGGATCTTCAGGCCGAGGGCCGCGATCTTCGCGCCCTCGTGAAGGCCCGACGCCACGTAGATGCCCGGCGCGCCCGCCTTGCGGACCGAAGCGAGATTATACGCCGCGAGGGTTTCGATCACGGCCTCCTCGATCTTCGTCACGAGCGTGCGGACCATCAGCTTGCGCCGGCGCAAGTCCAGCAGCAGGTACATGACGATCTGGCCGGGGCCGTGATAGGTGATCTGCCCGCCGCGGTCGACCCGCACGAGCGGGACGCCGCTGTCGGCGACCAGCAGGTGGGCCGGATCGCCCGCCTGCCCGAGCGTGTAGACGGGCGGATGCTCGACCACCCAGATTTCGTCGCCGGTGTCCGCGGTGCGCGCATCGGTGAACGCGCGCATCGCGTCGAAGCTCGCGTCGTACGGCTCGACGCCGCGCCAGCGTACCGTCACCGGCGGGACCGGTTGGGCTGCGGGCGAATCGGGTGCGGCGACAGGCGTGGACACAGTGGAAACCGGCGAGACGGACATGGGCGGTAGTTTACCGAAAACCCATGGGTCTCGCCGGCTATCGAAAGGGACGGATCGACGGCATCCGTCTGATCAGAGCGGCATCAGACGGTGCGCCACCCGTCCTGCAACAGCGCCGCGACGCGCTCGCGCAGCCGGGCGAACCCCGTCAGCGCGACTTCCTTCGGCGGCCGCGACACCGAGAACGCGACGCACGCGCTCTGCGCGCCCTCGGCGCTCAGCCACAGACGCTCGCCGCGGCGCAGCCGCAGCGTTTCGCCGTCCACGAGGAAGTAATCGTCGACGTCGTTGCTGCGCGTCGCCCACACCGGCCCGCACTGGACCGTCAGCCGCGTGCTGCGCCGCACCCGCATCGGAACGGTTTCGCCGGGGGGGATCTCGAACGTGATGCTTGAAGAAATTTCTTGCATGATGGGCTCCGCCAAAAAATGCTTCGATGGCTACAATCGTAGTCATCCCAAGGCGTCCGACCAAACGACCAAATTTCACGTCGATGTGAGGAAAATTAGCAAATGGACCTGCGCCATCTCCCCGCGCTGAATGCGATTCGCGCGTTCGAGGCCGCCGCCCGCCACGAAAACTTCTCGCGCGCCGCCGACGAGCTGTTCGTCACGCACGGGGCGGTCAGCCACCAGGTGCGCGCGCTCGAGGACGAGCTCGGCGTGCAGCTCTTCACGCGCAACGGCAAGCGCCTGTGCCTGACCAACGCCGGCATCCGCTACGCGCAGCAGGTCCGCACCGCGCTGATGATGCTCGTCGAGGCGACGCGCGAAGTCCGCGCGAGCGACCGTGACCGGCGGCTGGTGATCTCGATGCTGTCATCGTTCGCGGCGCGCTTCGTGACGCCGCGCATCGGCTCGTTCATCGAGCGGCATCCGGAGATCGACGTCGAGCTGCAGTCGACCAACACCCTCACCGATTTCGCGCGCGACGACGTCGACATCGCGATCCGCTTCGGATTCGGCTCCTATCCGGGGCTGTACGTGGAGCCGCTGCTCGACGAGGCGTTCTTCCCGGCCTGCGCGCCGACGCTGAACGGCGGCGTGCTGCCGAAGACGCCCGCGGATCTGGCCCGCTACAACCTGCTGCGCTCGGACGACGAGCTGTGGCGGCCGTGGTTCGACGCGGCGGGCCTCGATACGCTGACGGAGCCGAAGCGCGGAATCCTGTACCAGGATTCGTCGAACCTGCTGCAGGCGGCGATCGACGGCCAGGGCATCGCGCTCGTGCGGCGCTCGCTCGCGGTGCACGAGCTGCGGCTGGGGCGCCTCGTGCGCCTGTTCGACATCGACGGGCCGAGCCCGTGGAATTATTTCTTCGTGTGCCCGCCGCCGCTGCTGGGTACGCCGCGCGTGCAGGCGTTCAGGACGTGGATATTGCAGGAAGTCGCCGAATTCAAGCTGCTGTGCGGCGAACTGGATGCGCGCCGCGCGGCGGAGAGATCCGCCGCCGCGTGAGCGCGCAAGGAAGGAATCAGAGCACGACCTTGACCATCGGATGGCCGGTCAGCGCACGGTAGATGTTGTCGAGCTGCTCCTGGCTCGTCGCGCGCACGGTGATCGTGAGGCCCGTGTAGTTGCCGCCGCTCGACGCGCGCTCCTCGATCTTCTCGAGGTCGATTTCGTTGTCGTGGACGCTCACGACCTTGAAGATCGTGTCCTTGAATTCCGGGTGCGCCTTGCCCATGATCTTGATCGGGAAATCGCACGGGAACTCCAGCAGCGATTCCTTCCGGGTATCGATCGCGCCGGTCAGCTCGACGGTTTTGGACGGTTCGCTCATCACTTTCTCCGGGTTAGGTCAAACTGTTCAAACTCGCGCGCCTTCGCGCGCTGGTACGCGTCGTACAACGCCGCGAATACCGGGCCGGGCTTGCCGCCATTCACCGGCAAATCGTCGAGCGCCGTGACGGGCAGCACTTCCTTCGTTGCCGACGTGATCATGATCTCGTCGGCCGCGCGCAGCTCCACTTCGCTGATTTCGCGCGCGACGAACGGAATCCCGCATTCGTCGGCCAGCTCCTCGAGCAGCGCGTAGCGGATCCCCTCGAGGATCCTGTTGCTGCGCGGCGGCACAAGCAGCTCGCCGTTCTTCACGATCCACACGTTCGACGACGAGCCTTCGGTCAGGTTGCCGTCGCGCAGCTGCAGCGTCTCGAACGCGTCGTGCTCGACCGCATGCTGCGCCATCAGCACGTTGCCGAGCAGCGAGGTCGACTTGATGTCGCAATGCAGCCAGCGCCGATCCTCGGCGGTCACGCAGCGCACGCCGGCCGCGCGCTCGTCGGCGGACGGCACGCGCAGCGGGCTCGTCATCGCGAACACGGTCGGCACGGCGTTCGCCGGGAACGCGTGGCCGCGCTTCGCGACGCCGCGCGTCACCTGGATATAGACGAGCGCGTCGCCGGCGCCGAGGCCATCGGCGTTCGCCGCGACGACGCGCTCGATCAGCGCGCGCCACCCCGCGTCGTCGTGCGGGTTCGCGATGCCGATCTTCTTCAGGCTGCGCTCGAGCCGCGCGAGATGCTGCGCGATCCGGAACGGCACGTGCGCGCCGTCGTGCGCGTAGACGGGGACGACCTCATACACACCGTCGCCGAAGATGAACCCGCGGTCGAGCACCGGGATGCGGGCTTGCGACAGCGGCACCATCTCTTCCTGCGAGGAGACGCTCAGGTAGACGATCGGGTCGAATTCGGCTTGGCTCATGGCTATGTCAGATGGGGATGAAGTCGTCGAAACAAAGGCCCGGTCTGCTGGCTTGCGCTTACTTCTTCTTGCTGAACATCAGCAGGATCGAGTCCCAGATACGACCGAAGATACCCGCTTCCGGCACCGCCTGCAGCGCGACGACCGGGAACTGCGACAGCGTCTTGCCGTCGGCGACGATCTTCACCGTGCCGACCGGCTGGCCGTCCGCGAGCGGCGCGATCAGCGGCGCGTTCACCTCGACCTCGGTCTTCACCTTGTCGCCGAGGCCGCGCGGCACCGTCACCCACTGGTCGCCCTTCACGCCGACCTGCACGTTGTTGCTCTTGCCCTTGTAGAGGCGCGGCGTCGAGATCGCCTGGCCGCCCTTGAACAGGCGCACCGCATCGAACGCGCTGTAGCCGTAGTTCAGCATCTTCATGCTGTCCTGCGTGCGGTCGCTTTCCTTGGTCTCGCCCATCATCACCGACACGAGGCGGCGCGGCGCATCCGCCGTGCCCGGCATCTGCCGCTTCGCCGACGAGATCAGGCAGTAGCCCGCTGCCTGCGTGTGGCCGGTCTTCAGGCCGTCGACCGTCGGGTCGAGCCACAGCAGGCGGTTGCGGTTGCCCTGGCGGATGTTGTTGTACTTGAATTCCTTCTCCGAGAAGATGCCGTAGTACTGCGGAAAATCGCGGATCAGGTGCGCGGACAGCGTCGCGAGATCGCCGGCCGTCGTGTAGTGGTTCGGGTCGGGCATGCCGTTCACGTCGGCGAAGTGCGTGCCCTTCATGCCGAGGCGCTTGGCCTCGTCGTTCATCATGTTGACGAACTGCGCCTCGCTGCCGCCGACCAGCTCGGCGAGCGCGATCGCCGCGTCGTTGCCCGACTGGATGATCATCCCGTAGACGAGGTCGTGCACCGACACCGGCTTGTCCGCCTCGATGAACATCCGCGATTCGTCGGTGCCGACGCGGCGCACCGCTGCGCTCGGCGTGACGATCTGCTCCATCGAGATCTTCTTCTTGTCGAGCGCCTCGAACACGAGGTACGCGGTCATCAGCTTCGTCAGCGACGCCGGCTCGACGCGCTCGTCCGCGTTGCCCGACGCGAGCACGGTGTTGCTCGTCGCGTCGACGAGCACCCACGAACGCGCGTTCACGCCCGGCGGCGGCACCGCGCCCGGCATGTAGGTCGCGGGCGCGCCGGTCGCCTCGGGCGCGGCGGCCGGCGCGGCATGCGCTGCCTTGGCCTTGGCGGCGGGCTTCGCCTCGGCGGCGACGATCGTCGACGCGAGCGCGACGGGCAGCATCACGCCGAGCGCGACGTTGCGCGCGGCGGTGCCGAAGGCGATGGAAGAAGCGAGGGACTTGAGGCCTTGGGAGGACAAACGCATGATCGATTCAGGCTGATGGCAGAAAGTACGGGCGCGAAACACGCTCGGTTGAATGGCAAGGCAGCGGGCGTTTCGGCCTGCACCTGAAACGTCAGGCGATGCGAAACGCGCCGGTTGGACTCGTGCGGGCGCGTTCGGTTCGCAGCCGGCGCAGCGCGTGCGCGACGGGCAGCGAATCGAGCGCCGCATGGGCCCGGCCGGGCCGCGGGCGACGCGAAATCCGGCCATTATACGTGGCCGCGACGGGCGTTTTCGTGAATGCGGCGCCGCGCAGGCACAGATCGGCGACGCGAGGATTGCGCGACGCGAATGTGCAGGATCACTATCGAAGGAAGACGAAAGATGCGCGCAGGCGACATGCAAGCGCGCCAAAAAAAGGGGGCGAAACGCGGTGCGCCACCCGGCGGCGGAACGCGCTCTAGCGCCACGCGTCGATCACGACGCGCTTGAGCACATGCAGCTTGCGATGAAAGAAATGCTCGGCGCCGGGAATCACGACGACGGGCAACTCCTGCGGCCGCGCCCAGTCGTACACCGACGCGATCGGCACCGTGTCGTCGGTCTCGCCGTGGATCACGAGCGTGTTCTCCGGCACGTCGGCGACCTGCCAGCGGCTCGCGGCCGTGCCGACGAACACCATCCGCTCGATCGCGTCGCCCGCGTCGCGCAGCCGCTTCGCGACGTGCGACAGCACGAAGGTGCCGAACGAGAAGCCGGCCAGCACGAGCGGCAGGTCCGCATACGCGGGCTGCGCGCGCATGTGCGCGAGCACCGCGAGCAGGTCGTCGGCCTCGCCGAGGCCGTTGTCGTGCACGCCTTCGGTCGCGCCGACGCCGCGGAAGTTCGACCGGTAGACGACGTAGTTGAGCTGCACGAGCGTGCGCGCCAGGGTTTGCGCGACCTTGTTGTCCATCGTGCCGCCGAACAGCGGGTGCGGATGCGCGACGAGCGCGATGCCGCGCGGCGCGGCGCGCCCTTCGCGCACCGCGTCGGGCAGGTCGACGGCGATCTCGATCTGGCCGACGGGGCCGGCGATCAGCGACTTCTGCGTATGTGCGTTCATGCTTGCGACGACCGCCCCGCTCAGATCTTCAGGCGGTCGACGACCTTGCCGTCGCGCAGGTGCGATTCGACGATCTCGTCGATGTCGGCGCGGTCGACATACGTGTACCACGTGCCTTCCGGATAGACGACCATCACGGGCCCCTCCTCGCAGCGGTCGAGGCAGCCGGCCTTGTTGATGCGGACCTTGCCCGGCCCGGCGAGGCCGAGCTCCTTCACGCGCTTTTTCGCGTATTCCTGCATGGTCTGCGCGTCGCACTGCGCGCAGCTCGGACGTTCGGCGCCGGGCTCGCGCTGGTTCAGGCAGAAGAAGACGTGGTGCTGGTAGTAGGAATCCATGATGGTGACGGCGAGCGGCCCGGCGACGAGGCCGGGTCGGAAGTGGCGGGTGAATGGTGCGGACGATTATAGCGAGCGGCGCGCGCGGCTGCCCGCCCCGCTGCCCGTCACCGGCGCGGCCGTCCGGGCCGGACGGCCGGCAGCCACGCGCGCTCGACGCGCAGCCCGAGCCAGATCAGCGCCGCGTAGGGCCAGATCCACGCGAGCCAGCGCGCGATGCTGTTGAAGTGCACGTAGCGCCCCTGCCGCCAGCCGGACAGCGTGAAGTCGAAGAACGGGTTGACGGGCAGCAGGTTGACGAGCGCGACGCCCGCGACGAGCGCGGCGGCGGCGAGCGCCGCCCGCCATGCATCGGGCACGTACAGCGCGGCGAGCGCCGCCGCGAAGCCGAGCTCGATGCCGAGCCGCGCGCCGGGCGTCGCCCACACGACGACGAGCCCGGTGGCCGACTGCATGAACGTCGCGGCGGACTTCAGCACGAGCGCCACGGCGACGAGCACGATCAGGAACCGCACGCGCGGCGCGCGCGGCCGCATCGCGAGCGACGCGATCGCGAGCGCGGGGAACAGCATCAGTCCGCCGAGCACGGCCTCCCATCCGGAATCGGACAGCCAGCCGTCGACCCGCTCGGGCCATGCCGACACGTGCCACGCGGCCAGCAGCCACGCGAGCAGCGCGTCCTGCATCGACGCGTCGGCGCGCTCCCACAGCGCGGCCGGCCAGTCGCCGATGCCGAACAGGAACGGGGAAGGAAACAGGATCGCGAACGGCCAGAGCGCGGCCAGCAGCAGCGGCGTCGCGCCGTCCGGCTGGAACCACGCGAAGCGCAGCCGCCTGAGCGCGCCGCGATCGAGCAGCGCGCCGGTCGCGGGCGCCATGAGCGCCGCGCCCAGCAGCGCGCCGAGCGCGTTGGCGGCGAGATCGAGATTCGACGCGACGCGCGTCGGCAGGTAGGTCTGCAGCGCCTCCATCGCCCCGGACAGCAGCGCGCCGAGCACGACGCCGGCGATCAGCGTCGCGCCGACGCCGCGCCAGCGCGGATGCAGCGCGAGCACCGCGAGGGCGCCGAACGGCAGGTAGCCGAGGACGTTCGTCACCACGTCGAACGCGGTCACGTAGCGCTGCATCGGCGCGAACAGGTAGTCGAACGGGCCGATGCCGAGCGCGGTCCAGCCGTCGAACGGATACAGCGACGCGTAGACGATGAGCGCCGCGTACGCGGCGAGCGCCTGCCGCGCCAGCGCCGATGCGCGGGGCGAGCCGGGCACGCTCATCGCGGGCGCCCGCGCATTACGGCGTGCCCGCGTAGGCCTGCATGCCGACCCAGGCGGCGATCTGCGCGACGAGGTCGTCGCTCGCCATCGCGAGCGCGCGCGCGCCGCCGGCGGCGTCCGGCGTGCTCGACGGCGCGCGCGCGACGAACGTGCGCTGGCCGAGCACCTTGCCGTCCTGCGTGAGCGTCGCGCGCGCGGTGACGGCGCCGTGGCTTTGCGACTCGCCGTCGAACACCTGCTCGAACTCGCTAAGGTCGATCCGCAGCGTCGGCGCGCGCACGCCGTCGGCGCCCTCGAGCACCGCGCCGCGCGACGACAGCGCGCCGCGCAGCCGCTGCGTGAGCAGTTGCGCGGGCGGCGCGGTCCAGCGGCTGTCGCGGTAGACGGCCATGCGCTGCGCATCCGCATAGGCGAGCCGGTAGACGAACTTGTCCGAATCGAGCGCTTCGGGCGCGGCGACGTCGAGCACCTTCAGCGCGGGGCCGCGGCCGGCGGCGGTCGCGACCGGCCCGGCCGGGCCGAGGTCATAGCGGGCGTTCGACAGCGCCGCGTTTTCGCTGGCGCAGCCGGCCGCGAGCGCGAGCGTCAGCGCGGCCAGCGCGGCGGCGGCCGGGCGCAGCGCGCGGGCGAGGGTTCGGGACATGACGTGTTCCTGCATGAGATTTCCGGATTCGATGATCAGTGGGCCGTCGCGCCCGGCCAGACGAAGCCCGCCTCGCCCGGCCCGGGCGCCGCGCCCGGCGCGCCGAACAGCAGGCTGCGCGGATTGCGGCCGAGCTCGCCCGCGACGTCCTTCAGCTGGCGCGACGCGTCGCCGACGCTCGCCGCCAGCGCATTGAAGCGCGGCAGCGTGTCGTACTGCACGCGCGCGTTCAGCTCGTTGAGCGCGTCGCCGATATGCTCGGCGGCCGTGCCGGCCTTGTTCAGGTTCGCGACGAGCGGCCCGTTCGGCTGCAGCAGCGTGTTCGCCGACGCCATCGCGCGGTTCACCTCGTGCATCGTGCCGGGCAGCGCCGCGACCGCCGGGCCGAGCTGCTTCGACAGCGTCGCCGCGCCGTCCGCCGCGTGCTGCAGGCTTTCCGCCGTCGCGCGCAGCTGCTCGCGCATCTCGGGCGACATCAGCTCGTTCGCGCTCTTCGCCGCCAGTTCGAGCTGCCGCAGCAGCACGTCGCCGCGCTGCTGGATCTGGTCGAACAGGCTCGGGTGCATCGGGATCTGCGCGACCGCCTTCACCGATGACGGCAGCGGCGACAGGTCGGTGCCCGTGTCGTCGAGCTGCACGAACGCGATGCCCGTCACGCCCTGGAAGCCGAGGCTGCCGAACGTCGACTGCGTGATCGGCGCGTCCTTGTCGACCAAGATGCGGATGCGGATCTGCCCGGGGCGCGAGCGGTCGAAGCCGATCGACTGCACCTTGCCGACGTCGAGGCCGCGAAAGCGCACCGCCGCGTCCGGAAACAGCCCGGTGACGTTGGTGCGCGCGATCAGGTCGTACGGAATCCGCACGGCGCGATCGACGTTGAACCAGAACACGGCGCCCGCGATCGCGAGCGTCAGCGCGATCGTGAACAGGCCGGCCCAGAACGCATGAGATTTGTTTTCCATTCGCGGGTTCCTTGCTACAGCTCGACGCTCGCCGGCGCCGGTTCGAGGGCTGCCGGCGGCAGCTTCGCGCGCCGCTCGGGCGGCAGCGCCTGCAGCGCGCGCCGGCCGCGCAGCCCCAGAAAATATTCGTGGATGAACGGGTGGTCGACGCTCGCGGCCTCCTCGACCGGCGCGGCGACCAGCACCTTGCGGTCGGCGAGCACCGCGACGCGCGTCGACAGCGCGACCATCGTGTCGAGATCGTGCGTCACCATCACGACGGTCAGCCCGAGCGTGCGGTGCAGCGTCGCGATCAGCTCGACGAATTCTTCCGACGCCTGCGGGTCGAGCCCCGCCGTCGGCTCGTCGAGGAACAGCAGCTCCGGCTCGAGCGCGATCGCGCGCGCGATGCCGACCCGCTTCACCATCCCGCCCGACAGCGCGGCCGGCATCTTCGACGCATGCTTGCACGGCAGCCCGACCATCTCGAGCTTGAGCATCACGATGTCGTGCAGCAGGTCGGCCGGCACGCGGCCGAGCTCGCGCAGCGGCTGCGCGACGTTGTCGAACACCGTCATCGACGAGAACAGCGCGCCCTGCTGGAACAGCATCCCGGAACGGGTGCGCATCACGCGCGACGTCGCCGCGTCGATCTTCGACGTATCCTCGCCGAACACCTTGATCGTGCCCGACGTCGGCCGCTCGAGGCCGAGGATCTGCCGCACCAGCGTCGTCTTGCCCGAGCCCGAGCCGCCGACGATCGACACGATCTCGCCGCGCCGCACGTCGAAGTCGAGCTTCTGGTGGATGATGTTGCGTCCGTAGCGCTTCGTCAGGTTGCGCACCTCGATCACGAGCTCGTCGCGCTGCGCAGCGCCGGCGGGCGCCGCGTCATCGGTTGTCGGCAGGTTCAGCATGTTCATCCGAGCCCCACGTTCTGAAACAGCATCGCGAACACCGCGTCGGCGAGGATCACGACCGTGATCGACGTGACGACCGACGTCGTCGTGCCTTCGCCGAGGCTCTGCGAGTTCGCCTTGATCCGGAAGCCGAAATGGCACGCGACGAGCGCGATCAGCATGCCGAACACGACGCCCTTGCCGAGCCCGATGTACAGGTTCGCGATCGGCACGACGCCCGGCAGCGAGCGCACGAAGAAGCTGAAGTCGATGCCGAGCGCGAGCTTCGCGGCGAGCGCGCCGCCCGTGAGCGCGATGATGTTGGTCCACATCACGAGCAGCGGCATCGCGACGCCGAGCGCGAGCACCCGCGGCAGGACCAGCCGCAGCCCGTGCGGGATGCCCATCACGCGCATCGCGTCGAGCTCCTCCGTCACGCGCATCACGCCGATCCGCGCGGTGATCGCCGAGCCCGAGCGGCCGGCGACGAGGATCGCCGACAGCACCGGCCCGAGCTCGCGGATCACCGACAGCCCCAGGATGTTCACGATATACCGGTTCGCGCCGAACATCTGCAGCTGCTGCGCGGACAGGTAGCTCAGCACGATGCCGATCAGGAACGCGACGAGCGCGGTGATCGGCAGCGCCTGCGCGCCCGCGCTGTAGACGTTCGCCGACGTCTCCTTCCACGGCATCGTCTTCGGCCGGCGCAGCACCGACAGCGCGTCGAGCATCACGCGGCCGAACATCGCGATGCCGCCCTGCAGATGCTCGGCGAACGTGAAGAGCGCGCGGCCGAGGCGCGTGACGGGATCGATGCGCGCGATGCGCTCGGGCGCCTCGCGCTGGCGGTCGAGCCGTTCGATGCGCTCGAAGATCGTGCGCTGGGTCTCGGTGAGCGCGATGCCGTCCGGCAGCTTGCGGCCCCAGACCCGCCACAGCGCCTGGCCGCCGACGTGGTCGATCCGCTCGATGCCGGACAGGTCCCATTCGCGCACGCGGCCTTTCGCGAGCCCCGCGACGCGGCGCGCGACGACGCCGCGATTGCGCGCCAGCGCGAGCGCGGTCCACTGTCCGTACAGGCGCACGGTCGGGCCCGGGCCGCCGGCATCGACCGACAGGCCGGGAGGAGTGTCGAAATCCAAGGCGGCTTGTTTGCAAATGAATGACACCGGCCATTGTAACGAACCGTCCGCTCCCGCGACGCGAGGATTTCCGCCGGGGGTGGCCAGCTGCGGACGACTTGCCGGCCGAGGCGCGCCGCCGCGGCGCCGCCCTCCCCGAACGCCCGCCGCTGGCCGCCCACGGCCGCCCGCCCGGTTTCGCCAGCCGTTGCGGCCCTTTCATTCCACCGTCACGTTTCCTTTCGATACTCTCACGCGCTGCACGACCGGCCGTCGGCGCGCCACGCGCCGCCTTCCGTGCAGACCACGACAACAGAACACCAAACAGGACAACCGATGCGATTCCCCTCGCTTCTCCGCCATCGCGCGCCGGCAGCCGCCGCGCTCGCGAGCCTCGCCTTTCTCGCCGCGTGCAACGGCGACGACGTGACCGCCCCGCCGTCGTCGCAGGCGCCCGCCGGCACCAAGGCGACCCTCGCGCTGCTCGAGACGACCGACCTGCACACGAACGTGCTCTCGTATGACTATTTCAAGCTCGCGGCGGACAACTCGCTCGGCTTCGAGCGCGTGTCGACGCTGATCGCGCAGGCGCGCGCGCAGTACCCGAACACGCTCCTGCTCGACAACGGCGACACGATCCAGGGCACCGCGCTCGCCGACTACCAGGCGCTCGTGAACCCGGTCGGCTGCGACCAGATGCTCGCGATCTACAAGGTGATGAACGCGGCGAAGTTCGACGGCGGCGGGATCGGCAACCATGAATTCAACTACGGGCTGCCGTACCTGTCGCAGGTGACCGGCAACACGTTCGACGTCGACGGCATGCCCCCGCAGCAGAAGAAGTGCGCGGGCCCGGCGTTCCCGCAGGTGCTCGCGAACGTGATCAGCGCGAAGACCAACGCGCCCCTCTTCACGCCGTACACGATCCTGACCCGCACGATCACCGCGACCACGCCGGACGGCAAGACGGTCAGCGCGCCGGTGAAGGTCGGCATCATCGGCTTCACGCCGCCCGCGATCATGAACTGGGACAAGCGCTGGCTCGACGGCAAGGTCTACACGACCGGCCTGAAGGAAGCGGCCGAGAAGTACATTCCGGAGATGCGCGCGAAGGGCGCGGAGCTCGTCGTCGCGATCTCGCACGGCGGGCTCGACAACTCGGCGTACTCGCCGACGATGGAAAACGGCAGCTGGTGGCTGTCGACCGTGCCGGGCATCGACGCGATGCTGATCGGCCACTCGCACCAGGTGTTCCCGGATGCGAACAGCACGGTGCCGCAGTTCAACCTGCCGGGCGTCGACAAGGTCAAGGGCACCGTCAACGGCGTGCCGACCGTGATGGCGAACTACTGGGGCAAGCACCTCGGCGTGATCAAGCTCGGCCTCGCGTTCGACGGCAAGACCTGGAGCGTCGACAAGTCGCTCACGACCGTCGAGGCGCGCCCGATCCAGAACGCGGACAAGAGCTACGTCGCCGCCGACCCGTCGGTGGCGGCCGCGATCGCCGCCGAGCACCAGGCGACGATCAACTATGTGAAGACGCCGATCGGCTCGACCGACTACCGGATGACCTCGTATTTCGCCGACGTCGGCGATCCGGGCGCGATCCAGATCGTCAACGAGGCGCAGGCCGACTACGTCGCGCGCTACGTGCAGGCGAACCTGCCGCAGTACGCGTCGCTGCCGGTGCTGTCGGTCAGCGCGCCGTTCAAGAGCGGCTTCGGCGGCGGCAACGACTTCACCGACGTCGCGCCGGGCGCGCTCGCGATCAACAACGCGGCCGACCTGTACCTGTACCCGAACACCGTCTACGCGGTGAAGGTGAGCGGCGCGGACGTGAAGAACTGGCTCGAGACCGCCGCGAAGCGCTTCAACCGGATCGATCCGACGCAGGCGACCGTGCAGAAGCTCGTCAGCAGCTTCCCCGGCTACAACTTCGACATGTTCACGTCCGCCGATCTGTCGTACGAGATCGACGTCACGCAGCCGGTCGGCAGCCGGATCAGGAACCTGGCGTACAAGGGCGCGCCGATCGACCCGAACGGGCAGTTCATCGTCGCGACCAACAATTACCGCGCGAGCGGCGGCGGCAACTTCCCCGGCCTCGACGGCAGCAAGACGATCTTCGCGTCGCCGGACGCGAACCGCGACGTGCTGATCGCGTTCATCAAGAAGCGCGGCGCGATCACGCGCGCGGCGGACGGCGCGCAGCGCAGCTGGCGCTTCACGAAGCTCGCGAGCTCGGTCGCGCACGTGCAGTTCGCGTCCGCGCCGAACCGCCTCGCCGACGCGGCGGCGGCCGGCCTGACCGGCATCACGCAGGTCGCGGCCGACGACGGCTCGGGCAAGAACCTCGCCACCTACGAGATCGACCTGACGCAATGACGACGCGAGCCACGATGCAACCGATCCGCACCATGCGGCCCGCCGAGGCCGGTTTCCCCGCCGCCGTGCGGCGTCTCGTGCGCGTGAAGCTGCCGCCCGCCGTGCTGCTGGCGGCGGCGGCCGTGACCGTCGCGGCGGTGGTCGCGGCGAGCGGCTGGCGCGGCGCCGGCCCCGCGCCGAGCGCCGCGCAGCTCGACGAATGGCAGGCGATGGTCACGCAGGCCGGCGAGCCGCACGCGCTCGCGCAATTGCGCACGCTCGCGCGCCGCGGCTCGGCCGACGCGCAGGCTGCGCTCGGCATCGCGCTAGTCGACGCGCGCGAGGCGGGGCTGCGCGACGAGGGGCGCAACTGGCTCGAAACCGCGGCACGGGCCGACGGGCAAGCCGACGCACCGGCCGCACGACGGGCGCAGCTCGCGCTCGGCAAGGCGCTGCTGCTCGGCAGCGGCGGGCTGCCGAAGGACTATGCGCGCGCCCGGACGCTGCTGGCCGCCGCCGCCGCGCACGGCGACCCGGCCGCCGCGTACTACCTCGGGCTGATCTATCGCAGCGGCTACGGCATCGCCGCCGATCCCGCGCAGGCGGCACGCTGGTTCGACGTGGCGTCGCGCGCGGACCTCCCTGCCGCCGACTTCATGCTCGCGAACGCGTATCGTGACGGCAGCGGCGTGCCGCGCGACGACGCGCGCGCGCTCGCGCTGTACCGGCGCGCGGCCGAGCACGAACTGCCGGAAGCGGTGCAGACGCTCGCGATGGCGTATCGCAACGGCGAGCTGGGGCTGCGGCCCGACGCGACCGAGTTCCACGCGCAGTGGATCGAGACCGCGCATGCATTGAAACATCCGGTGATCGCGCCGTGATGGCGGGGCGGGTGCGTGCAACCGCCAATCGCAGGCACCCGCCCGACGCGCCGCCCGGCACGCGCGGCCGCGCCCTGTCGCTACAATAGCCACCATGAACGCCCCCACCTCCTCCGACACGCCCGACTCCGGCGACGCGCACATCGCGCGCGGCCGGCTCGACGCGCACCTGGACGCCGCGCCGCGCGCGTGGCCGCTCGACATCGTCGCCGCGACCGGCTCGACCAATGCCGACCTCGCCGCCCGCCTGAAGGCGCTGCCGCGCACCGCGAACGCGCTGCCCGCGCCGCTCGTGCGGGTCGCGTTCGAGCAGACGGCCGGCCGCGGCCGGCAAGGCCGCCCGTGGTTCGCGCAGCCGGGCAACGCGCTGCTCTGCTCGGTCGGCTGCATCGTGCCGCGCCCGGTCGACGCGCTCGGCGGGTTGAGCCTCGCGATCGGCGTCGCGCTCGCCGAAGGGCTCGCCGGGCTGCCGCTCGACGCGCGCGCCGGGATCGCGCTCAAGTGGCCGAACGACCTGCTGCTGACCCGCCGACGCCGGTTCGACGCGCATCGTCGGCAAGCTCGCCGGGATCCTGATCGAAACGGTGTGGACGACACCCGACGCAACGGCCGTCGTGATCGGCTTCGGCGTCAACGTGCGCGGCGCGGAAGCCGTCGCCGCGCAGGTCGACGCGCAGCGCGCGCGCGAAGCGTCGAGCGCGGGCGCGCTGCCGCCCGCGGCGCTGTCGTCCGCGTGGGCGGAGGCCAACCTCACCGATACGCTCGCCGCGTCGCTGAACGCGCTCACGCCCGCGCTCGCGCAGTTCGCAGCAGACGGGCTCGCGCCGTTCGTGCCGCGCTGGCACGCGCGGCACGCGTACGCGGGCCGCGAAGTGGTGCTGATCGAGCAAGGCGTGGAACGCGCGCGCGGTATCGCGACCGGCATCGACGCGGCAGGCCAGTTGCTGCTCGACACGCCCGCCGGCGTGCAGGCGATCGCGGCCGGCGACGTGTCGCTGCGCGAGGCGCAATGAGCGCGCCGCACCTGCTGATCGACGCCGGCAACAGCCGGATCAAGTGGGCGCTCGCCGACACGCGGCGCGAGCTGGTCGAGACGGGCGCGTTCGGCCACGCGCGCGACGGCGGTGCCGATCCGGACTGGTCGCACGTGCCGCGCCCGCGCGGCGCGTGGATCTCGAACGTGGCCGGCGCAGAGGTGGCGGCACGGCTCGACGCGCTGCTCGATGCGCGCTGGCCGGGCCTGCCGCGCACGACGATCCGCGCGCGTGCCGCGCAGTGCGGCGTGACGAACGGCTATGCGACGCCCGACCAGCTCGGCAGCGACCGCTGGGCCGGCCTGATCGGCGCGCATGCGGCGTTTCCTGGCGAAGCGCTGCTGATCGCGACGTTCGGCACCGCGACGACGCTCGAGGCGCTACGTGCGGACGGGCGCTTCACGGGCGGATTGATCGCGCCGGGCTGGGCGCTGATGATGCGTTCGCTCGGCACGCACACCGCGCAGTTGCCGACGCTCACCACCGACATCGCGAGCGGCCTGCTTGCGGGTGCTCAGGCGGAGCCGTTCCAGCTCGACACGCCGCGCTCGCTGTCGGCGGGCTGCCTGTATGCGCAGGCCGGGCTGATCGAGCGCGCCTGGCGCGACCTGAACGCCGCCTGGCAAGCGCCGGTGCGGCTCGTGCTGGCGGGCGGCGCGGCGGACGACGTCGCGCGCGCGCTGACGGTGCCGCATACGCGCCACGACGCGCTGATCCTGTCCGGGCTGGCGCTGATTGCGGCGGAGATGGTTGCGAATGGTTGAAACGGGACGCACGCGCCGTCTGCTGCGCCGACGGACTGCGCGAACCGAATGACCAGCCCCGCGGCTGGCCTGACTGAATGACGAAAAGGGGTGTCGACGATGCTGCGCTGGCTGATCGCTGTTCTCTTTCTCGCCAACATGCTCGCGCTCGTGGTGGCGCGCGGCGTGTTCGGGCCGCTGCCGGCGGCCGGTCCGCGCGAACCGGGGATGCTGTCGCGACAGGTGCATCCCGATGAGCTGCGCGTCACACCGCTCGCGCACGCTGCTGATCAGGCGCTCACGGGCGGCCCGATCGCGGCACCGGCGGTGCCGGCGGAGCCGCTCGCGGCATCCGCACCCTGACGCCGCGCGCGGCGGCGCGGATTCAAGGCTGCTGCGCGCGCACCTTCTTCAGCAGCGCGGTGGTCGAGCGCTCGTGCTCGAACGGAATCGCCAGCGCCCGGCCGCCCCAGCCGCGCACCAGCGCGGATTCCGGCAGCGCATCCATGTCGTAGTCGCCGCCCTTGACGAGGATGTCCGGGTGCACGGCCTCGATCAGCGACACCGGCGTCTGCTCCTCGAACTTCACGACCCAGTCGACGCTTTCGAGCGACGCGAGCAGCGCCATCCGGTCGTCCTCGTGGTTGATCGGGCGGTCGTCGCCCTTGCCGAGCATGCGCACCGACGCGTCGCTGTTGACGCCGACGATCAGGCACGTGCCGAGCGCTTTCGCGTCGGCGAGATAGGTGACGTGGCCGCGATGCAGGATGTCGAACACGCCGTTCGTGAACACGACGGGCGCGGGCAGCGACGCGCGCAGTGCGACGAGCGCGTCGCGGGTGATCAGCTTACGTTCGAAGATAGCGGGCATGATGGGTGACTGGCGGAAGCGAACGGCGTGCGCGGCGCGCATGCCCAAGAAAAAGCCCGCCGAGCCGGGCGGGCTTCATGTCGCGCGCACCCTCGCCGGGCGCGCGTCTCGTCGTCAGGCCGGCTGGGCAGCCGACTGGCCGCCTTCGGCCTGCAGGCGGCCGGTGACTTCCTTGCGATACCGGTTGAGCTCCTGCGCGGTCGCGAACGTGCGCTCGAACAGGATCGACAGGTTGTGCAGGATGCGCTCGACGACCTTCTTCTCCCACTCGCCGTCGAAGCGGATCTGCTCGTCGAGCCAGCGCTCGAGCCACTCCGGATCGGGCAGGCGCGACTGCACGGTGTCGCGCGGGAACAGCGCCTGGTTCACGTGCAGGTTGGTCGGGTGCAGCGGCTTCTCGGTGCGGCGCGCCGACGCCATCAGCACGCCGATCTTCGCGAACGCCGCGCGCGCGACGTCGCCGCAGTTCGAGAGCGCCTTCTTCATGTAGCGCAGGTACGCGCCGCCGTGGCGGGCTTCGTCACGCGAGATCGTTTCGTAGATGTGCTTGATGACCGGCTCGGTGTGCCAGTCGGCCGCGCAGCGGTACCAGTGGTTCAGGCGGATCTCGCCGCAGAAGTGCAGCATCAGCGTCTCGAGCGGCGGCGCCGGATCGAACTCGAAGCGCACCGCGTGCAGCTCCTCCTCGGTCGGCACCAGCTCCGGCTTGAAGCGGCGCAGGTACTCCATCAGCACGAGCGAGTGCTTCTGCTCCTCGAAGAACCACACGCTCATGAACGCGGAAAAGTCGCTGTCGTGCTGGTTGTCGCGCAGGAACATTTCCGTCGCGGGCAGCGCCGACCATTCGGTGATCGCGTTCATCTTGATCGTCTTCGCCTGCTCGTCGGTGAGCAGCGAAGCGTCGAACTTGTCCCACGGAATGTCCTTCTCCATGTCCCAGCGGACAGCTTCGAGCGACCTGTAAAGTTCCGGATAAAGCATGGTGTTCATGATGGTCCCACCCCTGTTCTGCGCAATGCGACTTCTCTTAAACGTGACCGTTGCAGCAATGCGCGCGCGACGCGCTTTTTGCAACCAAGACTGTAATTTTACGCGTGAAACCAGCCCCCGGACGCAGATTCCACGTCCGGCAGCCGGGCGGCCGCGCTGCCGCCCTGAAGCACGCCGCGGCCCCGCTCCGTTCGAACGGAACCGGCTGCGCGTGCCCGATGTGGTGGCCGGCGCAAGCCGGCCCGTTGGCGAACCTGCCCGGCGCGACGCGGCTCCAGGCGGAATCGCGCACAGCGGCCGGCAAGCAGACTGCTCGATTTGATGTATTCGGCGGCGGCCATGATAGCACGCACGCATGACGGTTCCGAGACGCCCGCCCGGTCGCGCGCCGCCAATGGCGGTGCGACGAACGGTCGCGGGGCGCGCGTCGCGAAACACAACCAGCGCCTGCGCCGGCGCACTGCTCGCGGTCGCCGCGCAGCTGGAAAACGGTGGGGCGACTGTGCTCGACGTCACCGGCCTCGCGCGGTCGCGCCGCGTCGAGCCGCATCGAGCCGCGCGGAATCGCATCAGACCCGCATTTCACCCGCCGGCCTACCGTCACCGGACCGGGCGCCGGGCACCGCCGCGCTGCCGCCGTCGGCGCCCGCGATCCAGCCGGCGAGCGTGTCGTGCTGCGCGCAGCCGTCACGATAGCCGAGCTCGATCAGCTCGCGCGCGAATGCCTCCTCGAACAGCAGGTAGCTCGCGAACGACGCGCCCGCCGGCTGGCTGCCGCCGACCGCGCCGAGCAGTCCGCGCACGGTGAGCGGCAGCTGCTTCAGGTGTTTCGCGGCGATCAGCTCGATGCGCTCGGACGGCGCGATCGCCAGCACGTCGACGTGGCGCCAGCCGCTGTCCACTTCGACCTGGTGCGGCAGGTGCGTGATCATCCGGTTGATGTGCTCGATCCGTTCGATGTCCGAGCCGATCGAGTCGAGAAACACGCTCGCGAGCACCTGCTGGCCGATCTGCGCGAGCGACGGATAGCCGCGCACGAAGCCGCCGCCGTTCACCGGGATCTCCGGCCGCGGGTCGGCCGCGCCGACGACCACGATCCGGTCCGCGCCGAAATGGATCGCCGGCGACAGCGGCGCGATCTGGCGGATCGAGCCGTCGCCGAAATACTCGATCTGGCCGTCGAGCACGAGCGGCACGGCCGGGAACACGAACGGAATCGCCGACGACGCGAGCAGGTGCGACGCCGACAGGTCGACGAGCCGCGCGGTGCGCTGCGCGCGCCGCCACGCCTGAATCGGTTCGGCGGCCTGGTAGAACGTCAGATGGCGGCCGCTCGAATAGCTGAGCGCGGTCACCGCGAGCGCGTGCAGCGTGCGCGCCTCGAGCATCTGCTCGATCCGCTGGAAGCTCAACTCGCGCTGCAGCAGGTGCGCGAGCGGCGCGTTGTCCAGCAGGCCACGCGGCGAGCGGCGGGCCGCCCAGCCGAAGCTCATCGCCGCGAGCCAGCGCGCGCCCGCGGCGGCGATGCCGAGCCAGTCGGTGCGGTACACGTAGTCGGCGCGCAGGTGCTCCCAGAATTCGAGCAGGCGGCGCACGCCGTGCGAGAAATCGTCGGCGTGGCTCGCGATCGACGTCGCGTTGATCGCGCCGGCCGACGACCCGCACACGACGCCGAACGGCAGCGTGCGCCGTTGCGGATCGGCCGCGAGCGCGATCTCGGCCAGCGCCTTCAGCACGCCGACCTGATACGCGGCGCGCGCGCCGCCTCCCATCAGTACGAGCGCGAGCCGCATGGTCGGCCTGCAGGCTAGGTGCGAAGCGTCACGTCGAGCGCTTCGGCGGACGCGTTTCCGGCGACGACGCCGCGGCCGCGCGCGCGGCCGCCGAGCCGGCCGGCTTCGCGCGTTTCGCGGCGGGCTTGCGCGGCGCGGCTGCGCCCGCGCCCGCCGACCCAGCCGGTGCCGCAGCCGCCGCCGGTGCCGGCGCACCCGCGGCCGGCTCGGGCGCCGCGTCGGCCGGCGCCCCGGGCTGCGCGCCCGGCTGCGTCATCGCGAGGCTCGCGAGCTGGTTGAACTGCGCCTGCAGCAGGTTCCACCAGCCGGCCGGATCGAACGGCTGCTGCGCGGCGTCGCCGGCCGCGGGCGCGTCGGCGTCCGGCGCCGGCTGGCTCGCCTCGGCGCGCGGCGCGGACGCGGCCTGCGCCGCCGCGACGGCCGCATCCTCGGCGGCCGACATCGAGGTTTGCGCGAACGCGCCGAACGCGCGCAGCGTCGCGAGCGTCGCGCGCTGCACTTCCATCGCCTGGATCGCGGACTGCAGCATCCCGAGGTTCAGCTTCAGCCATTGCTCGACCGCGCGCAGGTCGGTGATGCGCTTGTCGAGCTCCTCGACGCTGGCGAGCGGCGCCATCATGTCGGACATGCCCGACAGCGACGGCGGCAGCCCGTGCGTCGCGCCGGGGAACGCGCCCATGCCGCCGAACGGCGTCATGCGAATCATTTCCCACATGCGTTCGAGCATGTCTGCGGGCTGGAAGCCGGCGAAGCCGGAGAAAGGATTGGAGCCGGAGGTATCGATCGTCATGCGGGCATCCTGGTTGACTGGGGGAGCGGCCGGATCGCCCGGCCGCCTGAATCGATCATAGCGCGCGTCAGAACGGCGCGCCGCCGGGGAAATCAGGCGCTCGCCGTTCGCGCAGCGAGCGGATCCCCTCCTGCACGTCGGGCCCCGAAAAACCCATGAATTCGAGCGCGAGCGACGCGTCGAAGGTCGGCCCCGCCGAGCGCAGCCAGTTGTTGAGCGCGTACTTGGTCCAGCGGATCGCCGTCTGCGAGCCGTGCGCGAGCTTCTCCGCGACCTCGTACGCCTTCGGCAGCAGGTCGGGCTCGTCGTCGACCGCGAGCGACACGAGGCCGATCCGCTCGGCCTCCTCGCCGCTCACCGGCTCGCACAGCAGCAGGTAGTACTTCGCCTTCGCCATCCCGCACAGGAGCGGCCACACGATCGCCGCGTGGTCGCCCGCCGCGACGCCGAGCCGCGTATGGCCGTCGATGATGCGCGCGCTCTTCGACGCGATCGAGATGTCGGCGAGCAGCCCGGCGACGAGCCCCGCGCCGACGGCCGGGCCGTGCATCGCGGACACGATCGGCTTGCTGCAGTTGATCACGTTGTAGACGAGGTCGCGCGCTTCGCGCCAGACCCGCGCGCGCACGTCGAAATCGTTCGCCATCTGCTCGACGAGCGCGAGGTCGCCGCCCGCCGAGAAGCCCTTGCCTTCGCCGCGGATCACCGCGACGCGCGTGTCGGGATCGCGATCGACGTCGCGCCAGATGTCGGCCAGCTCGCGGTGCATGCGCTCGTCGGCGGTCGCGAGGCCGCTCCTGTTCGCGCCTTCGCCGCTCATCACGATCTCGAGGATGCCGTGCGGCTGGCGCCGCACCTTCAGTGCTTCATAACCGCTGTAGATGGCGGTATCGGACATGCGCAGCTCCTTGCGGAAAACCCATGAGTCGAGTGTAGCCAAGCCCGGGCCGCCAAACATCGGGCGAAACCCGGCGCGCGGGCCGCAACCGGGTTGCGCCCGCGCGCGTGACGTTATGTCACGCGTCGCCGTCAAGCGGCGCGACCGACTGCTCGATCGCGCCGAAGATCGACTTGCCCGCGTCGTCGAACATCTCGATCTTCACGGTGTCGCCGTAGCGCATGAACTGCGTTTGCGGCGCGCCGTGCTCGATCGTCTCGAGGCAGCGCTTCTCGGCAATGCAGCAGTAGCCGCGCTTCGAATCCTTGTTCGACACCGTGCCCGAGCCGACGATCGAGCCCGCGCGCAGGTTGCGCGTCTTCGCCGCGTGCGCGATCAGCTGGCCGAAATGGAACACCATGTCGGTGCCCGCGTCGGGCTGGCCGACCTTCCTGCCGTTCCAGTGGACGATCATCGGCCGGTGCACGCGGCCTTCGCGCCAGTGCTCGCCGAGCTCGTCCGGGGTGACCGCGACCGGCGCGAACGCGGTCGCCGGCTTGCTCTGGAAGAAGCCGAAGCCCTTCGCGAGCTCGGCCGGAATCAGGTTGCGCAGCGACACGTCGTTGACGAGCGTGACGAGCCGCACCGCCTTCAGCGCGTCGTCGGGCGATGCGCTCATCGGCACGTCGCCGGTGATCACCGCGACTTCCGCCTCGAAGTCGATGCCCCATTCCTCGGACGGGCAGACGACGTCGTCGCGCGCCCCGAGGAAATCGTCGCTGCCACCCTGGTACATCAGCGGATCGGTCCAGAATTCCGGCGGCATCTCGGCGCCGCGCGCGCGGCGCACGAGCTCGACGTGGTTCACGTACGCCGAGCCGTCGGCCCACTGGAACGCACGCGGCAGCGGCGCCATGCAGTTCGCCGGATCGAACGGGAACGCGTGCCGCGCGCGGCCGTGGTTCAGCGCGTCGTACAGGTCGCGCAGCTGCGGCGCATAGAACGCCCAGTCGTCGAGCACGCGCTGCAGCGTCGGCGCGATCGCGTCGGCGATCGCCGCGGTGTGCAGGTCGCGCGACACCACGATCAGCTGGCCGTCGCGCGTGCCGTCCTTCAGCGAAGCAAGTTTCATAAGGGGAAGAATCTGCCGTTGTAGTGACGATGGAGGGAATCTATTTTACGATGGTGAATCCGTGCGGCGCACCGCGCTTGCGAGCGCCGCGGCCGATTCGAACTTTCCGTCCAGATCGCGCGTCGCGCGCCGTTGCCCCATGCCCGCCAGCCAGCTCCCAGACGACGATCTCACCGACTCCGACACCGCCGACGAAGCCACCGGCGACGGCGGCGACAACGGCGAGAAGGTCCGCTCCGGCATCCAGTCGATCGAGGTCGGCTTCCGCCTGCTCGACGTGCTGACGAGCGAGCCGCGCGCGATGATGCTGCGCGATCTCGCGCAGCGCGCGGGCATGAGCCCGGCGAAGGCGCACCGCTACCTCGTCAGCTTCTCGCGGCTCGGCGTCGTGTCGCAGGACCCCGTCTCCGGCCGCTACGAGCTCGGCGGCTTCGCGCTGCAGATGGGCCTCGCGCGGCTCGCGCGGGTCGACGGCGTGAAGCTCGCGCGGATCGCGCTGACCGAATTGCGCGACCGGCTCGACCAGACGGTCGGCATCGCGGTGTGGGGCAACCAGGGCCCGACGATCGTGCACTGGATGGAATCGAGCCATCCGGCGAAGGCGTCGCTGAAGCTCGGCGACGTGATGCCGCTGCTCGGCTCCGCGACGGGCCTGCTGTTCGCCGCGTACCTGCCGCGCGGCAAGACCGCCGCGATGATCGAGCGCGAGCTCGCCGACACGCGCCGCTCGCCGCATCACGGCGGGCCGCGCACGCTCGCCGAGGTCGACGCGGCGCTCGCGGACGTGCGCGCCCATGCGGCCGCGCGCGTCGAAGGGATGCTGCTGCCGACGATCCATGCGTTCTGCATGCCGGTGTTCGACGCGGTCGGCGAGCTCGCGCTCGCGATCCTCGCGCTCGGCCACGAAGGCGCGTTCGACATCGCGTGGGGCGGCGAGATCGACACCGCGCTGCGCGCCTGCGCGCAGAAACTGTCGTACGAACTCGGCTATAGTCCGGACGCGCGCGACGCCTGACGGGCGGCGCGCGCCCCTGCCCGCGATGCACGCGAACGCGCGGCGCGCGCGGCGGTCCGAGCTGTGACGCGCGGCACGTCCGCTGCGCCATGGCCTTCCTTCCGCTCCATTTCGTCGATGCCGCCTGCCGCCACCCGTCCTCGTCACGTCCTGCCCCGCCGCTGGCTGCGCGCGGGCGTCGCGCTCGTCGTGGTGCTCGTGCTGCATGCGCTCGCCGCGCTGTGGTTCACGCGTCATCGCGAACCGTTCACGCCGCCGGCTCCCGCCGAGGTGCCGGTGCAGATCGAGCTGCTGAAGCCGCGGCCGATCGAGCGCCGGCCCGCGTCGAAACCGGTCGACGCGCCGGCCGCGGCCGCCGCCGCGCCCGCGAAGCCGGCCCGCGCGGCGCGCAAGCCGGCGCCGGCGCAGCCGCGCGTGCTGACGTCGACGCAGACCGCCGAGCACGGCGAGCCGTCGCCTGCTGCGGCATCGGGAGCATCGGCCGCGTCGGCAGCGAGCGGCACGGCTGGCGCGTCCGGCGCGCAAGCAGCATCGGCCGCGAGCGCCGCGACGGCCGGCCCCGCGTCGAACGGCGTGAAATTCGCCGCGCCGCCGTCCGGCGACCTGCAATACGATGCGTTCTTCAACGGCATGCAGAACTCGACGGGGACGATCCACTGGCGCACCGACGGACAAACGTACGAGCTGTCGGTGACGATGCCGGTGCCGTTCGTCGGCCCGTTCAGGTACCGGAGCCAGGGCCGCGTCGATGCATACGGGATCGCGCCCGACCGATACGTCGAGCAGCGCGGCAAGCGCCCGGAGGACATCGCGATCTTCAACCGCGAGATCCGGCAGGTCGTGTTCACGCGCACGCCGGACAACGCGCCGCTGCCCGACGGCGTGCAGGACCGCTTCAGCATGCTGATGCAGCTGTCGGGCCTCGTGCGCGGCAATCCCGACGCCTACCGGCGGGGCGTCACGCAGCAGTTCTTCGTGATCGACAACAACAGCGGCGAGACCTGGCCGATCACGGTGATCGGCGACGAGCCGGTGCAGACCGCCGCCGGCTTCATCGAGACGCGGCACTTCATGCGCCTGCCGCGCCGCGCCGGCGACACGCGGCGCATCGACATGTGGCTCGCGCCGTCGCTCGGCTGGCTGCCCGCGCGGCTCGTGCAGACGGAACCGAACGGCGCGCAGATCGAGCTGCTGTGGCACGGCCCGCTCGCGCCGCCGGCTGCACCGGCTGCATCGACCGTCCCGGCTGCACCGGCTGACCGCTCGGCGCCGGACGCAACGAACGCGCCTGCCCCGGCATCGGCATCTGCCGCGCCGGCGAGCGAGCCGGCTGGCCCTACGCAACAGCCGTCCGAGCAGCCGCCGATGCCCGCGCCGGCGGACGCGACGCCCGCCTCCGCGCCGCCTGCACAATGAAGCCGCACCGATCGGCAATTTCGACCGATTAAAGGTATTGAAAAAATGGCCGATGACACTCTTTAACAACTATTTCGGTACACCGGCCGACAATAGGAAACGTTTCTGAGATATCGGCTTCTAACCGATACACCCCATGCAGAGGGAGCGGGGTGTGCAGCGCAAGCCCCTTGAAACCGGCGAGGTCTACCCCACCTAGGGGAACAACAAGGCCAGAAGCCACTGCGAAGAGGAGTGCCGCCATGCAAATGATCTACAACAGCCCCAACTACTGCGTCGTCGAGTTCCCGCCGCAGGTCGGCCATCACGCGATGAATTCGGGTGGCTACGAAATCGTCGACAAGAACGCGCAGCGCGAGATCTTCATCGACGGCGAACTCGCCGCCCGGTTTCGCGAGCACGTGAAGCAACTGATCGAGGACGAGCCGTCGCTCGACGAAGTCGACGAATTCCTCGGACAGTTCGACAGCCTGATGATGATGCCCGTCGTCCTGCATTGACGACGCGCGGCCCGGCGCCACGCCGGGCCGTTTGCCGCGCTTGCGCGGCCCCGCGAGCACTCCGATCCAAGCCCCCGTCCGGTTCGCCGGGCGGGGGTTTTCGTTTGAGGCGGCCGCCGGCCCGCTCGGTGGCGCGCATCACGGCCGCCGCCCAGCGCGAGCGCGGGCGACGCGCCGGCGCAGCGGCTACAATGGCGCTTTTCCCGTCTTCGCCGCTCTGCCGCCATGTCTGCGTCCCCTCTCGCCGCTTCCGCCCCGCCCGCCGCGCGCTACACGCGCGGCGCCCGGCTGCCCGCGCTGCTCAAGCAGCGCATCCTGATCCTCGACGGCGCGATGGGCACGATGATCCAGCGCTACAAGCTCGACGAGGCCGCGTATCGCGGCGAGCGCTTCAAGGACTTCCCGCGCGACATCAAGGGCAACAACGAGCTGCTGTCGCTCACGCAGCCGCAGATCATCCGCGAGATCCACGACCAGTAC
Source organism: Burkholderia ubonensis (assembly GCF_001718695.1). NCBI lineage: Bacteria > Pseudomonadati > Pseudomonadota > Betaproteobacteria > Burkholderiales > Burkholderiaceae > Burkholderia > Burkholderia ubonensis. The sequence goes on along the minus strand of NZ_CP013420.1, from coordinate 2,755,197 downwards.
TTCGCGGCCGGCGCGGACATCGTCGAGACCAACACGTTCGGCGCGACGACGGTCGCGCAGGCCGACTACGGGATGGAAGATCTCGTCGTCGAGATGAACGTCGAATCGGCGAAGCTCGCGCGCGAATCGGCCGCGAAATACGCGACGCCGGACAAGCCGCGCTTCGTCGCGGGCGCGATCGGGCCGACGCCGAAGACGGCGAGCATCTCGCCGGACGTCAACGATCCGGGCGCGCGCAACGTCACGTTCGACGAGCTGCACGACGCGTACTACGCGCAGGCGAAGGCGTTGCTCGACGGCGGCGTCGACCTGTTCCTCGTCGAGACGATCTTCGACACGCTGAACGCGAAGGCCGCGCTGTTCGCGCTCGACCAGCTGTTCGAGGACACCGGCGAGCGCCTGCCGGTCATGATCTCGGGCACCGTCACCGACGCGTCGGGCCGCATCCTGTCCGGCCAGACGGTCGAGGCGTTCTGGAACTCGCTGCGCCATGCGAAGCCGCTCACGTTCGGCCTGAACTGCGCACTGGGCGCGGCGCTGATGCGCCCGTACATCGCCGAGCTCGCGAAGCTGTGCGACACCTACGTGTCGTGCTACCCGAACGCGGGCCTGCCGAACCCGATGAGCGACACCGGCTTCGACGAAACGCCCGACGTCACGTCGGGCCTGCTGAAGGAATTCGCGCAGGCCGGGCTCGTGAACCTCGCGGGCGGCTGCTGCGGCACGACGCCCGAGCACATCGCCGCGATCGCGAAGGCGCTCGCCGAAGTGAAGCCGCGCCGCTGGCCGGCCCAGTACAGCGACGCCGCCTGACCCGACCGATTCCACGCCCGTCTCACACCACACGAATTCGCACCGCCATGACCGATCACACGATGCGCCTTGCCGGCCTCGAGCCGTTCAACGTCACGTCCGGGACGCTCTTCATCAACGTCGGCGAACGCACCAACGTCACCGGCTCGAAGGCGTTCGCGCGGATGATCCTCAACGGCCAGTTCGACGAGGCGCTCGCCGTCGCGCGCCAGCAGGTCGAGAACGGCGCGCAGGTGATCGACATCAACATGGACGAGGCGATGCTCGACTCGAAGGCGGCGATGGTGCGCTTCCTGAACCTGATCGCGTCGGAGCCGGACATCGCGCGCGTGCCGATCATGATCGACTCGTCGAAGTGGGACGTGATCGAGGCGGGCCTCAAGTGCGTGCAGGGCAAGGCGATCGTCAACTCGATCTCGCTGAAGGAAGGCGAAGACGCGTTCGTCCATCATGCGAGGCTGATCCGCCGCTACGGCGCCGCGGCCGTCGTGATGGCGTTCGACGAGCAGGGCCAGGCCGACACGTTCGCGCGCAAGACCGAGATCTGCAAGCGCTCGTACGACGTGCTCGTGAACCAGTGCGGCTTCCCGCCGGAAGACATCATCTTCGACCCGAACATCTTCGCGGTCGCGACCGGCATCGAGGAGCACAACAACTACGCGGTCGACTTCATCGAGGCGACCCGCTGGATCAAGCAGAACCTGCCGTACGCGAAGGTGAGCGGCGGCGTGTCGAACGTGTCGTTCTCGTTCCGCGGCAACGACCCGGTGCGCGAGGCGATCCACACGGTGTTCCTGTACCACGCGATCCAGGCGGGGATGGACATGGGCATCGTCAACGCGGGCCAGCTCGGCGTGTATGCGGAGCTCGACCCGGAGCTGCGCGAGCGCGTCGAGGACGTGATCCTGAACCGCCGCGCGGATTCCACCGACCGCCTGCTCGAGATCGCCGACAAGTTCAAGACCGGCGCCGCGAAAAAGGAAGAGAACCTCGAGTGGCGCAACCAGCCGGTCGAGAAGCGGCTCGCGCACGCGCTCGTGCACGGCCTCACGAACTTCATCGTCGAGGACACCGAAGAAGCGCGCGCGAAGATCGCCGCGGCGGGCGGCCGCCCGATCAACGTGATCGAAGGCCCGCTGATGGACGGGATGAACGTGGTCGGCGACCTGTTCGGCCAGGGCAAGATGTTCCTGCCGCAGGTCGTGAAATCGGCGCGCGTGATGAAGCAGGCGGTCGCGCACCTGATCCCGTTCATCGAGGAAGAGAAGCGCCTGCTCGCGGAAGCCGGCGGCGACGTGCGCGCGAAGGGCAAGATCGTGATCGCGACCGTGAAGGGCGACGTGCACGACATCGGCAAGAACATCGTGTCGGTCGTGCTCCAGTGCAACAACTTCGAAGTGGTCAACATGGGCGTGATGGTCCCGTGCAACGAGATTCTCGCGAAGGCGAAGGTCGAGGGCGCGGACATCATCGGGCTGTCGGGCCTCATCACGCCGAGCCTCGAGGAAATGGCGTACGTCGCGTCGGAAATGCAGCGCGACGACTACTTCCGCGTGAAGAAGATCCCGCTGCTGATCGGCGGCGCGACCACGTCGCGCGTGCACACGGCCGTGAAGATCGCGCCGAACTACGAAGGCCCCGTGGTCTACGTGCCGGACGCGTCGCGCTCGGTGTCGGTCGCGTCGAGCCTGTTGTCCGACGAAGGCGCGGCGAAGTACCTCGACGAGCTGAAGTCCGACTACGAGCGCATCCGCGACCAGCACGCGAACAAGAAGGCGCAGCCGATGGTCACGCTCGAGCAGGCGCGCGCGAACAAGACCAAGATCGACTGGGCGAACTACCAGCCGGTCAAGCCGAAGTTCATCGGCCGCCGCGTGTTCAGGAACTACGACCTGAACGAGCTCGCGAACTACATCGACTGGGGCCCGTTCTTCCAGACCTGGGATCTCGCGGGCCCGTACCCGGCGATCCTGAACGACGAGATCGTCGGCGAATCGGCGCGCCGCGTGTTCTCCGACGCGAAGTCGATGCTCGCGCGGCTGATCCAGGGCCGCTGGCTGACCGCGAACGGCGTGATCGCGCTGTTGCCGGCGAACACGGTCAATGACGACGACATCGAGATCTACACCGACGAATCGCGCTCGGAAGTCCTGCTCACGTGGCGCAACCTGCGCCAGCAGAGCGTGCGCCCGGTGGTCGACGGGGTGATGCGGCCGAACCGCTCGCTCGCCGACTTCATCGCGCCGAAGGAATCGGGCGTCGCCGACTACATCGGGATGTTCGCGGTGACGGCCGGCCTCGGCGTCGACATGAAGGAAAAGCAGTTCGAAGCCGACCACGACGACTACAGCGCGATCATGCTGAAGGCGCTCGCGGACCGCTTCGCGGAAGCGTTCGCCGAAGCGATGCACGCGCGCGTGCGCCGCGAGCTGTGGGGCTATGCGGGCGGCGAGACGCTCGACAACGATGCGCTGATCGCGGAAAAGTACGTCGGCATCCGGCCCGCGCCCGGCTATCCGGCGTGCCCGGACCACCTCGTGAAGCGCGACATGTTCGAAGCGCTTAATGCGGAAGAGATCGGCATGACGGTCACCGAGTCGCTGGCGATGCTGCCGGCGGCGAGCGTGTCGGGCTTCTACCTCGCGCACCCGGACAGCACGTATTTCTCGGTCGGGAGAATCGGACAGGACCAGCTCGAGGACTACGCGCAGCGGATGGCGCTGTCGCTCGACGACGCGCGCCGCGCGCTCGCGCCGCAGCTCTGATCCGCATCGGCGCGCGCCGCCCTTTCATCCGATGAATGCCCAGCAAAAAGCCCGCTCGAGAGCGGGCTTTTTGTCGTGCCGGCGGCCGGCGGAGCTTAGAAACCCCAGTGCACGTCGGCCTGGCCGGCCTTCGCTTCGCGCAGCATCGACAGGAACGGCGCGACGCGCTGCGCGAGGCTCGGCGGCACTTCGTGGTGCGCGTGGTCGTCGTCGTCCTCGTGGAAATGGCCCGCATGCTCGGCACGCTCCTGCTTCGCCTGCGTGACGGCGTCTTCCAGCTTCGCGATCGCGTGATCCAGCTCGTCGTGCGTAATCACGCCGCGCTCGCCGAGCTGCTTGCCGACGAGACCCAGCACATAGACGGCGAAATCCTTCAGCACGTCGAGATCCTGTGCCGCCTTGCTTTTGAACGTAATCATGACTATTCCCTTTTCATCTTGTTGTGCCCGCCGGGCCCGGCTGGGGCCGCCGGCGGGCCGGCGGCCGGCCTCGAGCACGCGTGGCGCCTGAGCGGCATATTAGCACCTGTTAAAATTCTGCGATCCCTGAAACGCGCGCTTAAAAGGAGCGCGCCGGCCCGCCGGCTTCCCGGCTGCCACCAACGAAGCCTTCTACCAGCATGCTGCCAGCCCAAAAACAGACCCTCGAAGCCCTGCTCGCGGATAGCGTCAAGCAGGTCGCACACGCCCTGAAAGGCGCCGACGCGGCAAACGCCGACGTAGCGTTCGTCACGCCCGCCATCACGCTCGAGCGCCCGAAGGTTGCCGCGCACGGCGACGTCGCGTGCAACGTCGCGATGCAGCTCGCCAAGCCGCTGGGCGCGAACCCGCGCCAGCTCGCCGAGCGGATCGTCGCGGCCCTCACCGCGCAGCCCGGCGCGCAAGGCCTCGTCGAGGCCGCCGAAATCGCCGGCCCCGGCTTCATCAACCTGCGCCTGACGGCGGCGGCCAAGCAGGCCGTGATCGCCGCGGTGCTCGCGGAAGGCCGCGGGTTCGGCCTGTCCACGCGCGAACACGGCAAGCGAGTGCTGCTGGAATTCGTGTCGGCGAACCCGACCGGCCCGCTGCACGTCGGCCACGGCCGCCAGGCGGCGCTCGGCGACGCGCTCGCGAACGTGATCGCGAGCCAGGGCTGCGCGGTGCACCGCGAGTTCTACTACAACGACGCCGGCGTGCAGATCGGCAACCTCGCGATCTCGACCCAGGCGCGCGCGCGCGGCCTGAAGCCGGGCGACGCGGGCTGGCCGGAAGCCGCGTACAACGGCGAGTACATCGCCGACATCGCGCGCGACTACCTGAACGGCGAGACGGTCGCCGCGAAGGACGGCGAGCCGGTCAAGGGCGCGGGCGACGTCGAGGATCTCGAAGCGATCCGCAAGTTCGCGGTCGCGTACCTGCGCCACGAGCAGGACATGGACCTGCAGGCGTTCGGCGTGAAGTTCGACCAGTACTACCTCGAATCGTCGCTGTACAAGGAAGGCCGCGTCGAGCAGACGGTCGACGCGCTGATCAAGGCCGGCGTGACTTACGAGCAGGACGGCGCGCTGTGGCTGCGCACGACCGACAACGGCGACGACAAGGATCGCGTGATGCGCAAGACGGACGGCACCTACACGTACTTCGTGCCGGACGTCGCGTACCACGTGACCAAGTGGGAGCGCGGCTTCACGAAGGTGATCAACATCCAGGGCTCGGACCACCACGGCACGATCGCGCGCGTGCGCGCCGGCCTGCAGGGGCTGCACATCGGCATCCCGAAGGGCTACCCCGACTACGTGCTGCACAAGATGGTCACCGTGATGCGCGACGGCCAGGAAGTGAAGATCTCGAAGCGCGCGGGCAGCTACGTGACGGTGCGCGACCTGATCGAATGGTCGGGCGGCGCGGCGCCGGGCCAGGAGGCGGCGCCGGACCTGATCGACGAGGCGACGATCACGCGCGGCCGCGACGCGGTGCGCTTCTTCCTGATCTCCCGCAAGGCCGACACCGAGTTCGTGTTCGACATCGACCTCGCGCTGAAACAGAACGACGAGAACCCGGTCTACTACGTCCAGTACGCGCACGCGCGGATCTGCTCGGTGCTCAACGAATGGAAGTCGCGCTACAACGGCGAGCTCGCGAAGCTGCCGGGCGCCGACCTGTCGCAGCTCACGAGCACGCAGGCCGCGTCGCTGATGCAGAAGCTCGCCGAGTATCCGGACATGCTCTCGCACGCCGCGAACGAGCTGGCGCCGCACGCCGTCGCGTTCTACCTGCGCGACCTCGCTGGTGAATTCCACTCGTTCTACAATGCGGAGCGCGTGCTGGTCGACGACGAAGCGCCGCGCACCGCGCGCGCCGCGCTCCTCGCCGCGACCCGGCAGGTGCTGGAGAACGGCCTGGCGATGCTCGGCGTCTCCGCGCCCGCCAAGATGTAAGTCGCCCGAGCGGGCAGACAGGCCGCGGCTGCGCCCGCCGCGGGAGCGCCCGCCGCCGGATGCCCGTCGCGACCTTTTCACGATTCTTTTTGCAGGTGACTCAAGCAATGGCACAACCACGCCGCACGTCGAAGCAATCGAAACAAGCCGGAGGAACATTTCTGGGCATCGTGCTGGGCCTGATCGTCGGCCTCGCGATCGCCGTGGTGGTGGCGCTCTACATCACGCGCTCGCCGTCGCCGTTCGTGTCGAAGGTCGCGCCGCCGCCCGCCGACACCGGCGCAAGCCAGCCGCAGCAGTTCGATCCGAACCGCGCGCTGCAGGGCAAGACGCCCGGCCAGCCGGTGCCGCAGGCCGCGCAGCCCGCGCCGCCGAACACCGCGCCCGGCCAGGCCGCGAACCAGACGCAGGGCGGCGGCCTGCTGCCCGAGCCGCAGATCGTCGAAGTGCCGCCGTCGGGCAACGCGAACGGTTCGAACGGCTCCGGCAGCGCGAACAACGGCACCGCGTCGAACAACGGATCGAACAACGCAGCGTCGGGCAACGGCGTCGCCGTCCCGCCGAAGGCGGCCGACAATACGCCGCCGAAGAAGCCGCAACAGCAGCAGCAACAGCAGGCGGGCGAAGACGACCTCGCGCGCCTCGCCGCGCAGAAGCAGGCGCAGCAGGCTGCCGCTCAAAAGCAGCAGCAACAGCAAGCCGCCGCGAACGCCGCGAAGCCGGCGCCGTCCGCGACGTCGTCCGCAGCGGCCAAAGCGCCGAGCGCGGCCGACGCGAACACCGGCTACTTCCTGCAGGTCGGCGCGTACAAGACGGAATCGGACGCCGAGCAGCAGCGCGCGCGCCTCGGCTTCCAGGGCTTCGAATCGAAGGTGTCGAAGCGCGATGTCAGCGGCGTCACGTATTTCCGCGTGCGGGTGGGCCCGTTCTCGAAATTCGAGGATATGAACTCGGCACGCCAGCGCCTGTCCGATGCAGGAGTCGACACGGCGGTGATCCGCTTCACGAAGCAGTAAGCGCCGGCCGCGCCCACGCAGATTCCGTTACGTTCCGTAACCCGAGCAACTGACGACGTTCCCAACATGAAAAAACTGCTTAGCACGCTTCTCCTCTCCGTGGGCCTGGTCGCCGGCTTCGCGCACGCAACGCCCGCCGCACCGGTGTCGGGCAAGGACTTCGAAGTGATGAAGGCGCCGCAGCCGGTGTCCGCGCCGGCCGGCAAGGTCGAGGTGATCGAATTCTTCTGGTACGGCTGCCCGCACTGCTACGAGTTCGAGCCGACGGTCGAGGCCTGGGTGAAGAAACAGGGCGACAAGGTCGACTTCAAGCGCATCCCGGTCGCGTTCCGCGACGATTTCGTCCCGCACTCGAAGCTGTTCTACGCGGTGTCCGCGCTCGGCATGTCCGAGAAGGTCACGCCGGCGATCTTCAACGCGATCCACAAGCAGAAGAACTACCTGCTGACGCCGCAGGCGCAGGCCGACTTCCTGGCGTCGCAGGGCGTCGACAAGAAGAAGTTCATGGACGCGTACAACTCGTTCAGCGTGCAGGGCCAGGTGAAGCAGTCGGCCGAGCTGCTGAAGAGCTACAACATCGACGGCGTGCCGACGATCGTCGTGCAGGGCAAGTACAAGACGGGCCCGGCCTACACGAACAGCCTCGAAGGCACCGCGCAGGTCCTCGACTACCTCGTGAAGCAGGTCCAGGACAAGAAGCTCTGATCCCCGCCCCGGCGCCGGCATGACAACTCCGCTGAAGGTCTTCATCACCGGCGCGTCGAGCGGCCTCGGCCTCGCGCTGGCCGACGAATACGCGCGCCAGGGTGCGACGCTCGCGCTGGTCGCGCGCCGCACCGACGCGCTCGAAGCGTTCGCGCGGCGCTTTCCCGCGCTGTCCATCTCCGTCTATTCCGCCGACGTGCGCGACCCCGATGCGCTCGCGGGCGCCGCGGCGGCGTTCATCGCCGCGCACGGCTGCCCGGACGTCGTGATCGCGAACGCGGGCATCAGCCAGGGCGCGGTGACGGGCCAGGGCGACCTGGCCGCGTTCCGCGACGTGATGGACATCAACTACTTCGGGATGGTCGCGACGTTCGAGCCGTTCGTCGGCCCGATGACGGCCGCGCGGCACGGCACGCTCGTCGGCGTCGCGAGCGTCGCCGGCGTGCGCGGGCTGCCGGGCTCCGGCGCGTACAGCGCGTCGAAGTCGGCCGCGATCAAGTATCTCGAGTCGCTGCGCGTCGAGTTGCGCCCCGCGGGCGTCGGCGTCGTGACGATCGCGCCCGGCTACATCCGCACGCCGATGACCGCGCACAATCCGTACCGGATGCCGTTCCTGATGGACGCCGACCGCTTCGCCGCGCGCGCGGCCGAAACGATCGCGCAGCAGCGCGCGTTCCGCGTGATTCCGTGGCAGATGGGCGTCGTCGCGAAGGTGCTGCACGTGATGCCGCGCTGGCTGTACGACCGCCTGTTCGAAAAGGCCCCGCGCAAGCCGAAGGCAAGCGCGCACTGACGCGGCGCTCGCGGGGCGGGTGCCGCGGGACGGTTCTGCGTCGGCGCGGCGAGCGTGCCGTTGGTTCGGGCCGGATACCTCCGGCGCCGCGCATCGCGCATCGCGCATCGCGCATCTCGCATCTCGCATCTCGCATCTCGCATCTCGCATCTCGCATCTCGCTCTACGCTCTACCTTCGCCCTTCGCACTGCGCACTGCGCTGCACTCCACACTCCACACTCCACGCTTCACGCTTCACGCTTCACGCTTCACGCTCCACGCTTCACGCTCCACGCTTCACGCTTCACGCTTCACACTCCACGCTTCACGCTTCACGCTCCACGCTTCACACTCCACGCTTCACGCTTCACGCTTCACGCGCCACATTCCACGCTTCACGCTTCACGCGCCACATTCCACGCTTCACGCATCGCGCACCCCGCGCCGCGCCGTGCGCCAAACACACGCACGAAGCATCGCTGCCGCCAGCCAGCCGCGCCGGGCTTCTCGTTGCTTCCGCCACTTCCCTCCCCGCGCCACCGCACACCCCACCGCGCCGCCGCCCCAGCACGCATTCCGTCGCGAACGCACCCGTTTGTCGCGCAATTCGCCGCGTTCCGTCGCCTTTTCCCACGCACGGCGCGCTTTGACGGTATGCTATCCGCCGGCCGCGCCGGCCCGGCCTCGCCGGGCCGCGCCGCATTCCGACACCGCGCAAAAATCACAAGTCACGTGGGAGAACCTATGCACGTCAAGCTGTTCGCCGCGGTCGCACTGGCCGCGGCTCCCGTCCTCGTCGCCGCCAAGCCGCTCACCGTCTGCACGGAATCGAGCCCGGACGGCTTCGACGTCGTGCAGTACAACTCGCTCGTCACGACCAACGCGTCGGCCGACGTGATCTTCAACACGCTCGTGTCCTACGACGAAGCCGCGAAGAAGGTCGCGCCCGCGCTCGCCGACAAATGGGACGCGAGCGCCGACGGCCTCACCTACACGTTCCACCTGCGTCCGAACGTCGCGTTCCAGACCACCGACTATTTCAAGCCGACCCGCCCGCTCGACGCGGACGACGTCGTCTTCACGTTCAGCCGGATGCTCGACGACGGCAATCCGTGGCACAAGGTCGCCGGCGCGAGCGGCTTCCCGCATGCGCAGTCGATGGGCCTCATCAAGCTCGTGAAATCGGTGTCGAAGGTCGACGACAGCACCGTGAAGTTCGTGCTGAACGAGCCGAACGCGACGTTCGTGCCGATCCTGACGATGGGCTTCGCGTCGATCTACTCGGCCGAATACGCGGACCAGCTGCTGAAGGCGGGCAAGCAGGCGGACCTGAACGCGAAGCCGGTCGGCACCGGCCCGTTCGTGCTGAAGAGCTACACGAAGGATGCGCTGATCCGCTACGACGTGAACCCGACCTACTGGGGCGCGAAGCCCAAGGTCGACCGGCTGATCTACGCGATCACGCCCGACGCGTCGGTGCGCGTGCAGAAGGTGAAGGCCGGCGAATGCCAGATCGCGCTGTCGCCGAAGCCGCAGGACGTGCTCGCCGCGAAGGGCGAAAGCGCGCTGAAGGTCGTGCAGACGCCCGCGTTCATGACCGCGTTCGTCGCGCTGAACACGCAGAAGAAGCCGCTCGACAACGACAAGGTGCGGCAGGCGCTGAATCTCGCGTTCGACCGCGCGAGCTACCTGAAGGTCGTGTTCGACAACACCGCGACGCCCGCGAACAACCCGTATCCACCGAACACGTGAAGCTACGCGAAGGACGTCGCGCCGTATGCGTACGATCCGGCGAAGGCGAAGCAGCTGCTCGCCGCGGCGGGCTTCCCTAACGGCTTCTCGACGACGATCTGGGTGCGCCCGACGGGCAGCGTGCTGAACCCGAACCCGAAGGCCGGCGCGGAGCTGCTGCAGGCCGACCTCGCGAAGATCGGCGTGAAGGCCGAAGTCAAGGTGATCGAATGGGGCGAGCTGATCAAGCAGGCGAAGCTCGGCCAGCATGACCTGCTGTTCATGGGCTGGGCCGGCGACAATGGCGATCCGGACAACTACCTGACGCCGCAGTTCAGCTGCAACGCGGTGAAGTCCGGCATCAACTTCGCGCGCTACTGCGATCCGCAGCTCGACAAGCTGATCGCCGACGGCAAGGAAACGGCCGACCAGGGCAAGCGCGCGAAGCTGTACGAAGCCGCGCAGAAGCTCATCCACGACCAGGCGCTGTGGATTCCGCTCGGCTATCCGACGGCGGCGGCGCTCACGCGCGCAAACGTCGGCGGCTATCGCGTGAGTCCGTTCGGACGGCAGAACTTCGCGGCGGTGTCGGTGCAGTAGGCGTGTGCGGCGCACGTGCATGCCTCGCATGCACGGCGCGTCTCATCTCACCGCCAGCGGCACCCGCCGCTGGCCGCCAAGAGTCGGATGCGCGTTGCGGCACCGCACGCACGCGCAGTTAGTTGCTGCTGCTCGACAAGCTGACCACACGCCTCGATCTCGAATCGGCGCGCGCGATCGAAGCCGCGCTGGCCGGCATTCCCGACCCAATCGAGGCCGCGACGCACGACGCGTGCGTTCGCCGTCTCGCCCGCCCCAACCACACCACGCAACGACAGCGCGCCGGCCTGCGCCGCGCCGCGCCGCCGCGTAACGACGCCACCACGCCCTCAGCGCACGCCGCGGAACCGCAGCATGCCGTCGTCGCCCTGCTCGCGCACGAGCTCGCCGGCAAGCCACAGCAGGTTCAAATGCGCGAGCGCCTCGCCGAGCGCAAACGTCATCTGGTGGATGTCGAGCTCGCGGCGGCGGAACATGATCGGCACGATGTCGGCCGCGCTCGCCGGCTTTTCCGCGCACGCCGCGCGCACTTCGTCGAGCCGCGCGTCGTGGTGCGCGCGCAGCTGCGCGATGCGGGTGCGCACGCCGCGGAACGGCTTGCCGTGCGACGGCAGCACGAGCGTGTCGGCGGCCATCGTCTCGTAGCGGCCGAGCGACTCGAGGTACAGCGCGAGCGGGTTCGCTTCCGGCTCGAGGTCGAACACCGACACGTTCGTCGAGATGCGCGGCAGCACCATGTCGCCGGAGATCAAGAGGCCGTCGGCCTCGCTGTAGAGCGCGCAATGTTCAGGCGAATGGCCGTAGCCCGTCACGACGCGCCACGTGCGGGCGCCGATCGTCACCGGATTGCCTTCGCGCAGGCGGCGATAGCGCGGCGGCACCGACGGCACGAGGTCCGAGTAGTAGCTGCGGCGGTTGCGCAGCTTGTCGAGCGCCGCCGGATCGGTCAGGCCGTGGCGCGCGAAGTGCTCGGCCGCGCCCGGGCCGCCCGCGTTCGAGCCGTTGCCCGCAGCCATCAGGCAGCCGAACAGGTACTCGCCGAGCGTCATCCACAGGCGCACCTTCCAGCGCGCCCGGTCGCCACCCTCGCAAAGCCAGTGCGCGAGCCCGAAGTGGTCCGGATGGCAGTGCGTGACGATCACGCGCAGCACCGGCAGGCCATCGAGACGGGTATCGAAGATCCGTTCCCAGTGCTCGCGAATCGCGTCCGACGCGATCCCGCAGTCGACGATCGTCCAGCCGGCCTGCCCGTCGATCTCGTCGCGCAGCAGCCAGAGATTGATGTGGTCGAGCGAGAACGGCAGCGGCATGCGCAGCCAGCGCACGCCGGGCGCGACCTCGAACGTGTCGCCCGCGGCGGGCAGCGTATCGGCGAAGGGATAGTCGAGTTGGTGTTCCAGTGCGTTCATCGGGGGAGCGTCTCGTCGTTGTGCATGCGGGGCCGCCGCGCGGCCGGGCGGCCGCGGGCGTTCCGGCGATTCTATCGCCGTCTCGCGGCGGGCGTCGTCCGGCCCCCCGCGCGTCAAAAAAAGTTCGCGTCAGATTCGGTTCCGTACCTGTATCTTTATGCGAAGAAGCCCCGAACGTCGCACAACGCCGGGCAACGCCCCCGATGACGCGCCGCCCGGCCCGCCGCCGGATGCGCTGAATCCGGCGCCCGGACGCTAAAATACCGAGTGCTTACAGCCCATGAGCCTGCACGCAAATGAATCACTTCCCCAAACTGCTGTCGTCGCAGATCGGCTTCGACGTCGCGCAGACCATGCTCGAGAACTTCGACCGCCACTACCGGATCTTCCGCGACGCGGCCGTCGACGCGAAGACCCTGTTCGAGCGCGCGGACTGGCACGGGCTGCAGCGGCTCGCGCGCGAGCGCATCACGTCGTACGACGATCGCGTGCAGGAATGCGTCGAGGTGCTGGAAGACGAATACGACGCGGAGAACATCGACGACGAGGTCTGGCAGCAGATCAAGCTGCATTACATCGGCCTCCTGACGTCCCACCGCCAGCCCGAGTGCGCGGAAACGTTCTTCAACTCGGTGTGCTGCAAGATCCTGCACCGCTCGTACTTCAACAACGATTTCATCTTCGTGCGCCCGGCGATCTCGACGGAATACCTCGAGAACGACGAGCCGGCCGCGAAGCCGACCTACCGCGCGTACTACCCTGGCACCGACGGCCTCGAGGTCACGCTCGAGCGCATCGTCACGAATTTCCAGCTGGAGCCGCCGTTCGAGGATCTCGGGCGCGACATCGCGTGCGTGATGCAGGCGATCCACGACGAGTTCGGCCGCTTCGACGAAGCGCCGAACTTCCAGATCCACGTGCTGTCGTCGCTGTTCTTCCGCAACAAGACCGCGTACGTGATCGGCCGCATCATCAACGGCGACCGCGTGCTGCCGTTCGGGGTGCCGATCCGCCACACGCGCCCGGGCCTGCTGGCGCTCGACGCGGTGCTGCTGCGCCGCGACCAGCTGCAGATCATCTTCAGCTTCTCGCACTCGTACTTCCTCGTCGACATGGTCGTGCCGTCCGCGTACGTCGACTTCCTGTGCTCGATCATGCCGGGCAAGCCGAAGGCGGAGATCTACACGTCGGTCGGCCTGCAGAAGCAGGGCAAGAACCTGTTCTACCGCGACCTGCTGCATCACCTGTCGCATTCGAGCGACCGCTTCATCGTCGCGCCCGGGATCAAGGGCCTCGTGATGCTCGTGTTCACGCTGCCGTCGTTCCCGTACGTGTTCAAGATCATCCGGGACCGCTTTCCGCCGCCGAAGGAAACGACGCGCGCGCAGATCATGGAGAAGTACCAGCTCGTCAAGCGCCACGACCGGCTCGGACGGATGGCCGACACGCTCGAGTATTCGAGCGTCGCGCTGCCGCTCGCGCGGCTCGACCACGCGCTCGTGCGCGAGCTCGAGAAGGAAGTGCCGTCGCTGCTCGAATACGAGGGCGACAACCTCGTGATCAAGCACCTGTACATCGAGCGCCGGATGGTCCCGCTCAACCTGTACCTGCAGAACGGCACCGACGCGGAAATCGAGCACGGCGTGCGGGAGTACGGCAACGCGGTGAAGGAGCTGATGAAGGCGAACATCTTCCCCGGCGACATGCTGTACAAGAACTTCGGCGTCACGCGCCACGGCCGCGTCGTGTTCTACGACTACGACGAGATCGAGTACCTGACCGACTGCAACGTGCGCCACGTGCCGCCGCCGCGCCACGAGGAGGACGAGCTGTCCGGCGAGCCGTGGTACTCGGTCGGCCCGCACGACATCTTTCCCGAAACTTACGGGCCGTTCCTGCTCGGCGATCCGCGCGTGCGCGACGTATTCTTGAAATACCACGCCGATTTCTTCGAGCCGGCGCTGTGGCAGGCGAGCAAGGACCGGCTGCTGCAGGGCGAACTGCCCGATTTCCATCCCTATGACGCGTCGCTGCGCTTTTGCGTGCGCTACCCCGATCGTTTCGACGCGGCGGGCGACGACGAGGGCGAGGGCGGCGCGCAGCGCGCCGCCTGAAACGCCGCAAAACCGCCCTGATACCGACCCGTTTTCCGCACCCGGAATCCCGAACTGATGAATACCAACGACCACCCGCTCTCACACCTGTTCGACAACAACGACGCCTGGGTCAAGCGCAAGCTCGCCGACGATCCGCAATACTTCTCGCGTCTCGCCGACCAGCAGGCGCCGGAATACCTGTGGATCGGCTGCTCGGATTCGCGCGTGCCGGCGAACCAGATCATCGGCCTGCCGCCGGGCGAAGTGTTCGTGCACCGTAATATCGCGAACGTCGTCGTGCACACCGACCTCAACTGCCTGTCGGTGATCCAGTTCGCGGTCGACCTGCTGCGCGTGAAGCACATCATGGTGGTCGGCCACTACGGCTGCTCGGGCGTGAACGCGGCGCTGCACAACCGCCGCGTCGGCCTCGCGGACAACTGGCTGCACCACGTGCAGGACGTGCGCGAGCGGCACGCGGCGCTGCTCGACGAATGGCCGGTCGGCGAGGCGCGCTACCGCCGCCTGATCGAGCTGAACGCGATCGAGCAGGTGGTCAACGTGTGCCGCACGACGATCGTCAACGACGCGTGGGCGCGCGGCCAGTCGCTCACCGTGCACGCGCTCGTGTACGGCGTGCACGACGGCCGCATGCGCAACCTCGGGATGTCCGTATCGCGGTTCGACGCGCTCGAGGCGACCTACCGGCGCTGCGTCGCGGCGCTCACCGCCCGCGGCCAGCATGCGCCGGACAACGACATGGTCGCCGCGGACGCCGCGCATCTCGAACACGTCGCGCAGGCGGTCGCCGACACGCTCAAGCCGTGCGACGACGCGCAGTAATCGTAACGGGCGCGACGCGCACCGCATCGACCCGACACACGGCGCTGCCGCGACGGCGGCGCAAACCAAAGGAGCGGCGAACATGAAAACCGCATTGATCATCGGCGCATCGCGCGGCCTCGGCCGCGAATTCGTCCGGCAATACCGGCGCGACGGCTGGAGCGTGATCGCCACCGCGCGCGACGACGCGTCGCTGGCCGCGCTGCGCGCGCTCGGCGCGCGCGCGCATCCGCTCGACGTCGCGCAACCGGAGCAGATCGCCGCGCTCGGCTGGAAGCTCGACGGCGAGCGGCTCGACGTCGCCGTCGTCGTGTCGGGCGTCTACGGGCCGCGCACCGAAGGGGTCGAGACGATCGCCGCCGAGGATTTCGACGCGGTGATGCACACCAACGTGCGCGGCCCGATGCAGCTGCTGCCGATCCTGCTGCCGCTCGTCGAGGACGCGCGCGGCGTGCTCGCGGTCGTGTCGAGCCGGATGGGCAGCATCGCCGACGCGACCGGCACGACCGGCTGGCTCTATCGCGCAAGCAAGGCCGCGCTCAACGACGTGCTGCGCATCGCGTCGCTGCAGACGCGCCACGCGGCGTGCGTGTCGCTGCATCCGGGCTGGGTGCGCACCGACATGGGCGGCGCGGAAGCGGCAATCGATCCGGAGACGAGCGTGACCGGCATGCGGCGCGTGCTCGCCGAAGCCGCCGCCGACGTCGCGCTCGCGAACGGCCGCTTCTTCCAGTACGACGGCGTCGAGCTGGCCTGGTAACCGATGACAACCTCACGTCGTTAATTCCCGTAACGCATGATTTCGTCCCGACCTGACGCGTGCCCGTGCGGCGGCGCGTCCCCGCTTCCCGCCGGCCGCGCGCCGGCGCCCCGCTACGCCGCGTGCTGCGGCCGCTTCATCGACGGCGGCGAGGCCGCGCCGACCGCGCTCGAATTGATGCGTTCGCGGTACAGCGCGTACGTGCTCGGCGCGACCGGCTACCTGCGCGCAACGTGGGCCGCCCGCACCTGCCCCGCCGATCTGGACGCCGACCCCACTGCGCCCGACGCGCCGCGCTGGCTCGGCCTCGCGGTAAAACGCCACGCGCCGCTCGACGAACGCCACGCGGAGGTCGAGTTCGTGGCCCGCTACAAGGTCGGCGGGCGCGCGTACCGGCTTCATGAGACGAGCCGTTTCGAGCGCGACGAGCGCGGTTTCTGGCGCTACGTTGACGGCGATGTAAGCGAGCGCTGATAAATAGTTGCTGTGTCAGACGCCGGGTAATTCCTGCATTGCACAACCCAAAATTGTCAGGCTACGATGAGCCTCGGTTTGGTCAAGTTGCACGGCAGGGCTTACGAATGGCGTTCAGCAAGGTACTGGTGGGATGGATGGCAGCCTGCGCGCTGTCGGCCGCGCTGGCCGACACGCTGCCGAACGCCGGCGCCCCGAGCGGGCCGCTCGCCCGCGCCGAACGCTTCGACTACGGCGATTCGGGCCTGCCCCAGGTCGCCGCCGACCTGAACGAACGGATCATCCGCATCCCGGCCGACGCGTCCGGCGCCGTCACGCTCGAAGCCACGCTGTTCAAGCCGGACGGCCCCGGCCCGTTCCCGCTCGTCGTGTTCAACCACGGCAAGAATCCAGGCGACCTCCATCAGCAGCCGCGCAGCCGCCCGCTCGCGTTCGCGCGCGAATTCGTGCGCCGCGGCTACGCGGTGATCGCGCCGAACCGCCAGGGCTTCGCCGGCTCCGGCGGCACCTATCGGCAGGAAGGCTGCAACGTCGCGAAGAACGGGCTCGCGCAGGCGGCCGACATCGGCGCGACGATCCGCTACATGTCGCGGGAGCCGTACGTCGATGCGTCGCACATCGTCGTCGCCGGCACGTCGCACGGCGGCCTCGCATCGATCGCCTACGGCACCGAAGCGGCGGCCGGCGTGCGCGGCATCATCAATTTCTCCGGCGGGCTGCGCCAGGACCTGTGCGACGGCTGGCAGCGCAACCTCGTCGACGCGTTCGACCAGTACGGCGCGCGCACCGCGGTTCAGTCGCTGTGGCTCTACGGCGACAACGACTCGGTGTGGACGCCCGCGCTCGTCGCGCAGATGCACGACGCGTACGCGTCGCACGGCACCCGCGCGCAGTTCGTCGATTTCGGCCGCTACAAGGACGACGCGCACCGGCTGATCGTCGACCGCGACGGCGTGCCGGTCTGGTGGCCCGCCGTCAACGCGTTCCTGGCCAAGCTGAACCTGCCGACCGCGGTGCGCTACGCGGTGGCGAACCCGCACGAGCCGAAGGCGTCGGGCTATGCGTCGATCGACGCGGTCGATGCGGTGCCGTTCATCGACGCAGCCGGCCGCGACGGCTATCGCCGCTTCCTGAACCAGCATCCGAGCCGCGCGTTCGCGGTGTCGGCCGAAGGCGCGTGGTCGTGGGCCGAGGGCGGCGACGATCCGATGGCGCTCGCGCTCGACAACTGCGCGAAGCAAGGCGCGGGCGCATGCCGGCTGTATGCGGTCAACGACCGCGTCGTGTGGAGCGCGAATGCGTCGCAGACCGCGGACAACGGCGAGCGCGACGACGGCGCGCAAGCCGCGCGCTCGCTCGCGGCGCGCTGATCGCGCGTTCGCCCGACCCACCCGATCCCCTGTTTCGTTTCCCGTTCGCTTGCGCGTCGACGCCGCCGCGCGTCGGCCTGCGCGCCTTCGCACCCCGTTTCCTGCGCATTCCGGACCGATGGATCATTGATTTTTTTCTACTGGGGCGCGTCACTCGGACGTCGTCATCTGCACGCATTTCTGGGCTTCTGGGCCGTACCGTCCCGAGCCGCCCGGATCTGCGCCGAACTCCCGCCAGCCAAGGCTTCGCGGCGTTTGTAACCGGTAGTGCAACGCGCGGCGGAACACGCTAATCTCAGCGCGTTTCGTGTTTTGCATGCCGTGTTTTGCATGCCGCCCTGACGGCCTGCATGGCCGTCATCCGATACCGGCCGCAACGCGTCCCGCACGACGCCGCGCGCCGCCTGTTTTTCACCGGAGCCGTTTTGAGTACGCAAGCGACCGACGACTGGGTCGCGCGCAGCCTGCGCGCGGTCTGGCACCCCTGCACCCAGATGAAGCACCACGAGCGGCTGCCGCTCATTCCCGTCGCGCGCGGCGCGGGCCTGTGGCTGTACGACCGCGACGGCCGCCGCTACTTCGACGCGATCAGCTCGTGGTGGGTCAACCTGTTCGGCCATGCGAACCCGGACATCAACGCCGCGCTGAAGGACCAGCTCGACACGCTCGAGCACGCGATGCTCGCGGGCTGCACGCACGAACCCGCGATCGAGCTCGCCGAACGGCTCGCCGCGCTCACGCAGCACACGCTCGGCCATGCGTTCTTCGCGTCGGACGGCGCGTCCGCCGTCGAGATCGCGCTGAAGATGAGCTTCCACGCATGGCGCAATCGCGGCCACGCGGGCAAGCAGGAATTCGTCTGCGTCGCGAACAGCTATCACGGCGAGACGATCGGCGCGCTCGCCGTCACCGACGTCGCGCTGTTCAAGGATGCATACGAACCGCTGATCCGCCACGCGCACGTCGTCGCGTCGCCCGACGCGCGGCTCGCGCAGCCGGGCGAGACGGCCGCCGACGTCGCGGGCCGCGCGCTCGCCGACGTGCGGCGCCTGTTCGTCGAGCGCGACGGCAGGATCGCCGCGCTGATCGTCGAGCCGCTCGTGCAGTGCGCGGCGGGCATGGCGATGCACGATCCGTCGTACGTGCGCGGGCTGCGCGCGCTGTGCGACGAATTCGGCGTGCACCTGATCGCCGACGAGATCGCGGTCGGCTGCGGGCGCACCGGCACCTTCTTCGCGTGCGAGCAGGCCGGCGTGTGGCCCGATTTCCTGTGCCTGTCGAAAGGCATCAGCGGCGGCTACCTGCCGCTGTCGCTGGTGCTGTCGCGCGACGAGATCTTCGCGGCGTTCTACCACGACGACACGACGCGCGGCTTCCTGCATTCGCATTCGTACACCGGCAACCCGCTCGCGTGCCGCGCGGCGCTCGCGACGCTCGACCTGTTCGCGCGCGACGACGTGCTCGCGCGCAACGCGCGCCACTCCGCCGCGCTGCGCGACGCGCTCGCGCCGCTCGCCGCGCATCCGCAGGTGCGCCACCTGCGCGAGCGCGGCACGCTGTTCGCGTTCGACGTCGCGCTCGACGGCGACGCGGCGCGCGGCTTCTCGCGGCGCTTCTTCGAACGCGCGCTCGAACGCGAGCTGCTGCTGCGCCCGATCGGCACGACCGTCTACCTGATGCCGCCGTACGTGATGAGCGACGACGACATCGCGTGGCTCGCGCAGCGCACGCGCGACACGCTCGACGCCACCCTCGAGGAGATCGCCCGATGACCCTGCTCGACACCCTGCAGCGCGGCCTCGCCGAGCTCGACGCGCAAGGCCTGCGCCGCACGCGCCGCACAGCGGACACCGCGTGCGACGCGCACATGAGCGTCGACGGCCGCACGATCGTCGGCTTCGCGAGCAACGACTACCTCGGCCTCGCCGCGCATCCGGCGCTCGTCGCCGCGTTCGGCGAAGGCGCGCAGCGCTACGGCTCCGGCAGCGGCGGCTCGCACCTGCTCGGCGGCCACTCTCGCGCGCACGCGCGGCTCGAGGACGAGCTCGCCGGCTTTTCCGGCGGGTTCTCCGATGCGCCGCGCGCGCTGTACTTCAGCACCGGCTACATGGCGAACCTCGCCGCGATGACCGCGCTGTCGGGCAAGGGCGCGACGATCTTCTCCGACGCGCTGAACCATGCGTCGCTGATCGACGGGATGCGCCTGTCGCGCGCGCACGTGCAGGTCTACCCGCATGCGGACACGGCCGCGCTCGCCGCGCTGCTCGAAGCATCCGATGCGAAGACGAAGCTGATCGTCAGCGACACCGTGTTCAGCATGGACGGCGACCTCGCGCCGCTGCCCGAGCTCGTCGCTTTGGCCGAGCGGCACGGCGCGTGGCTCGTCGTCGACGACGCGCACGGCTTCGGCGTGCTCGGCCCGCAAGGGCGCGGCGCGCTCGCGGCCGCGGCGCTGCGCTCGCCGAACCTCGTGTACGTCGGCACGCTCGGCAAGGCGGCCGGCGTCGCGGGCGCGTTCGTCGTCGCGCACGAGACGGTGATCGAATGGATGATCCAGCGCGCGCGCAGCTACATCTTCACGACGGCCGCGCCGCCCGCGGTCGCGCATGCGGTGTCGACGAGCCTGAAGGTGATCGCCGGCGACGAAGGCGACGCGCGGCGCGCGCATCTCGCCGCGCTGATCGAGCGCACCCGCGTGCTGTTGCGCAGCACGCGCTGGCAGCCGGTCGATTCGCACACGGCCGTGCAGCCGCTCGTGATCGGCAGCAACGATGCGACCCTCGCCGCGATGCGCGCGCTCGACGCGCACGGCCTGTGGGTGCCCGCGATCCGGCCGCCGACCGTGCCGGCCGGCACGTCGCGGCTGCGCATCTCGCTGTCGGCCGCGCATTCGTTCGACGATCTCGCGCGGCTCGAAGCGGCGCTGATCGCCGCCAGCGACGAGGCGGCGGCCTCCGTCGAAGCGAACCGGCGGGAAGCCGCATGAGCCCGCCGCTGTCGCTGTTCGTCACCGGCACCGATACCGAGATCGGCAAGACCTTCGTGTCCGCCGCGCTGCTGCACGGCTTCGCGCGGCTGGGCCTGCGCGCGGCCGCGCTGAAACCGGTCGCGGCCGGCGCGTACGAGCAGGACGGCGTGTGGCGCAACGAGGACGCCGACCAGCTCGACGCGGCCGCGAACGTCGTGCTGCCGCCCGAATTGCGCACGCCGTTCCTGCTGAAGGCGCCGGCGGCCCCCCACCTCGCCGCCGCGCAGGAAGGCGTGACGCTCGACCTCGACACGATCGTCGCGTGCCATCGCGAAGCGCTGACGCGCGCGGACGTCGTCGTCGTCGAGGGCGCCGGCGGCTTCCGCGTGCCGCTCACCGGCACGCGCGACATGGCCGACCTCGCGGTCGCGCTCGGCGTGCCGGTCGTGCTCGTCGTCGGCGTGCGGCTCGGCTGCATCAGCCACGCGCTCTTGACCGCCGACGCGATTCGCCAACGCGGGCTCACGCTCGCCGGCTGGGTCGCGAACCACGTCGATCCGGCGATGTCGTTCCAGGACGAGAACGTCGCGACGCTGCGCGACTGGCTCGCCCGCGAGCACGGCGCGCCGCTGATCGGCCGCATTCCGCACCTGGCGCCGGCCGCCCCCGAATCCGCCGCGGCGACGCTCGACGTCGCCGCGCTCATCGACACGCTGCGCGCCGCGCAGCATTGACATTGAAGCACCCCATTTCCCCGCACCCAGGAACAACGATATGACCCAAGCCCAGACTGCCGCAGTGCAACCCGACGCAATCCCCGTGGCCGCTCCGGCCGCGCAGCGCTGGCGCGTCGCCGACGTCGTCGCGCTGTTCGAGCTGCCGTTCAACGACCTGATGTTCCGCGCGCAGCAGGTGCACCGCGAGCACTTCGACGCGAACGCGGTGCAGCTGTCGACGCTGCTGTCGATCAAGACGGGCGGCTGCGAGGAGGATTGCGGCTACTGCTCGCAGTCGTCGCATCACGACACGGGGCTGAAGGCCGAGAAGCTGATGGATGTCGACGCGGTGCTCGACGCCGCGCGCGCCGCGAAGGCGAACGGCGCGAGCCGCTTCTGCATGGGCGCCGCGTGGCGCAACCCGAAGGAGCGCCACATGCCGGCGCTGACCGAGATGGTGCGCGGCGTGAAGGAGATGGGGCTCGAGACCTGCATGACGCTCGGCATGCTGGAAGACGAGCAGGCGAAGGCGCTCGCCGACGCGGGCCTCGACTACTACAACCACAACCTCGACACGTCGCCGGAGTTCTACGGCCAGATCATCTCGACGCGCACCTACCAGGATCGCCTCGACACGCTCGACCGCGTGCGCGACGCGGGCATCAACGTGTGCTGCGGCGGGATCATCGGGATGGGCGAGTCGCGCCGCGAGCGCGCGGGCCTGATCACGCAGCTCGCGAACCTGAACCCGTATCCGGATTCGGTGCCGATCAACAACCTGGTCGCGATCGAGGGCACGCCGCTCGAAGGCACCGCGGCGCTCGACCCGTTCGAGTTCGTCCGCACGATCGCGGTCGCGCGGATCACGATGCCGAAGGCCGTGGTGCGGCTGTCGGCCGGCCGCGAGCAGCTCGACGACGGGCTGCAGGCGATGTGCTTCCTCGCGGGCGCGAACTCGATGTTCTACGGCGACCAGCTGCTGACCACCAGCAACCCGCAGACCCAGCGCGATCGCGCGCTGTTCGAGCGCCTCGGGATTCGCGCGAGCCAGGCGGACGCGCTCGGCTCGGACGCTTAATGGGCGCGTAAGCGGCGAGCGCCGCGCAATGCAGAAGCCGGGGCATGCCCCGGCTTTTTTCGTTCAGCGCCTATCGCACGCTGACCGTCCACACCCTCAGCGCGCGGATGGCTCGCTCCCGTCCAGCACCGCGCGCACCTTCGCGACGAGCCGCTCGTCGACGGGCGCGAGCACCTCGCCGCGCGGGCGCACGCCCGAGCCGAAATGCACCGCGCGCACGCCGGTCGTCCTGACGAAGTCGCCGACCGCGTCGGCGGTCAGCCCCGAGCCGGCCAGCACCGTGCACGACGAGCCCTCCGCGCGCCGCACCATCCGCGCGATCGTCGCGGCCGCGTCGAGCACCGACGGATGGCCGCCCGAGGTCAGCACCGACGTGACGGCCGGCACGCGCAGCAGCGCGTCGAATGCGGCGTTGAGGTCGCGCGCGACGTCGAACGCGCGATGGAACGTGAGCGCGCGGCCGTCGGCGGCGCCGGCGATGCGCGCGAGCGCACCGAGATCGATGTCGCCGCGCGCATCGAGCGCGCCGAACACGACGCCGTTCGCGCCGGCCGCGACCGCCGCGCGCACGTCGCGCTCGATCACCCGGAGATCGTCGGCGTCGTAGACGAACGACCGGCTGTGCGGCCGCACGATCACGTTGACGGGAATCGGCACCGCGGCGACGACGGCCTCGATCAGGCCGACGCTCGGCGTCAGCCCGCCCTCGCCGATCGCGGTGACGAGTTCGAGACGGTCGGCGCCCGCGCGGGCGGCGACCTTCGCATCGCCGACGGTCGCGGCGATCACTTCGAGCAGGACGGAAGAGGCAGCGGTTCGGATCATCGGCGGCTCGCGAATCGGTATGACGATTCGTGCATCCTAGCCGAGCGGCGCGACCGCCGCCAGTTCACCGGGCATGCCGCTCGGCAACGCGTGCGCCGGCGGCCGCTGCGCAAACGGCCATCCGAACGGGACGAGCGACGCACCGGAATGACGCGCGTCACGAAACTGCCCGCGCGGAGCGCAACGCCCTACCCCGCGGCGGCGTCGTCATCCCCCCAGTCGATATCCCCGCACAGCACGCGCAGCGCATCGCCCACGCGGATCGCGACCGACAGCGTCACGCACGGCTGCGCCTCGTTGATCGACAGGTACGGCCGCGTCACCTGCACGCGGCCCGGCTCGGCGATCGCCGTGCGGAAGTACGGCCGCCGCAGCCAGTTCGCGCCCTGCGCGTCCGCGAGCGGCAGAAAGCGCGTCTCGCGGGTTGCGCGATCGGCGCGCAGCACGACGTTGCGGCCCGCCTGCCGGCCCTGCGCGTCGAGCAGGAAGCAGCGCGCCGCACCGTCGAGCGCGAGGAAATTCCAGCACACCTCGTCGAGCGGCTCGCCGGCCGCGAGGCGCTCGGCCGCGCGCTCGAACGCGCGCAGGTACGGCGCGAGCCGCTGCGCCTCGCGCCGCTCGCGCGCGTCGGTCTGCAGGCGAAAACGCTCGGTCAGCTCGCCGATGCACGCGGTCGCGGCCGCGCTGTCGGGCAGCCCCGGCGCCGGCCGGCCGAAGAAGTAGCCCTGCACGAAATCGGCCTCGCACGACAGCGCGATCTGCGCTTCGTGCTCGGTCTCGATCCCTTCGACCAGCACCAGCTTGCCGGCCTCGTGCAGCAGCGTGACCAGACCGTGCAGGATCGCGGTGAGCCCGGTGCGGTGCGCCGCGTGCGACAGCATGATGCGATCGAGCTTCACGATGTCCGGATTCAGCTGCCAGATCCGCTCGAGGTTCGAATGGCCCGCGCCGAAATCGTCGAGCGCGAGCAGGAAGCCCTGCGCGCGGAATTCCCGCATCGCGTCGGCAAGCCGCTCGAGGTCGTCCGCGCGCTGCTCGAGCACTTCGAGCACGATGCGGCGCGGCGGCATCCCGAGGCGCTTCAGGTTCGCGAGCAGCGCCGCGGCCTGGAACGGATCGGTCAGCACGCCCGGGTGCACGTTCAGGAACAGCCATTCGCGCTCCGCGCCGAGCAGCGCGAAGTTCTCGAGATGCAGCGCCTGCGCGAGCCGGTCGAGCTGCAGCAGCTCGCCGTGACGCGCCGCGTCGCCGAACACGTCGAGCGGCGACACCGGCCGGTCGAGCGTGTCGTGTGCGCGCAGCAGCGCTTCGTAGCCCACCGCACGCTGGTGCGACAGGCTGAAAATCGGCTGGAACACGCTCGTGAGCGTCAGGTCGTGATGCTGCGTCGCCAGACGCTCGAAGCCGGACGTCACCTCCCGCTCGAAGCGGTACGGCGACGCGGCCGGACGCTCCTGTTGCACGATCGTCATACCCCCTTCCTCCTGATGCTGGCGAACACGGCGGCGGACGAACCGGACGGCGCGTGGGATGTCCTGCGAGTTGTCATGAATAGGCCCTCGGATTGCCTGTTGTTGTCGCTTGCCGGCAAGCATCAAGCAAGCTTCGTGCGCACACCGCGCCGGCCCGCCGCGCACGCCTGCGCGAGCAGCGCACCGCCGTGGCGCATGCGTGCCGCACCATTTCGGTGCGCGCGCACCGGCGCACTCGAACGCAGCCGTCCGGACGGCACGCTACACTCCGTACGACCGTTTCATACCCCGCTTTCGACGCATCGATGGAAATCGTCTTCACCGTCCTGGTCCTGCTGCTCACCGTCGCGCTGTCCGGCGCGCTCACGCGCGTGCTGCCGTTGCGGCTGCCGCTCCCGCTGATGCAGATCGCGTTCGGCGCGATCCTCGCGTGGCCGAAATTCAACCTGCACGTCACGTTCGACCCCGAAATCTTCATGCTGCTGTTCATTCCGCCGCTGCTGTTCGCGGACGGCTGGCGGATTCCGAAACGCGAGCTGTACCTGCAGCGCCGCGCGATCCTGATGCTCGCGTTCGGGCTCGTGTTCATGACGGTACTCGCTGTGGGCTACTTCGCGCATTGGCTGATTCCCGAGTTGCCGCTGCCGATCGCGTTCGCGCTCGCCGCGGTGCTGTCGCCGACCGACGCGGTCGCGCTGTCGGGCATCGCGGGCAAGGGCCGGATCCCGCCGCAACTGATGCACATCCTCGAGGGCGAGGCGCTGATGAACGACGCGTCCGGCCTCGTCGCGCTGAAGTTCGCGGTCGCCGCCGCGCTGACCGGCATGTTCTCGCTGCGCGACGCGTCGGTCACGTTCGTGATCGTCGCGGCCGGCGGGCTCGCGACGGGCGCGGCCGTGTCGTGGATCTTCAGCGCGCTGTCGACGCGCTTCCTGAACGCCGAGCAGGAAGGCGACCCGGCGCCCGGGATCGTGATGACGCTGCTCGTGCCGTTCGCCGCGTACCTGATCGCCGAGCATCTCGACCTGTCGGGCGTGCTGGCGGCCGTCGCGGCCGGGATGACGATGAACTACACGAGCTTCTCCCGCAAAAGCACCGTCGCGTCGCGCGTGCGCGCGGAAAGCACGTGGGCGATGATCGAGTTCGTGTTCAACGGCATGGTGTTCATCATGCTCGGCCTGCAGCTGCCGCACATCATCGGCCGCGCGCTCGTCGACGCGCATCACACGAGCGACGCGCTCGTCGGCCGGATGATCCTCAACGTGCTCGCGATGATGCTCGCGCTCTACGCGATCCGCTTCATGTGGGTCTGGCTGCTGCGCTGGATCGCGAGCCGCCGCGCGGCGCGCCAGGGCCTCGCCGGCACGATGGCCGGGCTGCGCACGATCGCGGTGATGACGGTCGGCGGCGTGCGCGGCGCGGTGACGCTCGCCGGCGTGCTGTCGATTCCGGTCGCGCTCGCCGACGGCACGCCGCTGCCCGGCCGCGACACCGCGATCTTCGTCGCGTCGGCGGTGATCCTCGGTTCGCTGGTCTTTGCCGTGATCGGGCTGCCGCTGCTGCTGCGCGGCGTGCGCTCGACCCGCAATCCGCTCGCCGAGGAAGAGCGCGCCGCGCGCTCGGCCGCCGCGCAGGCGGCGATCCGCGCGATCGATTCCGCGCACGGCGCGATCGCGGTCGATCTCGACGAATCGGGCTCCGCGCGCTGCGCGGACGTCGCCGCGCGCGTGATGGACCTGTACCGCCGCCGCCTGGCCGCGCTGTCGGACGGCGGCCCCGCGCCGCGCGCCGAAGCGAAGCAAGCCGAGACGATGGAGCTGCAGATGAAGATCGCGGCCGTGCGCGCGGAGCGCTCGATGCTGTACCGGATGCGCGGCGAGCGCAGGATTTCGGACGAAACGCTCGCGAAACTGCTCCGCGAGATCGACCTGTCGGAGACGGCGCTGTCGACGCGGAAGAAAGGACTGGTCTGATCGAATCGCGGGGCCGCCCCAAGCAAAACGGCGACGCCGCAGCGTCGCCGTCTTGCCGTCTACCGTCCCGCACGCCGCGTTACTTCGCGACGACGACCGGAATCCCCTTCAGCATCCCCGCGCCCTTCGCTTCGTCGAGCGCATGCCGCACGTGCGCGCTCGTCGCCGCGTCGATGCCGAGCTGCAGCGCAAGCTCGCGCTCCGCACGCTTCACGCCGGCGAGGTTGCGCAGCTTCACGTGGCCGAAGCCGCGCACGCGGGCGTGCAGGTCGGCCAGCTGCGCGACCTGCGCCGCGTTGTCCGCGGTCATCGCCGCGAGCGCGCGGGTCAGCGTCGTCTCGTAGTCGTCGGCGAGCGCGCGCTCCATCTTCCGCTCGACGGTGCGGCCGAACGGATCGAGCCACGTGCCGCGCAGGCTGCGCACGCGCGCGAGCACGCCGAGCACCGGCCACATCCACTGGCCGAACACGCGCTTCTTCGGCACGCTGCCGTCGCTGCCCGCCTTCGCGACCGTCGGCGGCGCGAGGTTGAACTTCACGCGATAGTCCTGCCCCGGCACGCCTTCGAACTGCGCTTCGAGCGCCGTGCGGAACGCGCCGTCCGCGTAAAGCCGTGCGACTTCGTATTCGTCCTTCACCGCGAGCAGGCGGTAGAACGTCGTCGCGACCGCGCGCGTGAGCGCATCGTCGTCCTTGGCACGCGCGGCGTTCACGAGCGCGCGATAGCGCTCGACGTAGCGCGCGCCGCCGTACGCGTCGAGACGCGCTTCGCGATCCGCGATCAGCTCGGCGAGCGTCTCGGGCGCGACGTGCGCCGCCGCCGCATGCCGCGCGTTCCACAGCGCGTCGAGCCCGGCCGGGTCCCCCGCCGCCATCCGGCCGACCGCGAACGCGAGCTTGTTCATCGGCACCGCGACGTTGTTCAGCTCGATCGCGCGCATCATCGCCGCGAGCGACACCGGCACGAGGCCGAGCTGCCATGCGTAGCCGAGCATCAGGATGTTCGCGCCGATCGAGTCGCCGAGGAATTTCGCGGCGAGCGCCTGCGCGTCGCAGCTCGACAGGAAGCCGTCGCCGGCCGCGTGGCGCATCTTCTCGAGCAGCGCGTCCGCGTGCAGGTTCGCGTCCGGGTTCTGCACGAACGACGCGTTCGGAATCCGGTGCGTGTTGACGACGATCCGCGAACGTCCGTGACGCACCGTCTGCAGCGCATCCGCGCTCGCGCCGACGACCATGTCGCATGCCAGCAGCACATCGGCCTGCTGCGTGTCGATGCGCACCTGGTTCAGCCATTCGTCGCGCGCGGCGATCCGCACGAACGACAGCACCGAGCCGCCCTTCTGCGCGAAGCCCATGAAGTCGAGCACCGACGCGCTCTTGCCTTCGAGGTGCGCGGCCATGCTGACCAGCGCGCCGACCGTCACGACGCCCGTGCCGCCGACGCCCGTCACGAGCATGTCGTACGGCGCCGCGTCGAGATGCGTCGCCGGCACCGGCAGCGCATCGACGCGCGCGGCGAGCGCCGCCTCGTCGAATGCCGCGCCCGCGGCCTTCTTCAGCGCCGCGCCTTCGACCGTCACGAAGCTCGGGCAGAAGCCGTTCACGCACGAGAAATCCTTGTTGCACGACGACTGGTCGATGCGGCGCTTGCGGCCGAGCGGCGTCTCGAGCGGCTCGACCGACAGGCAGTTCGACTGCACGCCGCAGTCGCCGCAGCCTTCGCACACCGCG
This sequence comes from Burkholderia ubonensis, assembly GCF_001718695.1. Lineage (NCBI taxonomy): Bacteria > Pseudomonadati > Pseudomonadota > Betaproteobacteria > Burkholderiales > Burkholderiaceae > Burkholderia > Burkholderia ubonensis. Next base: position 2,726,664 of record NZ_CP013420.1, on the reverse strand, counting down.
TCGTTGATGAACAGGCGCTTGTCCGGGTCGGGGAACTCGCCCTTCTTGCGGCGGCGGCGCTTCTCCGCCGCGCAGGTCTGGTCGTAGATCAGCACGGTGACGCCCGGCGTCTCGCGCAGCTCGCGCTGCACCGCGTCGAGCTCGCTGCGGTGGTGGAACGTCGTGCCCTTCGGGAACAGCCCGTGATGGCCGTCGTACTTCTCCGGCTCGTCGGACACGACGACGAAGCGCGACACGCCTTCCGCCTCGACCTGCCGCGCGATCTGCGGCACCGAGATGCTGCCGTCGACCGGCTGGCCGCCCGTCATCGCGACCGCGTCGTTGTAGAGGATCTTGTACGTGATGTTCGCCTTCGCGGCGACCGCCTGGCGGATCGCGAGGATCCCCGAGTGGAAGTAGGTGCCGTCGCCGAGGTTCTGGAATACGTGCTTCGTGTTGGTGAACATCGCGTGCGCGGCCCAGTCGACGCCCTCGCCGCCCATCTGGATCAGCCCGGTCGTGTCGCGGTCCATCCACGACGCCATGAAATGGCAGCCGATGCCGGCCTGCGCGATCGAGCCTTCCGGCACCTTCGTCGACGTGTTGTGCGGGCAGCCCGAGCAGAAGTACGGCGTGCGCTTCACCGCGTCCGCCTCGTTCGACAGGATCTGCGGCGCGACCAGATCGACGACGCGCTCGCGGCGGTCGAGCGCCGGCTTGTGGCGCGCGAGCCAGGAGGCGAACACCGGCAGGATCCGCGACGGGCGCAGCTCGCCGAGCTCGGACAGCAGGCACGCGCCTTCGGCATCGTGCTTGCCGAGCACGCGCGGGCGCGCGTGCTCGGCGCGGTTGTACAGGTAGTCCTTGATCTGCTGCTCGATCACCGGGCCCTTCTCTTCGATGACGAGCACTTCGGCGAGGCCGTCGATGAAGGTCTCGATGCGCGTCATCTCGAGCGGATACGACAGGCCGACCTTGTAGATGCGCACGCCGGCCGCGTCGAGATCGGCGACGGTCAGGTCGAGGCGGCGCAGCGCTTCCATCAGGTCGAGGTGCGCCTTGCCGCAGGTGACGATGCCGACGTTCGCCTGCGCGCTCGGCGCGATCCACTTGTCGATGCTGTTCGTGCGCGCGAAATGGCGCACCGCGTCGAGCTTCGCGGCGAGACGCGCCTCGATCGTCAGGCTCGGCAGGTCGGGCCAGCGGTTGTGCAGGCCGCTCGGCGGCGGCGTGAAGCCTTGCGGCGCGGGCCAGTGCGTCTGCAGTGCGTCGAGGTCGACGGTCGAGCCCGATTCGACCGTTTCCGAGATCGCCTTGAAGCCGACCCATGCGCCCGAGTAGCGCGACAGCGCCCAGCCGTACAGCCCGAATTCGAGCATGTCGGCGATGTTCGACGGGTTCACGACCGGCATGTGCCACGCGATCATCGCGAAGTCGCTCTGGTGCGGCATCGACGACGACACGCAGCCGTGATCGTCGCCCGCGACGACCAGCACGCCGCCGTGCGGCGACGAGCCGTACGCGTTGCCGTGCTTCAGCGCGTCGCCCGCGCGGTCGACGCCCGGGCCCTTGCCGTACCACATCGCATAGACGCCGTCGACGGTGCGCTCCGGATCGGCCTCGACGCGCTGCGTGCCGAGCACCGCGGTGCCGCCGAGCTCCTCGTTGATCGCGGGCAGGAAGCGCACGCCGCCGCCGTCGAGCAGTTTCTTCGCCTTCCACAGCTGCTGGTCGACCATGCCGAGCGGCGAGCCGCGGTAGCCGCTGACGAAGCCGGCCGTGTTCAGGCCCTGCGCGGCGTCGGCCGCGCGCTGCATCAGCAGCAGGCGCACCAGCGCCTGCGTGCCGGTCAGGAAGATCCGGCCGCGCGTCGCGGTCAGGTTGTCGGTCAGACGGTAGTCGGATAGGGCGGGCGTGCCGTCGATGGGCAAGCGGGCGGTCATGGGGACGTCTCCTGATTGTGCTTTGTGCTGTGCCGGGCCGCGCGCCGCGGCGTCGGACGACGCCGGCCGCGAGCAGCGGGATGGCTCTATTTTTTCGCGCGGAAAGAAGAATGTTTTTTCTCATCTTGCTGACACGGCGTCGAAGCGAGAAAGACTGCACAGGTTTTGCTGCGGAATTGAGAGAGTTCTGCCGCAGGCTGGTGGGCGGCTCGCGGCGCACGCCGAGACGGGCGGGCGCGCTGCAGCGCTCACGCGGCGAGGCGGCGGCCGCGGGAGCAGCGGCACGTGCGCGCAAGGCCGCGCGGCAACGGTTTGCGCGGCGGATCTCTAGCGTCCTCACCCGTGAAATGCACAGCGTTCGAATTGGTCGCGGGCGCCGGATATCCACAACGCCCGGCTGCAGGCGGACGCTCACCGGTCGATTGCACAGCGTTTCGAGTGTCGTCGGGGGGTGGATTATCCACAACGCAATCGGCCCGCCCATCCAGCGGATCGAGGCGCTCACCATTCAAATCCACAGGGCTGCGAGTCGATCCGGAGGCCGGATATCCACACCCGCCTGCCCGCTTCCCGCCGATGCGGCGGCGACGCTCACCGGTCGAATGCACAGGATTGCGAGTCGATTGGGCGGGGGCGATTGTCCGCAGCGGTGTGCGGCTCGCGATGCTCTATTTACTGCCGGCGCGGCAGGCGCGGAAGCGTGTAGGTGCGGGGCACCTCGGGGGCAGCCACACACTAAAAACCCTGTGAGTTCCGATGGTGAGCAGCGGCACGCAAGCGAATGAGGAGGCCGATTTGGCTGTGGATAGAACCCACCCATCACAACTCGAAACGCTGTGCATTCCGACGGTGAGCGACGGCAAATCGATCGAACGGCCGCGCCGATTCGGGAATGAATGGCCCTTTCCGCGATCACTCGAAACGCTGTGCATTTCAAGGGTGAACGGCGATCGGGAGATCGATGTGGACAACTCACCCATGCAACCACTCGCAACACTGTGAAATCGAACGGTGAGCGTCGGCGGGGTATCGCATGACGACCGCCGATTCGGGCGCGAACCGACGCGCGAGATGCCGCGCAGCCCCGCGCGCCGGGGCTCGCGCACACACGGCCGCGCCGCACGCATCGGCGCTCACCGTCGGGATACACAGCACATCGACTGGTTCGGGCGAGCGCATATCCACATCGCGGCAAGCAGTCGAATGAAACGCGCGATCGCGAGTGCGGTTAGAATGCGCGACCGCCGAAGCCGTCCACGGGAACGCGCTAGGCCACGCAGGCAGACCTCGGGCGCGACCGGGCCGCGACGCTCACCATCGGAATACACAGCGCTGCGACTGCGTTCGGCGGCAAGTTATCCACAACGCGAAACGCGCGCGCGATCGATCGTCGAAGCGAGCCGAGCGCCTGAACGCGCAACGTGCCGAATGTCGTGCGGCGCGCGGAAGCCCGCGCGGCGCAAGCGTCACACGCGAGCGGACGCCGGCGCTCACCGTCCGCGAGCACAGCGTTTTTCGTCGTTGCGCGCCAGGTTGTCCACATGCTGCGGCAGGCATTCCTGCCCACGGGCGCATGCTCACCGACCAAATGCACAGCATTGCGACTGCGTGCGAAGCGAGATATCCACAACCGACATCGCGCGGACGTTGGCCGCCCGCGCATGCGCAACGTCGGCTAATGCACACGCCGGCGCGCCCGCGCCAACCGCCGCAAAGCCGCGCCGCTTCAGGCTTGCGCCGCATGCTCACCGGTCGCTTGCACAGCATTTCGATTGAGCGAAATGCCGGTTGTCCACATCCGCCGCGCAGTGGCGCCGCCGCCGCCCCACGCCGTCACTCCGCGATCGAACGGACGATCCGCGCCGGGTTGCCGGCGACCAGCGTATCCGGCGGGACGTCGCGCGTCACGACCGAGCCGGCGCCGACAACCGAGTTTTCGCCCACCGTCACGCCACCGATGATCGTCGCGCCGGCGCCGATCCAAACGTTGTTGCCGATCGAGATCGGCCGGGCCACGACCGCGTCGCGTCGGCGCGACGGCTCGAGCGGATGGCCCGTCGTGATGAGGCTCACGTTCGGCCCGATCATCACATCGTCGGCAATATCGAGCCCGCCAAGGTCGTAAAAAGTACAGTTCTGGTTGACGAACACGTTCCGGCCGATCCGCGTGGCTGCGCCGCCCGTCGCATAGAACGGCGGAATCAGCAGGAAGCCGTCGTCGATCGGCTTGCCCGTCAGTTCGCCGAACAGGCTGCGGACTTCGTCCGCATCGGCGAACGTCAGCCGGTTGAGCCGCGCGGTGATCGCCATCGCGCGCGCGAGCTCGGCGCGCATCGCCGCCGATTCGGGCGTGCGCCGGGAAATGACCGTCGTGCGGTCGTCGTGGGCCATGCGGTGCCTTCTCCGTGGGTTCGATCCGGCGCGCGGCGCATCACGCTGGGTGCGGCGCGCCGCTCATGCGGCCGGCCCGGGCGCGCGCGCCGACCCGCCCGCATCGACCACCTCGCCCGGCAGACCGCCTGCGTCGCTGTCCGCGTCGATCGGCACGATTTCGTGGAAGTGCGTGTAGTCGATGTGCGTGATGCCGTCCTCCTCGTGCATCAGGTCGACGTAGCGATGAAACCAGCGGATCTCGTCGTGCTCCCATGAGTGGCGGGCCAGCATCACCTGCGAGGTCGTCTCGTCCGAGCCCTCGATCGTGATCAGCAGCGACGCGTCGCGCGCCGCGAGCGACTCGGCCGACTCGCCGAACAGCGGGCTCGACTCGTCGATCACGTGCATCAGGTTCCAGCCGAGCAGGAAGATCGGGTGCTCGCTGCGCACGAGCGGCAGGTCGTGGATCTTGCGCAGCGTATAGCCCTCGTGCGAGCCTTCGACGCGCATCAGCCGCAGCTTCGCGCGCGCCTCGGCGATCACGTTCTGGCGTGCGTTCGCAACCCGCACCATCACCGTCATCCGGCCGTTCAGCGGCCGCACGATCGCGTAGCGTGCGAACAGGATCTTCGCGCGCGGCCGCGAGAAACGGGCGAACACGAGCCCGGTGGCCAGCGCGATCCCCGACATCCCGACGAAGATCTCGAGCGTCGCGACGACGTGCGCGTAGACGGTCTGCGGATGCATGTCGCCGTAGCCGACGGTCGCGAGCGTCTCGACGCTGAAGAAGAACGCGCCGCCGAAGCCGGCCGGCGACTGGTTCGCAATCGGCGTGCTGCCGAGCATGTACAGCGTCGCGAAGCCGCTGTTGATGAGCAGGAACAGCACCGCGAGCGACAGGAAGAACACGGGCCAGCTCACCGTCAGCGCGCGGTGGTACAGGTCGCGCCACCCGAGCGGCGGCATCCCGTACGCGATCACGTGACGGGTGCCCGACCAGATCTTGCGGCCGCGGCCGCGAGGGGGAGAAGCAAAAGAATCGACGTTCATCGCGCGGCGCCGCAGACGGGAAGGCGACGAGCGTAGCACGCGGGCCGCGGAAGCGGAAATGCGCGGCGCGGCCGCGCCGCGTCAGGCCGCCGTCATTTCCGGTCGACGATCACCCGGTCGAACGTGCCGCCGTCGGCGAAATGCGTCTTCTGCGCGTTCGCCCAGCTGCCGAAGACCTGCTCGACGCTGAACGTCTTCAGCGGCTTGAACTCGGCCGCGTGCTTCTTCAGCACGTTCGGGTCGCGCGGGCGCAGATGGTGCTGCGCGATGATCTCCTGCGCGTCCGGCGTGTACAGGTAGTCGAGATACGCCTGCGCGACCTTGCGCGTGCCCTTCTTGTCGACCACCTTGTCGACGAGCGCGACCGGCGGCTCCGCGAGGATGCTGGCCGACGGATACACCGCGTCGAACTGCGCGCCCGACGCGCCGGTGTCCATCAGCGCGACCTCGTTCTCGAACGTGACGAGCACGTCGCCGATGCCGCGCTGCGTGAACGTCGTCGTCGCGCCCCGGCCGCCCGAATCGAGCACCGGCACGTTGCGGAAGATCGCCTTCTCGAAGTCGAGCGCCTGCTGGTCGGTCGCGCCCTTCTGCTTCTGGTAGCCCCACGCGGCGAGATACGCGTAGCGGCCGTTGCCGGACGTCTTCGGGTTCGCGATGATCACCTGCACGCCCGGCTTCGCGAGATCGCTCCAGTCCTTGATCCCCTTCGGGTTGCCCTTGCGCACGAGGAACACCATCGTCGTCGAGTACGGCGAGCTGCCGTCCGGGAAGCGCGCGCGCCAGTCCTTCGGCAGCAGCTGGCCGCGCTCGGCGAGCAGGTCGATGTCGTTCGGCTGGTTCATCGTCACGACGTCGGCCTGCAGGCCCTGCAGCACCGACAGCGCCTGCGCGCTCGACGCGCCGTGCGACTGCTTGATCGCAACCGTCTCGCCGGTCTTCTGCTTGTAGGCGGCGGCGAAGCCCGCGTTGATGTCCTTGTACAGCTCGCGCGTCACGTCGTACGACACGTTCAGCAGCGACGTGTCCGCGTGCGCGGCCGCCGTCGAGACGACCAGCGCCGCTGCGGCGACACCCTTCAGCAGCCGGCTGCCGATTCCGTTCGTGTATCCCATCGTTGAATGCCCCGCTTCCAGTGGTTGATGCGTGCCGGCGCGCGCTCGCGCCGTCATCGAAACGTAAGCGGGCATTCTAGCGGCGGGCCGCGCGGCGCCTTCCAATCAGTCGTGGAAAGCAAAGCAGAATTTCGGATAAGCGACGGCGACCGCTCGCGCACGCGCCGGATGTGATGCTAAGATCGCCGTTCAGCCCTTTTCACGGTCCATCCATGTCCGCCGCCCTGCACCCGCATCCGATCCTCGCCGCCGTCGCGGCAGGCGCGCGCGCGGCCGGGCTGAAACTGAAAAAACGACTCCTCGACTGACGGGGACGTCGCGTCCCGTCAGGCGAATGCCGGACGGGATGCCCGCAGGTCGTTTCTTTCTCCTCGCTCGCAAGCCTCGCTCCGGCACCCCGTCGGCGGAACGGTTCCTTCCCACTTTCCGTTTTCACCATGAGGCTTTGCATGCAAACACGTTTCGAAGGTATCTGGCTGCCGCTCATCACGCCGTTTCACCACGGCGACGTCGACCATGCGGCGCTCGCGCGGCTCGCGCGCCGCTATGCGGCCGCCGGCGTCGCCGGGTTCGTCGCGGGTGCGACGACGGGCGAAGGCGCGCTGCTCGACGCGCGCGAGCAGGATGCGGTGTTCGCAACGCTGCGCGACGCCGCGCCGGGCCTGCCGATCGTCGTCGGGCTGACCGCGAGCGCGACGCAGTTCGCCGCGGCGCGCGCGCGCGAGCTCGCGGCGCTGGGTCCCGACGGCCTGCTCGTGACGCCGCCCGTCTACGTGCGGCCGACGCAGGACGGCATCCGGCGGCACTTCGAAGCGATCGTCGAAGCCGCCGACCGGCCGGTGCTCGTCTACAACATTCCGTACCGCACCGGCGTGAACGTCGAGCTGGAGACGCTGCAGGCGCTCGCGCGCGACGCTCGCGTCGCGGGCGTCAAGGAGTGCGGCGGCAGCATCGAGCGGATGACGCGTCTCGTGCACGAGACGCCGCTCGCGATCCTGTCCGGCGACGACACCCAGAACTTCGCGGCGCTGTGCGCGGGCGCGCACGGCACGATCGCGAGCAGCGCGCACGTGCTGACCGAGTGGCACGTGCGCATCTTCGGGCTGCTGCGCGACGGACGGCTCGCCGACGCGCGGCGGCTCGCGGTCGCGCTGCAGCCGCTCGTCGCGGCGCTGTTCGCTGAGCCGAATCCGGCGCCCGTGAAAGCGCTGCTGGCCGCGCAGGGCTGGTGCGAGGATGGGTTGAGGCTGCCGTTCGTGCCGGCGAGCGACGCACTGCGAGCGAAGGTGGTCGAGCTTCATGCGAAGCTGGAACGAATGGGGCAGGAGGTCGCAGCGGCCTGACACTTGGCACTTGCGGGGCACATGGCTTGTTCCGGTCGCGCGACCGGCGCCAAAGACAATTTCGCGTCAGCGGTAACGGCTCACTCGGCGGTCGCCCCGCTCACCGCCTGCGTCATGATCCGCGCGAGCCGATCGACGGTCGGCGTCGCTGACGGCGCGCGCCGCAGCAACACCAGCGGCACGCTCGGCAATTCGGGCAGGCCGAGCGGCGCGGCGTCGAGCAGCCGCACCGATGCGGGCAGCCCGTAATGCGAGCGCACCGTCAGCCCGAGGCCCGCGGCGGCGGCGGCCCACAGGCCCGCGAGGCTCGGCGTCGTGAACGCGACGCGCCACGGCACGCCCGCGCGGTCGAGCGCGTCCGTCGCCGCGCCGAAGAAACGGCACGGCCGGTCGAACACGACGAGCGGCAGCGGTTCGTCCCGCAAGCGCACAGACGGCTCGCCCGCGTCACCGTCTCCCGCCGCGCCTGAGCCGGCCGCGCCTGAGCCGGCCGCGCCGATCCACCGCATCGGCACGCGTGCGATCTCCTCGCTGTCGATCCCCGTGCGCGCGACGAACGCCGCCGACGCGGGATCGCCCCACACCAGCGCGAGATCGAGCTGGTTCGCGTCGAGCCGTTCGAGCAACGCCGCGTTATGCGCGACGCGCGCCTCGATCCGCACCTTCGGATGCGCGCGCGCGAAACGGCCCAGCACGCCGGGCAGGATCGCTTCGCCGAAATCCTCCTGCAGGCCGATCCGCACCCAGCCGTCGAGACTCACGCCGCGCACCGCGGCGGCAGCCTCGTCGTTCAGCTCGATCATCCGCCGCGCGTAGCGCAGCATCGCGTCGCCGGCATCGGTCAGCGCAAGCCCGCGCCCTGACTTGACGAACAGCGGCGTGCCCGCCTGCTCCTCGAGCTTGCGGATCTGCGCGCTCACCGCCGACGACGAGCGCGCGACCCGGTCGGCCGCCTTCGCGAAGCTGCCGAGATCCATCCCGGCGACGAGACTGCGCAGCGCCGCGACATCGAAGTTGGGTTGAGTCGCGGCGGATCGCGCCACATCGCTTTCAGACATGTCAATCATCCCGTTTTATCGAACGATTCATCAAAAACTTTCCGATTTTCAGGATGAATGTACGGCGCGAGACTGTGCGCGTCAACGGCCACTTCCCCGTCCCCCGTCATGGATACTTGCGCCACCCTCGCCTCCTCGTCGCCGGCACGCCACGCGCGCGGCCCGGCCCATCGCTGGCGTGTGCTCGCGGCCGGCGTCGCCGCGAACATGAGCTTTTCCGCCGCCGCGGCCGGCATCCCGACCACCGCCGTCTGGATGCGCGCCGACTACCGGCTCGACAACGGCGCGCTCGGCGTCGTGCTCGGCGCGCTCGGCCTCGGCGTCGCGCTGTCCGAGCTGCCGTGGGGCATCGCCGCCGACCGCTTCGGCGACCGGCGCATGCTGCTGTCCGGGCTGGTCGCGACCGCCGCGATGCTCGCGCTGATGGCGTTCGCGATCGCGCCGTCCGCGCAGGCGGTGCCGCCGCTGATGCGCGTCGCCGCCGCGCTGTTCGTCGTCGGGCTGCTCGGCGGCAGCGTCAACGGCTCGAGCGGCCGCGCGGTGATGCGCTGGTTCGGCGAACGCGAGCGCGGGCTCGCGATGAGCATCCGCCAGACCGCGGTGCCGCTCGGCGGCGGCGTCGGCGCGGCGCTGCTGCCATCGCTCGCGTCGCACGTCGGCTTCGCCGCCGTGTACGGCGCGCTCGCGCTGCTGTGCGCGGTGTCCGCCGTGCTCACGTGGCGCTGGCTGCACGAACCGCCGGAGCGCGACGCGCCCGTTGCTGCACACGGCCGCGGGCAGCCCGCGCCGCACGCACGCAGCCCGCTCGCGAGCGGCCCGGTGTGGCGGATCGTGCTCGGCATCGGCCTGCTGTGCGCGCCGCAGTTCGCGGTGCTCACGTTCGCGACCGTGTTCCTGCACGATGTCATCCGGCTCGGGCTCGCCGGCATCAGCGCGGCGATGGTCACGCTGCAGGCCGGCACGATGGCGATGCGCGTGTGGAGCGGACGCCATACGGACCGGCACGGCAACCGGCGCGCGTACCTGCGCGGCTCGGTGCTCGTCGCGGTGGCGTCGTTCGCGCTGCTCGCGGCCGCGACCGCCGCGTTCCCGCACGTGCCGCCCGCCGCGATCGTCGCGCTGCTGGTGTTCGCGGGTGTCTGCGTGTCCGCGTGGCACGGCGTCGCGTATACCGAGCTCGCGACGCTCGCCGGCGCGAATCAAGCCGGCACCGCGCTCGGGATGGCGAACACCTGCGTATACCTGGGCCTGTTCGCGACGCCGCTCGCGATCCCGCCGCTGCTCGCGCACGCGTCGTGGAGCGTCGTCTGGCTCGCGACCGCGTTGATCGCAGCGGCGACTTATCCGCTGTTCGCACGCTAACTCACGAGCTAATCGACGGACCAAGCCACCCGCCGACTCACGCGCGGGCGAGTCGGCGCGCGGCACATGCAGCCGCAGCCGCGCGCGACAACGCCCCATGCGCAGCAACTTGCGGCGCAGAACCCCGCGCCGCTGACGCTCAGCCCATCGCCGACGTCACCACCTTGTCGAGCGTGATCGGCAGATCGCGCACGCGCACGCCGGTCGCGTGATAGACGGCATTGGCGATCGCGGCCGGCACGCCGGTGATGCCGATCTCGCCGATCCCGCGGATGCCGAGCGGATTGAAATGCGTGTCGCGCTCGTCGACGAAGATCACGTCGAGTTCGCCGATGTCCGCGTTCACCGGCACGTGATATTCGGCGAGGTTCGCGTTCGTGAAGCGGCCGTGCCGCACGTCGAGATACGACCCCTCCTCGAGCGCGGTGCCGAGCCCCCACACCATGCCGCCGATCAGCTGGCTGCGCGCCGTCTTCGCGTTCAGCACGCTGCCGACGCTGTATGCGCCGACGATGCGCGGCACGCGGATCGTGCCCAGCTCGGCGTCGACGTGCACCTCCGCGAACACCGCCCCGAACGAATGCGACGCATAGCGCGACTTCTCGTCGCCCGGCTTCGTCGTCGCCTGCACGTCGATCGGCCGGCCGCCCGCGCGCGCGATCACCGCCGCGGCGGGATCGCGCCGCGACGGATCGCGGCGATGCACGACCCAGCCGTCGTCGACCGTCACGTCGTCGGCCGCGACGCCGTGCAGCGGCGAACCGGGTGCGCCCACGGCCAGCGCGATCAGCTGCGCGCGCGCCTGCAGCGCGGCCTCGCGCACGGCAGGCGCGACGCTCGCCGCCGTCTGCGAGCCGCCCGACACCGGTGCGCGCGGCAGCCCGGAGTCGCCCAGCACGAAACGCACGTCGCGCAACGCGAAGCCGAGCGCATCGGCGGCCACCTGCGTCATCACCGTGTAGGTGCCCGTGCCGATGTCCTGCGTGCCCGATGCCACTTCAGCCGTGCCGTCCGGCAGAATGCGCGCGCGCGCCGACGCCTCGCTGCGGTTCGCCGGGTACGTGGCGGCCGCCATCCCGAGGCCGATCAGCGTGTCGCCGTCGCGCATCGTGCGCGGCGCGCCGGTGCGGCGCGACCAGCCGAAGCGCTGCGCGCCGAGCCGGTAGCACGCGCGCAGTTCGTTGCTCGACCACGGCTTGCCGTCCTGCGGATCGACCTGCGCGTAGTTCGCGAGCCGCAATTCGACCGGGTCCATCCGCAGCTGCCACGCGAGTTCGTCCATCGCCGACTCGAGCGCGAACGACCCCGACGCCTCGCCCGGCGCGCGCATGAAGGTCGGCGTGCCGACGTTCAGCGACACGATCCGGTGCGTCGTCGCCTGGTTCGGCACCGCGTACATGATCCGCGACGGCATCCCGCACATCTCGGTCCAGTCCTCGAACGTCGAGGTGGTCACGACCGAATCGTGGCGCATCGCGGTCAGCGTGCCGTCGGCGCGTGCGGCCAGCACGACGCGCTGCTCGGTGTACGGCCGCGAGCCGACCGGGCCGAACATCTGCGGTCGCGTCAGCACGAGCCGCACCGGCCGACCGGCCTGCTTCGCGGCCATCGCGCACAGCGACACGTGCGACCACGACGAACCCTTGCAGCCGAAGCCGCCGCCGAGGAACGGCGACAGCACGCGCACCTGCTCCGGCGCGATGCCGAACACCGCGGCCACCGCGGTGCTCGCGCCCGCCACGCCCTGCGTCGCGTCGTGCAGCGTGAGCGTCGGGCCGTCCCAGCGGGCCATCGTCGCATGCGGCTCGATCGGGTTGTGATGCTGCATCGGCGTCGTGTAGGTCGCGTCGATGCGCACCGCGCCTTCGCGCAGCCCCGCGTCGACGTCGCCGCGCTGCGTGTCCATCGGCCGCCCCTGCTGCTTCGGCGGCACGCGCGCGGCCGCCTTCTCGCGCGCGAAATCGAGCGCGGCGGCGCCCGGGCGATAGCGCACGCGCACCGCATCGGCGGCGGCGCTCGCCTGCTCGAGCGTCTGCGCGACGACGACCGCGACGGGCTCGTTGCTGTAGCGCACCGTGTCGTCCTGCAGCAGCGTGAGGTGCCGGCCCGCGGGCGGCGACAGCGGCGGCCGGCCGCCGTTGGGCAGCCGCATCGCGTTCTCGTGCGTGATCACGAGCAGCACGCCGGGCATCGCCCGCGCACGCGCCGTGTCGATCGATTCGATCCGCCCGGCCGCGATCGTGCTCGTCACGAGCACCGCGTGCGCGAGCCGCGGATCGGCGAATTCCGCCGCGTAATGCGCGCCGCCCGTCACCTTCAGCATGCCGTCGACGCGATCGAGCGGCTGTCCGGTCAGCGTGTTCATGCTGCACCTCCATTGGCTGCGGCGCGTTTCACCGCGCGCACGATCGCGCGCTGCGCGAGCGCGACCTTGAACGCATTGCCGTCGAGCGGCCGCGCATCGCGCAGCGCGAGCGCGGCGGCGTCGTGCAGCAACGCATCGGTCGGCGCGCGTCCCGCGAGATGCTGCTCGGCGAGCGTCGCGCGCAGCGGCTTGTGCGCCACACCGCCGAGCGCGATGCGCGCCTCCTCGATGCGCGCGCCGTCCATCCGCAACGCGGCCGCCACCGACACGAGCGCAAACGCGTAGCTCGTGCGATCGCGCACCTTCAGGTAATGCGCATGGCCGGCGAAGCGCGGCGGCGGCAGGTCCACCGCGGTGATCAGCTCGCCGGGCGCGAGCGTCGTGTCGAGATCGGGCCGGTCGCCGGGCAGGCGGTGAAACGACTCGAACGGGATCTGCCGCGCGCCGCGCGGGCCGCTCACCTGCACGACGGCGTCCAGCGCGGCGAGCGCGACGCTCATGTCCGACGGGTTCACTGCCACGCACTGCGGACTCGCGCCGAGAATCGCATGCATCCGGTTGTGGCCGCCGATGGCCGCGCAGCCGCTGCCCGGCTCGCGCTTGTTGCATTGCGCGAAGGCCGTGTCGTAGAAGTACGGACAGCGCGTGCGCTGCATCAGGTTGCCGCCGATGGTCGCCATGTTGCGCAGCTGCGCCGACGCGCCCGCGAGCAGCGCCTGCGACAGCAGCGGATAGTCCGCGCGGATGCGCGCATGATCGGCCGCATCGCTGTTGCGCACGAGCGCGCCGATCCGCAGCCCGCCGTCGGGCAGCGCGTCGACCGTATCGAGGCCCGCGATGCGCGTGATGTCGATGAGCGCGACCGGTCGCGCCACGCCGCCCTTCATCAGATCGAGCAGGTTCGTGCCGCCGCCGATGAACGCCGCGCCCGGACGCTGCGCCGCGCGCACCGCGCCGGCGACGTCGGCCGCACGTTCGTAGGTGATCGCTTCCATTGCGATGCCCTCCGCCGGCTATGCGCTCGCCGCGTGCGCGGCGCGCACGGCGGCGACGATGTTGGAATACGCGCCGCAGCGGCACAGGTTGCCGCTCATGCGTTCGCGGATCTCGGCGTCCGTCAGCTGCACCGGGCGATGCCGCACGTCGGCGGTGACCGCGCTCGCCGCGCCGGCCGCGAACTCGTCGAGCAGCGCGGTCGCGGCGCACACCTGGCCGGGCGTGCAGTAACCGCACTGGAACGCATCGTGTGCGACGAACGCGCGCTGCACCGCGCTCGGCACGCCGTCGCGCGCGAGCCCTTTGACCGTCGTGATGCGCTGGCCTTCGTGCATCACCGCGAGCGTCAGACACGCATTGATGCGCCGCCCGTCGACGAGCACCGTGCAGGCGCCGCACTGCCCGCGGTCGCATCCCTTCTTCGTGCCGGTCAGCCCCGCGTACTCGCGCAGCGCGTCGAGCAGCGTGACGCGCGGCTCGAGTTGCAGCGTGTACGCGCGTCCGTTGATGTCGAGATGCACCGGCCGCGCGGGCACCGCGTCGCGGTGCGCAGGCGGCGCTGCGGCGGCCTCGCCCTGCGCATGCACGTGCGGCGCGGCGCCGACCGTCGCGGCGGCCGCCGCCGATTGCAGGAAGCGGCGACGCGCCGCGCTCGACGGCGTATCGGCCGGCTGCGACGGCGCCGGCCGGCCTTCGCCGAGCGGCGCGCGCGACGCGGCGCGCCCGGGTTCGGCAGATGAGGAATCGGATCGATCGGTGGACATGAGTTCTGCTCGCTCGATGAGGGATGGACGCGGATAGGTGGCCCGTGCCGGACCGGTCGTGCGCGAGCGCGCGCGCAGCGGCCCTCGGAGCAATTCCGGTGCCGCGCAGCAGCGATGCCGGCGTGCGTGCGCCGAGCACTCGGCCGGGATCGCGATGCGCGGCCGTATCCGAGCGCTGGATGGCGGCACGCTGACGCGCTGCTGGCAACGCGCCGACGAAGCGGCAACAAATACCGGCTCGCGGCATCGGAGGCGACATATCGACCGCCGCTCGCGCGCTGGCCGCGTCGCACTGCGCGCACATCGCGCGCGACACCGGTTCGCGCCTTCGCGTTGCACACGCATGTAAATGCGGCACGTCGTGCGCGTCCCGCTGGCAAATTCCGCCATGCACGTCTGCCTCGTGCAGCCTTCGCCGAAAGCCACGGGACAGCTTCGCGAAAGCGTTTCGCGATCATGTTCCGGTCGCAAACGATTCACCGAAACGTCGCATCGCGCCGGCATACTGGAAAACGTTTGCCGATCAGCCTGCCAGGAGAGAAGTGATGCGTCGTGTCGTCGTTGCCGCCGTTCTGTGTGCCACCGCGCTCGTCGCCGCCTGCAGCGACGACGCGCCGCACGACGAGCAAGCGGCCGACGCGTCGCAGCAGGCCGGCGCGTCGTCGGGCACCGCGAGCGCGTTCAACAGCGATGCCGGCGCGCACGCTGCCGCGGCGGATGCCGCGCCGCTCGCGCCGCCCGTCGTCCACTATCCGCCGGAAGACGACGACGATGCAAAACCGGCGGCCGATGCGTCGGCCGCCGCGGCATCGTCGCCGCATTGATCGCGCCGTCCCCGCTCCCGTCCCGCTCGCAGAACCGAGGTGAAAAACATGACGTCATCCAGCCGCCGCCGTTTCCTGCATACCGTCGCGCAGTCCGCGGGCGCCGCCGCCGCGCTCGGCGCGTTCCCCGAATCGATCCGCCGCGCGCTCGCGATTCCCGCCGCGCGCGGCACCGGCACGATCCGCGATGTCGAGCACATCGTCGTGTTCATGCAGGAGAACCGCTCGTTCGACCATTACTTCGGACACCTGCGCGGCGTGCGCGGCTACAACGACCGGTTCCCGATCCCGCTGCCGAACGGCAAGCCCGTGTGGTACCAGCCGTCGAAGGCGGACCCGGCGAAGCCCGTGCTGCCGTTCCGGCTCGACACGAAGACGACCAGCGCGCAGTGCCTCGGCGCGCTCGACCACTCGTGGGCGAAGACCCACGCGGCGATCGACGGCGGCCGCTACGACCAGTGGCCCGCGAACAAGACCGACATGACGATGGGCTACCACGTGCGCGAGGACATCCCGTTCCACTACGCGCTCGCCGATGCGTTCACCGTCTGCGATCACTACTTCTGCTCGCTGCCTGGCCCGACGCACCCGAACCGCGCGTACCTGATGACGGGCACGATCGACCCGACCGGCAAGTTCGGCGGCCCGCTGCTCGACAACGCCGACTACGTCGACGGCAACCTGCCGCCCGCGTACCAGCTGCTCACGTGGCAGACCTTCCCCGAGCGGCTCGAGGCGCGCGGCATTTCGTGGCAGGTCTACCAGCAGGGGCTCACGTGGGCCGATCCGGTCAACGGCAACTACGGCACGAACATCCTGCAGAACTTCGCGAACTTCATCCACGCGCAGCCGGGCTCGTCGCTGTACCGGCGCGCGCAGACGGTGCGCACGCTCGACGACCTGAAGTCCGACGTGATCAACGACCGCCTGCCGCAGGTGTCGTGGCTGCTGCCGCCCGCGGTGTTCTCCGAGCATCCGAAATACACGCCCGCCTACGGCGCGAACTACACGTCGCAGATCCTCGACGCGCTCACCGCGAACCCGGACGTGTGGAGCAAGACCGTGCTGTTCATCATGTATGACGAGAACGACGGCTTCTTTGATCACATCGTGCCGCCGCAGCCGCCGACGTCGGCCGCGCAGGGCGCGTCGACCGTCACGACCGACGGCGAGCTGCACACGGTCGTGAACCCGGGGCGCGGCGGCAGCTACACGGCCGACGGCCTGCCGTACGGCCTCGGCCCGCGCGTGCCGATGACGGTCGTGTCGCCGTGGACCAAGGGCGGCTTCGTGTGCTCGCAGGTGTTCGACCATACGTCGGTGATCCGCTTCATCGGCGAGCGCTTCGGCGTCGACGAGCCGAACATCACGCCGTGGCGCCGCACGGTGTGCGGCGACCTGCGCGCCGCGTTCGATTTCCGCACGCAGGACGCGACGTTCCCGCCGCTGCCCGACACGAGCCAGTACCGCTCGATCGCCGACCAGCAGTGCACGTCGCAGCCCGCGCCGACCGTGCCCGCGCAACCGGCGCCGATCGATCCGCAGGAGCCGGGCGTGCGGCCGGCGCGCGCGCTGCCGTACGAACTGCATGTGAACGCGCGCGTCGACGGCGCGAACCGGCTGCGCATCGAATTCGCGAACCGCGGCGAGCAGGGCGCGCACTTCAACGTGTATGCGACGAACCGCAGCGACGGGCCGTGGCGCTACACGGTCGGCGCGCACCGCACGCTGCACGCGGACTTCGACCTGACGGCGACGAACGGCGCGTATGCGTTCTCGGTGTACGGGCCGAACGGCTTCGTGCGGATCTTCTCGGGCAACGCGTCGGCCGCGGCCGCGCATCGGCGCAACCACGCGCAGCCGGAGGTCAAGGCCGGCTACGACGTCGCGAACGGCAACCTGTACCTGAAGCTGCGCAATCACGGGACGGGCCACGTCACGCTGACGCTGACCGACAACGCGTACGGCGCGCCGGCGCGGCAGGTGACGCTGCACGCGGGCGACGAGCGCGTCGAGAAATGGCTGCTCGCGTCGAGCCACCAGTGGTACGACGTGACGGTGAGCGACGGCGCGAACGGCACGTTCTCGCGCCGCTTCGCGGGCCACGTCGAGAACGGGCGGCCGAGCTATTCGGATCCGGCAGCGGTGAAGCCCGTCACCGCGTAACGGCCGCTCGCGCCGCGCGTCGAACGACGACGCCCTGCAGGGCGGGCATCGGCCCGCGCCGCAGGGCGTTGTTCATGGTGGCGCGCGGCATCGCGGATTCTCAATGCGTCAGACCGCGTGCGCGAGCACCCTGCCGGCGAAGGCGGCATCGAACTCCCCCGCGTCCTCCCGAAACCGCAGCGGCGCCGCGCAATGCACGAGCGTGTCGATGAAGTACTTCGCGCGCGGCCACGGCCCGAAGCCGGCCGCGGTGTTGATGTGGCCCGCGTCGCCGAGGTTGACGAACGCGCTGCCGAGCCGCTGCGCGAGGGTGCGGGCATCGCCGAGCGACATCCACGGATCGGTCTCGCTGCCGATCACGATCGACGGCACCGCGAGGCGCCGCGCATCGAACGCGCCGGCGAACGTGAACTTCCGCGGGCTGGCCGGCGCGACCAGCAGCACGCCCGCGACTTCGCCGGCATGCGGCCACTGCGCGAGCGCGTGCGCGGCCGCAAGGCAGCCGAAGCTGTGCGCGGCGAGCACGAACGGGCCGCGCTCGCGCTCGAGCAGCGTGCGCACGGACTGCGCCCAGCCCGCGAGATCCGGCGCGTCCCAGTCCGCCTGCTCGACGCGCAGCGAACGCGGGAACTGCCGTTCGAGCCAGGTCTGCCAGTGAGCGCCTTCGCTGCCGTGCAGGCCGGGAACGGTGACGAGCCGCGGCGGCCAGACCGATTTGCTGCATGCGCCCATGATTGCCCTCGCTGGCTTGAAGACGAGGCCCGATTGTGGCGCGCCGCGCGCGGCGGCCGAACCAATATTTTGTGCTTTGCTTTTCGGCGGGCGGGATCGCGCCCCCGCCCGCCGACGCAACCCGCCGCGAAACCGTAGAATGTGAGGTTCCAGAAAGGAGACACCCGATGCCCGCTACGCCCGCCGGCGCGCTGCGCCCGTTCCATCTTGCCTTTCCCGTGTCGAGCCTCGCCGACGCCCGCGCGTTCTACGGCGGCCTGCTCGGCTGCCCGGAAGGCCGCAGCTCGGATCATTGGGTCGATTTCGACTTCTTCGGCCACCAGCTCGTCGCGCATCTCGCGCCGCACGAAACAGGCGCGAGCGCGGTCAACCCGGTCGACGGCGACGACGTGCCGGTGCGCCACTTCGGCGTCGTGCTGGCGATGGACGAATGGCACGCGCTCGCGGACAAGCTGAAGGCCGCGCACACGCGCTTCGTGATCGAGCCGCACATCCGCTTCAAGGGCGAGGCCGGCGAGCAGGCGACGATGTTCTTCCTCGATCCGTGCGGCAACGCGCTCGAGTTCAAGGCATTCGCCGACATCGGCCAGCTGTTCGCGAAATGACCGCATGAAGATCCTGTTCCATTCGCCGCATCAGGAAGCCGGCGCGTGGCGCGACGAGCTCGCGCAGGCGCTGCCGGAAGCCGAGCTGCGCGCGTGGCAGCCGGGCGACACGGCCGCCGCCGACTACGCGCTCGTGTGGCGCGCGCCGCGCGAGCTGTTCGCGCCGCGCGACGGCCTGCGCGCGATCTTCAACCTGGGCGCGGGCGTCGACGCGCTGCTCGCGCTCGAACGCGCGCATCCGGGCACGCTGCCGCCGCACGTGCCGCTCGTGCGGCTCGAGGATTCGGGCATGGCGCAGCAGATGGTCGAGTACGTGACGCACGCGGTGCTGCGCTACCTGCGCCGCTTCGACGAATACGACGCACTGCAGCGCGAGCGCCGCTGGCACGTGCTCGAACCGCATCCGCGCGCGACCTTCACGGTCGCCGTGCTCGGCCTCGGCGTGCTCGGCGCGCAGGTCGCGCGAGCGCTCGCCGCGCTCGGCCTGCCGGTGCGCGGCTACAGCCGCAGCCCGAAGCAGCTCGACGGCATCGAGACCTGCGCGGGCGACGGCGCCTTCGACGCGTGCGTCGCCGGCGCGAAGGTGCTCGTCAACCTGCTGCCGAGCACGCCGGACACCGACGGCATCCTCTGCGCGCGCACGTTCGCGCGTCTCGCCCCCGGCGCCTACGTGATCAACGTCGCGCGCGGCGCGCATCTGGTCGAGGCCGACCTGCTCGACGCGCTCGCGGGCGGCCGCGTCGCCGCCGCGACGCTCGACGTGTTCCAGCACGAGCCGCTGCCGGACGACCATCCGTTCTGGCGCGCACCGCGCATCACGATCACGCCGCACAGCTCCGCCGAGACGCTGCGCGCGGAAGCGGTCGAGCAGATCGCCGGCAAGATCCGCGCGTTCGAGCGCGGCGAGCCCGTCAGCGGGATCGTCGACTACGCGCGCGGCTACTGAAAACGCGCATTCCAAAGACAAGGAGACAGTCATGACCTTCCCCACCGCCGTGAAGATCGTCGAAGTCGGCCCGCGCGACGGGCTGCAGAACGAAAAGACCTTCGTGCCCACCGACGTGAAGATCGCGCTGGTCGACCGCCTGTCGCACGCCGGCTTCCGCAACATCGAGGCCGCGTCGTTCGTGTCGCCGAAATGGGTGCCGCAGATGGCCGACGGCGCCGACGTGATGGCCGGCATCGAACGGCGCGCCGGCACCGTCTACTCGGTGCTCACGCCGAACCTGAAGGGCTTCGAGGGCGCGCTCGCCGCGCGCGCGGACGAGGTCGTGATCTTCGGCGCGGCGAGCGAGGCGTTCTCGCAGCGGAACATCAACTGCAGCATCGCCGAGAGCATCGCCCGCTTCGAGCCGGTCGCGAAGGCCGCGAAGGACGCGGGCCTGCGGCTGCGCGGCAGCGTGTCGTGCGCGCTCGGCTGCCCGTACCAGGGCGACGTGCCGGTCGCGTCGGTCGTCGACGTCGTCGAGCGCTTCGCGGCGCTCGGCTGCGACGAGATCGACATCGCCGACACGATCGGCGTCGGCACGCCGCAGCGCACGCGCGAGGTGCTCGCGGCGGTCGCGCGCGTGTTTCCGCGCGAGCGCCTGTCGGGCCACTTCCACGACACCTACGGGCAGGCGCTCGCGAACATCTACGCGGCGCTGTTCGAGGGCATCGAGATCTTCCACGCGTCGGTCGCGGGCCTCGGCGGCTGCCCGTACGCGAAGGGCGCGACCGGCAACGTCGCGACCGAGGACGTGCTGTACCTGATGCAGGGCCTCGGCATCGACACCGGCGTCGATCTCGCGCAGGTCGTCGCCGCCGGCGAATTCATCTCGAACGCGATCGGCCGCGCGAACGTGTCGCGCGCCGGCCGCGCGCTGCTCGCGAAGGCGCAAAGCGCGGCCGACGCGCCGAGCTGCGCCTGACCCCAGGCTTCATGCATTCAACGGATCCGACCACATGACGACACCCACTTCATTCGATTCCCTCCCCGATTCCGCGCGACGCGTCGCGACGCTGCTGCGCGAGCGCGGCCATGCGAAAGGCATCGTGATGCTGTCCGAAACCGGCAAGACGTCCGCGGAGGCGGCGGCCGGGCTTGGCTGCTCGGTCGCGCAGATCGCGAAGTCGATCCTGTTCCGCCGCCAGTCGGACGGCGCGCCGGTGCTGGTCGTCGCGAGCGGCGCGAACCGCGTCGACGAGCAGAAGGTCGCCGCGCAGGTCGGCGAGGTCGGCCGCGCGGACGCGAAGTTCGTGCGCGACAACACCGGCTATGCGATCGGCGGCGTGTGCCCGATCGGCCATCTGGTCGAGCCCGTCACGCTGATCGACGCCGACCTGCTCGCGCTCGACAGCCTGTGGGCCGCGGCCGGCCATCCGCACGCGGTGTTCAACCTGTCGCCGCAGGAGCTCGTCACGCTGACCGGCGCGCCGGTCGCCGACGTCGCGCTGCGGGAGACCGCATGAGCGACGTGCCGCAAAGCGAGCGCCGTCGCATCGCCGTGCACCGGCGTGTGCAGGATCGATCCGCGCACCGAATGGTGCGCGGGCTGCCTGCGCACCCGCGACGAGATCAAGGGATGGCGCGCGTCGGACGACGACGCGAAGCGTGCGGTGCTCGCGCGGCTCGACGCGCGGCGTGCGCTCGCGGCGAGCGACGCATAAAAAAAATGCCGTTCGGCCTGGCAGGCGAACGGCATCTCGAATCGGAATCCTGTGAACGTGATCAACGTCACAGCACGCATCATACGAGCGACGCCGACTGCATCGCATCGGGTGTTTCCCTACAAGTTCTTACAGGCCGTTTCATGTGCGCGCGGGGGACGTTTTTCGCGCCGCTGCGGCATGCCAAATCGCACGACCCTTTCAGCGCCCCGCCACCGCGCGGCGCGCCGGCACGATGCGCCAGCCGAGATTGACGCCGGCCGCCGCGAGCAGGATCAACAGCGCGCCGAGCACCTGCGTCCACACGAGCGTCTGCCCGAACGCGACGCGGTCGACCGCGATCGCGACGACCGGATAGACGAACGACAGCGCGCCCGTCATCGCGGTCGGCAGCTTCTGGATCGCACCGTACAGCAGCACGTACATCACACCCGTGTGCACGATGCCGAGCACGACGAGGTCGAACCATTGCGACGGCGTCGCGGGCAGCGTGTCGAAGCGGGTGAACGGCGCGAGCATCACGACGCCGAGCCCGACCTGCAGCAGCGCGATCAGGTGCGGCGGCGTGCCCTTCAGGTGCTTGGCGACGATCGACGACACCGCATACAGGAACGCGGCGCCGAGCGCGAGCGCGACGCCTTCGAGATACGCGCCCGGCACCGCGAGCACGGCCGGCTCGACGCGCACCACGCACACGAGGCCGACGAACGCGAGCAGCAGCCACACGAGCGTCGACGCGGTGATCCGTTCGCGGAACACGAGCGCGCCGAGCGCGACGAGCATGAACGGCTGCGTGTTGTAGACGGCGGTCGCCATCGAGATCGACGCGCGCGAATACGCGGCGAACAGCAGCAGCCAGTTCGCGACGATCGCGACGCTGCCGAGCGCGGCGAGACCGAGCATGCGCCACGAGAACAGCGAGCGGCGCAGGAGCCCGAGCGCCGCGCAGACGAGCGCGAGCGTCGCGCCGCCGAACACGCAGCGGAAGAACACGACGTTGGCGAGCGGCTGCCGCGACGACATCACGAGCCAGCCGATCGTGCCGGACATCAGCATCGCGACGACCATTTCGGCGGCGCCGCGGCGAATTTCGTTTGAGGCCATCGTGGGCTCCGGTGGCGAGGGAAGATGACTTCGATTCTAGGAGCTTGCTTTCCGTGCATCCACGGCTAAACTGAAGCGAATCATTCGATTCACCTTCGAAAGCAAAGCGATCATGACGAAACGCCTTTCCCCTCCATCCGTCGCCACGCTCGACGCGACCGACCGCGCGATCCTCGCCGCGCTCGCCGACGACGCGCGCATCGCGACCAGCGAGCTGGCGCGGCAGATCGGGCTGTCGGCGCCCGCGACCGCGGACCGCGTGCGGCGCCTCGAGGCGCAGGGCGTGATCGCCGGCTTCACCGTCGAGCTCGACCCGCGCGCGCTCGGCTATACGCTGCAGGCGATCGTCCGCGTGAAGCCGCTGCCCGGCCAGCTGCATCTCGTCGAGGAGCTGCTGCGGCGCATCCCCGAATTCGTCGAATGCGACAAGGTGACCGGCGACGACTGCTTCATCTGCCGGCTCTACCTGCGCTCGATCGAGCAGCTCGACGGCATCCTCGCGAAGGTGACCGAGCGCGCGGAGACGAGCACCGCGATCGTCAAGTCGACGCCGGTGCCGCGCCGGCTGCCGCCGCTTTCGGACGACGACGCGGCGCGGCGGTGACGCACGCGCGCCGCCGCCCGCGCCGCCATCCCCATCAGGCCGCCGGGTCGCGCGCCTCGAAGAACGCGAGCATCTCGTCGATCAGGTCGACCGGCGCCTCTTCCGGAATGTAGTGTCCGCACGGGAGCGCGCGGCCGCTGACGTCGCGCGCGACGTGCCGCCATTCGTCGAGCGGATCGAAGCAGCGTTCGACGATCCCGTCCGCGCCCCACAGCACGCGCAGCGGGCACGCGACCTTGGTGCCGCGCTCGAGATCCGCACGGTCGTGCTCGAGGTCGATCGTCGCCGACGCGCGGTAGTCCTCGCACATCGCGTGCACCGCGCCCGGCTGCGCGAGCGCTGCGCGATACGCGGCAAGCGCGTCGGGCGCGAACGGCGCGAGGCCCGCCGAGCGATTGCCCATCACGCGCTCGATGTACGCGTCGGTGTGGCCGCCGATCAGCGTCTCCGGCAGCGGCTCGGGCTGGATCAGGAAGAACCAGTGGAAGTACGCGGTCGCGAATGCGCGATCGGTCTTCTCGTACATCGCGAGCGTCGGTGCGATGTCGAGCAGCATCATTCGCTCCACCGCATCGGCATGATCGAGCGCGAGCCGGTGCGCGACGCGCGCGCCGCGATCGTGCGCGCACACGTAGAACCGCTCGAAGCCGAACTGCCGCATCACCGCGACCTGGTCGGCCGCCATCGCGCGCTTCGAATACGGCGTGTGCTGCGCGTCGCTCGCGGGCTTGCCGGACGCGCCGTAGCCGCGCAGATCGGTCGCGATCACCGTGAAATGATTCGCGAGCGTCGCGGCGACGCGATGCCAGATCATGTGGGTCTGCGGATGGCCGTGCAGCAGCAGAAGCGGCGGCCCCGCGCCTCCTTTGACACCGAAGATGTCGGTGTCCTGCACCGTTACGCGAAACGGTGCGAATGTCTCGAACGGCATGGTCTGTTTCTCGTTGGTTTGTTATAGGCGGCTATTGTAGGAGCGCGCTCGAAGCCGCACAGCGGCGTGGATACCCGAATTCGTAGAAAGAGAGCACTCACTCGATTGCCCGCACGCGGCGCGCTTTGCTAAGCTCGCATGCAAACGCACGATCGTTCGTATTAATATGTGCGGCAGACCTGCGCGGCGGCCGCACCGGCTACACTCGAAACGCCGTTCGCGCTGTCACTGTCACGTACAGCCACGATCAGGATCAGTATCAGGAGACTCCACATGGCACTGCCCGCCGTCCTTCAGCATCTGACGCTGCCCGTCATCGCGTCGCCGATGTTCATCGTCAGCTATCCCGAACTCGTTCTCGCGCAATGCAAGGCCGGCATCGTCGGCTCGTTCCCGGCGCTCAACGCGCGCCCGCCCGAACTGCTCGACGAATGGCTCACGAAGATCCAGGCCGAGCTCGCCGACCACAAGGCGAAGCATCCGGATGCGGTGATCGGCCCGATCGCGGTCAACCAGATCGTCCACCAGTCGAACGAGCGGCTCGAGCACGACATCCGCGTGTGCGTCGACCACAAGGTGCCGATCTTCATCACGAGCCTGCGCGCGCCCGCGCGCGAGATCGTCGACGCAGTGCACAGCTACGGCGGCATCGTGCTGCACGACGTGATCAACCTGCGGCACGCGCAGAAGGCGCTCGAAGCGGGCGTCGACGGGCTGATCCTCGTCGCGGCCGGCGCGGGCGGCCACGCGGGCACGACGTCGCCGTTCGCGCTCGTCGGCGAGGTGCGCAGGATGTTCGACGGCCCGATCGTGCTGTCCGGCGCGATCGCGAACGGCGGCTCGATCCTCGCCGCGCAAGCGATGGGCGCCGACCTCGCGTACATGGGCACGCGCTTCATCGCGACGCAGGAAGCGCACGCGATCGAGGACTACAAGCGCGCGATCCTCAACGCGAAATCCGCCGACATCATCTATACGAACCTCTTCACGGGCGTGCACGGCAACTACATCCGCGAAAGCATCGAGAAGGCCGGCCTCGATCCGGAAGCGCTGCCCGAATCCGACAAGACGAAGATGAATTTCGGCGGCGACAAGGCGAAGGCGTGGAAGGACATCTGGGGCGCGGGCCAGGGCGTCGGCCTGATGGACGACCTGCCGAGCGTCGGCGCGCTCGTCGAGCGGCTGAAACGCGAGTACGACGACGCGAAGGCGCGGCTCGGCATCACGCGCTGACGGATACGCGCGGCGCGGGCGCCGCGTGTGCGTCGCGCGGAGGTCGCGCGCACGTCACGCATGCGCCATCACGCGGACCACTGCAAGTCGCACGCACCGCGCGCGCGTCGCGTCACTCGCGTCAACCGCGCCGCAATGAAAAAAGCGCGAACCCAGTTACGGTTCGCGCTTTCTTCATCGACGCACGCTCGCGTGCAAACCCAGTCAAGCTCGCTTGATCCGCGTGATCGGCAGCACGCGCAGGCGCGCCTCGACCGACGGGCACAGCGATTCGTTCTCGAACCGCGCGGCGAGGAAATCGACGAACGAGCGCACCTTCGCCGACACATGGCGGCGGCTCGCGTACACCGCGTAGATCGGCAGCTCGCGCGGCGGCACCGCGTCGAGCAGCACCGGCACGAGACGCCCGGCCTCGACGTCGTCGCCGACCACTTCGGTGCCGAGCAGCGCGATGCCCGCGCCGCCGAGCACGGCCGCGCGCAGCCCTTCGAGGTGGTTGACGATCAGGTTGCCGTTGAGATTCACGCGCGACGCGGCGGCCGCGTCGGTCACCATCGCATCGAGCATCGTCGCGTTCGTGTCGCGCCGCAGGTAGTTGTGGTGCGCGAGATCGGCGATCGTCTGCGGCGTGCCGCGTTTCTCCAGATAGTCGGGCGACGCGACGAGCATGATGTGCGCGGTCGCGATCTGCCGCGCGACCAGCGACGACGACTTCAGCCCGCTCGGCGCCGCGCGCACCGCGACGTCGTAGCCTTCATCGATCAGCTCGACGACGCGGTCGGACAGCGTGATCTCGACCGTCACGTCGGGGTAGCGGTCCGCGTAGTCGGTGACCGCCCGCATCACGTGGCGCAGCCCGAACGCGGACAGCGACGTCACGCGCAGCCGGCCCTGCGGCACGACGCTCGCGGCGCCGACCGCCTGCCCGGCTTCGTCGAGTTCGGACAGCGCCTGCACGAGGCGCTCGTAGTATTCGCGCCCCGCTTCGGTGGGCGCGACGCGGCGGGTCGTGCGATGCAGCAGCCGCGCACCCAGCTGCTGCTCGAGATGCATCACGTGCTTGCTCGCCATCGCCGCGGACATCTGCATGCGCTCCGCCGCGCCGACGAAGCTGCCCACTTCGACGACGTAGCGAAACACATTCATGCTGACGAGGGTATCCATCGAACTGGCTCGCAATCCCAAAGAATCGAGAAATTACGAGATAGAGTAGCAAAAGAGAGGAAGCAAAAAGGTCAACAAACGCAAAACGGCGCCGCAATTGGCGGCGCCGTTCAACAAAACGAAACAGGGCACGAATCCGGC
Source organism: Burkholderia ubonensis (assembly GCF_001718695.1). NCBI lineage: Bacteria > Pseudomonadati > Pseudomonadota > Betaproteobacteria > Burkholderiales > Burkholderiaceae > Burkholderia > Burkholderia ubonensis. Next base: position 2,700,163 of record NZ_CP013420.1, on the reverse strand, counting down.
GCGGCTCGCGCGGCGGCGTGCCCGCGGGGTCAGAACTTCGCGCGAATGCCGGCGCCGAACGTGTTGCCGTTCGACAGGCTGCTGATGTGGTCGTTCATGTACGCCGCGTAGACGTCGGTGCGCTTCGACAGCGGATAGTCATAGCCGACGGCCCACGTCTGGC